>JBOHFJ010000030.1:0-20805 GCA_050699655.1 Pseudonocardiaceae bacterium
ACCTTCGTCCGCGCGCTGGGTGGGCATTTCCAGCAGGAGGTCAAGCTGCTGCAGCTGTACTCCGATGTGGCGTCGGCCTACTGCGAGCAGGCCAACGAACCGGGCAGCATCCGGCACACCCTGGACCGGGCGCTGCGGATCGCCCAAGCGGAGAAGACCGTCACCTGTGTGATCATCCCAGCGGATGTGCAGGAGATGGACGCGGTGGACAAGCAGCCGCACCTCACCCACACCATGCACTCCGGCGTCGGCTACTGGCCCGGGCGGGTGATCCCCGAACAGCGGGATCTGCGGGCCGCCGCTGACATCCTCAACTCGGGTGAGAAGGTCGCGATGCTGGTCGGCCAGGGAGCGCTGCACGCCACCGATGAGGTGATAGCTGTCGCGGACACGCTGGGCGCGGGGGTGGCGAAGGCGCTGCTGGGCAAGGCCGCAGTGCCCGATGATGTGCCGTTCTGCACCGGGTCGATCGGGCTGCTGGGCACCAAGCCGAGCTGGGACATGATGCAGGGCGCCGACACGTTGCTGATGGTCGGCTCTAGTTTCCCCTACTCGGAATTCCTGCCCAAGGAAGGCGCGGCCAAGGGGGTACAGATCGACCTGTTCGGGCGGATGCTCTCGATCCGCTACCCGATGGACCTCGCGCTGGTCGGGGACAGCAAGCAGACGCTGACCGAGCTGCTGCCGCTGCTGCGCCGCAAGACCAACCGCTCTTGGCAGGAGGGCATCGCCAAAGGCGTGCGGGAGTGGTGGCGGCTGATGGCCGACCGCGCCGAGCCGGCCGATGTGGACCGGGCCGGGGACCGGCCGCGGGTGCGCCCGCAGGCGCTGTTCGCTGAGCTGTCCCGCCAGCTGCCCGACAACGCGATCTTGTCCAGCGACTCCGGATCGGCGGCGAACTGGTTCGCCCGCCAGGTGCGGATCCGCCGGGGGATGAAGGCGTCACTGTCGGGGAACCTGGCCACCATGGTGCCCGGGGTGCCGTATGCGATCGCGGCGAAGTTCGCCTTCCCGGACCGGGTGTCGGTGGCGATGGTCGGGGACGGGGCGATGCAGATGGGCGGCATGGCCGAAATGCTCACCGCCGCCAAGTACTACCAGACCTGGGCTGACCCGCGGCTGGTCGTGCTGGTGCTCAACAACGAGGATCTTAACCAGGTGACCTGGGAACAGCGGGCGATGGCCGGGGACCCCAAGTTCAAAGCCTCCCAGGAAATCCCCTATGTGCCCTATCACGCCTATGCCGACATGATCGGCCTGAAGGGCATCAAGGTGGAGCGCTCCGCCCAGATCGCGGGCGCCTGGGCCGAAGCGTTCGCCGCGGACCGGCCGGTGATCATCGACGCGATGAGCGACCCGGAAGAGCCCCCGATTCCCCCGCACGTCACCTTCGCCCAGATGGAGGCGATGACCAAGGCCTTCGTCGCCGCACCCAAGGAGGGCCTGCCCGGCGCGGTGTCGGCGGTGCGCGAGTTCGTGCACGAGTTGCTCCCCGGCCGGTAGACGATGACGAGGAAATCGGGCAGGTCGCGCGGAAACGGCGCGATCAAGGATACCGAGCACCTGATCGACCGGATGGTGTCCAACATCGAGCACGGCCGGTTCGAGCGCTCACTGTCGGGTCTGACCGCGGCGGCCGCGGTCGTGACCGGGGCGGAGATCTACCTGGAGCACTACAAGGCCAGTTTCGGCAACAAGTGGATGTGGAGCCCGATCGTGCTGACCCCACCGCTGGTGGTGGCTGGCATCGGGGGAGTGTTCTCCAAGCGCTGGGCCAAGACCGCGCTGCCGGTGACCGCGGCGCTGTATGCCGCCAATGGCCTGCTCGGGGAGTACTTCCACGCCCGCGGGGTGTCCCGCAAACCCGGCGGCTGGAAGGGGTACTCCTACAACCTGCCGATGGGCCCACCGATCACCGCACCCGGCTTGATGACGATGGTCGGCGGCATGGGCCTGCTCGCGGCCCTGCTCCGGCGCGAACGGTAAGGGCATGGCCGACCTCAGCAAGGCCGACCACCTGCCCAACAAGCGATCCGACGGGCAGCCGCCGCACCCGTCCTGGCTGCCCCGCCAGCGCGCCGGGGTGAGCCCGCAGATGATCGGCCGCTACCCCGATTACGACGTGCTCTCCACCACGGACACCTGGGACGAGGCGACCAAGAAAGTGGTGCTGGCCCGGCTGGAGCCACCCGGGCCGATGCGGTTTTTCACCGTCGAGCAGCAACCGACGCTGCGGGCGTTCTGCGACACCGTGCTGGCTCAGGACACCGACCCGAGGGTTCCGGTGCCCGAGATGATCGACACCAAGCTCGCGGACGGGAAGCTGGATGGCTACCAGTACGCCGACATGCCCGATGACCGGGACACCTGGCGGCTGGTGCTGGCCGGACTGGACCACACCGCCAAGGTGGGCTACCAGGGAGCCGACTTCGCCGCCTGTGAGGTGACGCGGCGAGAGGCGATTGTCGGCGAGTTCGCCAAGGGCCGGTTGGCCGGCGGCCCATGGGAGCGGCTCAACGTCACCCGGGCCTGGTCGGTGGTGATGCGGATGGCGCTCGCGGCGTTCTACTCCCACCCCTGGGCCTGGAACGAGATCGGCTTCGGCGGCCCGGCCTACCCGAGGGGGTTCATGCGCCGGGGCACGACCGGCGTCCGGGAACCTTTCGAGACCCCCGGTGCGACCGACGAGGACCCGGTCCGGGTCGTGCGGGAGGAGCAGCTGTAGTGGGGACATTCTGGCGTGGGGTGCTCAAGGGTTCGCTCGGCCCGGCCGACAACGACTCCCGCTACCTGCTCGACGTGCACTCCCGGGAGCTGCCCGGGGAGAAAACTATGCGCCGCTACCCCGAGCGCGACGAGGTCGATCTGGTGATCGTCGGCGCTGGCGCTGGTGGCTCGGTGCTCGCCCAGCGGTTGGCCCGGGCGGGCTGGCGGATCGTCGTGCTGGAGGCTGGCCCGTTCTGGCACCCCGATGAGGACTGGGTGTCCGACGAAGCCGGCAGCCACGAGCTGTACTGGACCCAGAAGCGGATCATCGGCGGGGCCGATCCGATCGAGCTGGGCAAGAACAACTCCGGGCGCGGCGTGGGCGGGTCGATGGTGCACTACGCCGGCTACACGCCGCGGTTTCACCCCAGCGACTTCGACACGTTCACCCGCGACGGTGTGGGCGCGGACTGGCCGATCGATTATCAGGACGTGCTCGCCCACTACGAACGAGTGGAGGCCGAGCTCCCGGTCGCCGGGCAGGACTGGCCCTGGGGTTACCCGCACCGCTACCCGTTCTCCCCGCACCCGGTGTCCGCGCCAGCCGAGAAGCTCATGCATGGCGCGCGGGCGCTGGGCATCGAGATGCGGGTCGGCCCGGTGGGCATTGTGAACGGCACCTTCGGCAACCGGCCGCACTGCATCTACCGCGGGTACTGCCTGCAGGGCTGCAAGGTCAACGCCAAGGCCAGCCCGTACGTCACCCACCTGCCCGACGCACTGGCCCACGGGGTGGAGGTGCGGGCGGGCTGCATGGCGCTGCGGGTGGAGCTCGACGCGTCCAGCGGCCTGGCCCGCGGGGTGTGCTACCGGGTGGAGGGGGAGCGCACCGACCGGCTGCAGCGCGCCCGGTTCGTCGCCGTGGCCGGCTACTCCATCGAGACCCCGCGGCTGCTGCTCGCCTCGACCAGCCGCCGGCACCCGGACGGGCTGTGCAACGACCACGACCTGGTCGGGCGCTATGTCATGGTGCAGGGCGCCGCCCAGACCGCCGGGCGCTGGCCCGAGGAGCTGCGGATGTACAAGGCGCCGCCGCCGGAGGTGTCCTCCGAGCAGTTCTACGAGACCGACACCTCCCGGGGCTTCGCGCGGGGGTTCTCCATCCAAACCGTCTCGCCACTGCCGATCGGCTGGGCCGAGCACGTGCTGGCCGACGGGCACTGGGGGCGCGCGATGCGGGAATACATGCGCGACTACAACCACTGGGGCACCATCGGCGTGCTCAACGAGCTGCTGCCCCACCCCGACAACCGGGTCACCCTCGCCGCCGAGACCGACCCCTACGGCCAGCCCGTGGCGCGGATGGACTACACGCTCTCGGACAACGACAAGGCCAACATCGCCTACTCCACCCGCGTCATCACCGAGATCCTGCACGCCGCCGACGCCCAGGACGTGCTCACCATCCACCGTTTCGCGCACCTCATCGGCGGCGCCCGGATGGGCAGCTCGCCGGAGGTGTCCGTGGTGGACGCCAACCAGCGCGCCTGGGCGGTGCCCAACCTGTTCCTCGCCGACGGCTCGGTCTGCCCCACTCAGGGCAGCGCCAACCCCGCTCTGACGATCATGGCGCTGGCCTCCCGGCTCGCCGAGCGGATGGCCAGCGGCGCGGCGATGGACGACGACCCCGCCGCCCGAGCGGGCCGCACCCGACCAGCAACGGGGACCCGACTGGGTGCCCAACCGACGGTGGGGAACCGGAGATGAGGCCGCAACGTCTCACCCTGGCCCCAGCACTCGCCGCAGTGCTCGCCTCGGTACTCACCCTCGCCGGCTGCGCCGGGGCCGGCGCCTTCACCGGCGGGGCCTCCAACGGCGCCTACACCGGCGGGACGGCCTTGCCGGCGAACGCCCCGGCGCTGGAGCAGAACTACGTGAGCGTGGTGAAGCGGGTGCTGCCCTCGGTCGTGCAGATCACCACAGGCCGCGACCTGGGCTCCGGAGTGATCTTCGACACCAAGGGCGACATCGTCACCAATGCCCACGTCGTCGGGTCCGCCACGAAGTTCCAGGTCCGGCTCGCGGCCAGCGCGGCCAGCTACCCCGCCAGCCTGGTGGGCGCTTACCCACCCGATGATCTCGCTGTGATCCACCTGGACTCCCCGCCGGCCGGGCTGCGGCCCGCGCACTTCGGTGACTCCTCGAAGCTGGCCATCGGCGACATCGTGCTGGCGGTGGGCAACCCGCTGGGCCTGACCGGCAGCGTCACCAACGGCATCATCTCGGGGCCCGGGCGCACGGTCACCGAGCCGCAGGACACCGGCCCCGGGGCGACGCTGCCCGACGCGATCCAGACCAGCGCCGCCATCAACCCCGGCAACAGCGGTGGCGCGCTGGTGGACCTGGCCGGCGACGTCATCGGCATCCCCACCCTGGCCGCCCTCGACCCACAGATTGGTGGCGCCAGTGGGTCGGCCGCACCCGGCATCGGCTTCGCGATCTCCAGCAACCTCGTCACCGGCATCGCCAGGCAGCTCGTCGCGAGCGGTCACGTCACCAACAGTCACCGCGCCGAGCTCGGCGTTCAGGTGGTGACCGTGCTCGATCTGAACGGCCATTCGGCCGGCGTGGGCATCGAAGGCGTCGTGGCCGGCGGTCCCGCGGCCGCGGCCGGGATCCAGGTCGGTGAGGTGATCACCGCGGTGAACAACTCACCGGTGCGCACCACCTCGGAGCTGTCCACCGCGCTGGCCCAGCTCAACCCCAGCCAAACTGTCCCGGTCACCATCATTGGGGCACAGGGCCAGACCCGCACCGTCATGGTCACCCTTGGCCAGCTTCCGGGGAGTTGAACCGATGCCACCGTTCTTCCCGCTGTGGGTCGTAATCACCCACTTCCTCAACGTCTTTCTCATGCTGCTGCTGGCCCGCTCCGGGCTGGAGATACTCTCCGCGTTCCCGAAGCTGTACTGGCGCGATGACTGCCCGCCCGGGCGGGAGTGGGCCCGGTTCTCCAAGAAGATGTTCGGCGCGGACTCCCGCCGGACCTGGTCGTCGCTCGACGAGGAAGAGTCGTGGAGCCCGGTGGTCGCGTTGCCGGGGCGCAAGAACCTGGGCCTGGGTCGGCACTGGCACTTCATGACCGTGCAGTTCTGGATCCTCACCGGAGCGGTCTACCTCGCGCTGGTGTTCGCCACCGGCTATTGGCACTACCTGATCCCCACCCACTGGTCGATCATTCCGAACTCGATCAAAGCGGTGGGTACCTACCTGCACTTCCAGCTCCCCGCCCAGATCCCCGGGGAACCCTTCGAGCCAGTGCAGAAGCTGACCTACTTCCTGGTGATCTTCGTGTTGGCGCCGTTGCAGATCGCTACCGGCGCGGCGATGTCGCCGTCGGTGCTGGCCCGTTTCCCCCGCTACGGCAAGCTGTTCGGCGGCAAGCAAGGCGCGCGCAGCCTGCACTTCCTGGGGCTGTGCGGCTTCGCGGCGTTCACCGCGATCCACACCTTCATGGTGATCATCCACGGGGTGCCCGACGAGTTCACCAAGATTGTCCTGGCTGATCCGACCGGCAGCAAGACGCTGGCGCTGGCGGTAGGGCTGCTGGGGATCTTCCTGATCCTGCTGTTCCACGTGATCATCACCTGGTTCTCGCTGCGGTACCGGCGGCGTACCCAGCGTCTGCTGGGAGTGCTGGTGGACCCGTTCGAGCGAGCGATCTCGCGGGCGTTTACCTCCCGGCAGCGTTTCGCCAGGGCTGACATCTCGCCGTATCACCGGGTCAATGGCTATCCCCCCACGGATGAGGAGTACGAGCGGATGGCCGCCGGCGGTTTCGCCGACTACCGGCTGATGGTCGGGGGCCTGGTGGAGCACCCGGTGGCGCTGTCGCTGGAGCAGCTGCGCGGGCTGGGGATGCAGAACCAGATCGTCAAGCACAACTGCATCCAGGGCTGGACCGCCATCGCGGAGTGGGCCGGGGTCCCGCTGCGCACGGTGATCGAGCTGGTCACGCCGACCCCACAGGCGCGCTACGTCGTGTTCTACGCCATGGACGACAAGGGCCTGACCGAGGGCGAGGGCCGCTATGGGTTCTTCTACGGCTCGGTGCCGCTGCACCTGGCGAGAAACCCGCAGGCGATCCTCGCGCTGGAGATGAACGGCGCCCCGCTGCCCATCGAGCACGGCGCCCCGGTGCGGCTGCGGATCGAGACCCAGCTCGGTTTCAAAATGGTCAAGTGGATCAAGGCGATCGAGTTCGTCACCGACACCGCCGATATCGGGATGGGCATGGGCGGCTGGCGGGAAGACCAGCAGTACTACTCCAACGCCGCCGGCATCTGACCTCCGCAATCCGAAGGGCAACATCATGATCAGCACCGACAGGGAAGTCAGCGAGATGTTCCCGCCGCACGTGCTGCGGGAGTACGCCCTGCTGGCTGATGGGCAGCGCGGCGCGCTGGTCGGCCCGCGCGGCGCGCTGGTGTGGATGTGCGCCCCGCGGTGGGACTCCGACGGCGTGTTCTCCACTCTGATCGGGGGCGCCGGCGTCTACGCGATCACGCCGACCGGGCGGTTCGTGTGGGGCGGCTACTACGAGGACGGCAGCCTCATCTGGCGTTCCCGCTGGACCACCGAGAGCGGGACCATCGAGTGCCGCGAAGCGCTGGCCTTCCCCGGCGACCCACACCGGGCGGTCATCCTGCGCCGCGTGATCGCCGTGCGGGGAGCCGCCCGCGTCGAGGTCGTGCTGGAGCCGGCAGCCAGGTTCGGCGAGGTTCCGCTGCGCGAGCTGCACCGCGACGACGACGGCCGCTGGCAGGGCCGCCTCGGTGAGCTGCGGCTGCGCTGGGGTGGTGGCGCGACCGCCCAGGTGCACGGCGACGGCACACGCCTGGTCACCCAGCTCACCGTGCCCGAGGGAGACCACCATGACCTGGTCCTGGAGCTGTCGGATCAGGCGTTGGGTGAGCCGCCGGATCCTGACCGGAGCTGGCGAGGCACCGAAACGGCCTGGCGGGAGGCGATGCCGAACCTCGGCGCGAGCATCGCCCCCCGTGACGCCCGGCACTCCTACGCGGTGCTGCGTGGGCTGACCAGCTCCGGCGGGGGCATGGTCGCCGCGGCCACCATGAGCCTGCCCGAACGCGCCTCGGAAGGCCGCAACTACGACTACCGCTACGTCTGGATCCGCGACCAGTGCTACGCCGGCCAAGCCGTCGCCGCCGACGCGCCGCACCCCCTGCTCGATGACGCGGTCCGGTTCGTCGCCGAACGGCTGCTCGCCGACGGGCCGCACCTGAAACCGGCCTACACCATCACCGGCGGGCCGGTACCCGACCAGCGCTCTCTGGAGCTGCCCGGTTACCCGGGAGGCCACGACATCGTGGGCAACCACGTCAACGCCCAGTTCCAGCTCGACGCGCTCGGCGAGGCGCTGCTGCTCTTCGCCGCCGCCGCCCGCCACGACCACCTCGACACCGACCACTACAAGGCCGTCACCACCGCCGTGGCCGCCATAACCCAGCGGTGGCGCGAGCCCGACGCCGGCATCTGGGAACTGGACAACCACCGCTGGGCGCAGTCCCGGCTGATCTGCGCCGCCGGCCTCCGGGCGATCACCACCGCCGGTGTGTCCAGCGTGGACGCCGCCGCGTGGAGCGCGCTGGCCGACACCATCCTCACCGACGCCGACACCGACTGCCTGCATCCCTCCGGACGCTGGCAGCGCGGACCCGAGGACCCGCGGATCGATGCCGCGCTGCTGCTGCCGGCGATCCGCGGCGCGCTGCCCGCGGCTGACCCGCGCAGCGTGGCCACGCTGCGGGCGGTGCGGGCGGAGCTGGGTCAGGAGGGCTACGTCTACCGGTTCCGCCAGGACGCCCGTCCCGCTGGGGACGCCGAGGGCGCCTTCGCGCTGTGCGGGTTCGTGATGGCGCTGGCCGATCACCAACAAGGCGACGCGCTCGCCGCCCGGAGCTGGTTCGAGCGCAGCCGGGCCGCCTGCGGGCCGCCGGGGCTGTTCGCCGAGGAGTACGACGTCGCCCAGCGCCAGCTGCGCGGCAACCTGCCACAGGCCTTCGTGCACGCCCTGATGATCGAATCCGCCGTCCGGCTCGCCCGGCCCTGGGCTGACTAGCCATCGAACGAAGGGGAGGCCAGCGGTGCACACTGACGAGGTGACCGTCGAGCGGCTCAGCTCGGCGGTCTACGTGATCCCCACTGATGCGCCCGAGGCGGACGGCACCTTCGCCTGGGATTCCACCACCCTGGTGGTGGTCCACGCCACTGGCGGGGGACGGACCGGGGTGGGCTACACCTACGCTGGTGCCGGCTGCAAGGCGGTGGTGGACGGCCCGCTGGCCGCCGCGGTGACCGGGCGGGCCGTGCTGGACGTGCCCGGAGCGTGGCAGGCGATGGTGACCGCGGTGCGTAACCTCGGCCGGCCCGGGCTGGTGTCCTGCGCGATCAGCGCGGTGGACACCGCGCTGTGGGACCTGAAGGGCACACTGCTCGGCCTGCCGGTCCGCGGGCTGCTCGGCGCTGCCCGCGAGGAGGTACCGATCTATGGCAGCGGCGGGTTCACCACCTACGACGACGCCACCGCCGCCGCGCAACTACAACGCTGGGTGGATGACTGGGGCATCCCCCGGGTGAAAATCAAGATCGGGGAGTCGTGGGGTACCCGCGTGCCGCGTGACCTGGCACGCGTCGCGTTCGCCCGGAAGGTCATCGGGCCTGACGTCGAGCTCTACATCGACGCCAACGGCGGCTATGGCCGCAAGCAGGCCATCCGGGTCGCCCACGCGATGGCCGAATCGGACGTGACCTGGTTCGAGGAGCCGGTCAGCTCCGATGACCTGGCAGGGCTGCGCGAGGTCCGTGACCAGACCACTCCGGACACCGCGGCCGGCGAGTACGGCTACGACTTGGCCTACTTCGCCCGCATGGTCACCGCCCAGGCGGTGGACTGCCTGCAGATCGACGTCACCCGCTGCGGTGGGATCACCGACTGGCTGCGCGCCGCGGCGGTGGCCGCCGCGCACAACCTGCAGGTATCCGGGCACTGCGCCCCCAACCTGCACGCCCACGTGGCCGCCGCGGTGCCCAACCTTCGGCACCTGGAGTATTTCCACGACCACCACCGCATCGAGAGCATGCTCTTCGACGGGGCGCTGAGCCCGCGCGGTGGAACGCTGCGCCCCGACGGGGACCGCCCCGGCCTGGGGTTGGTGTTCAAGCGCAACGACGCTGAACAGTTCCGGGTGGCCTGAGATGACCAGCTATGACCCAGACCCCGCGGTGGGTCCGCTAGCGGTCCAGACCGCGATCGAGCAGACCCGAGCGCGGCTGCTCGGCGGTCGCGGCCCCGGCGCCAGCCTCGACGAGATCGACCAGCACACCCGGGCCCGGACGTGTCTCGGCGGGCAATGTACCGCACAGCGCCGCGAGGCCCTCGCTCGCCGAACCGCCCGCGTCCGCGGTGAGACCGACGTGTGACATGGTTTGGACCCGCATGGACCGCCGTGAGCCCACTACGGACCACTATTGGCCGCTCACCCAGTGGCGCAGCGATGCGGGCAGCGCCCAGCGGCCCAGCATCGTCGCTGTGACCTCCCGCCGTGCCGCCAGTCGGACCGCCAGCTGAGCGATCACGTCGCCACTCACCACTGACGAGGCGCGGTACGGGAACTGGCGGCGTGCGAGGACCAGCCCCGCCGCGGCGAACGAGCCCGCGCACAGCGCGTCAACCAGCCCCGCGCGCCGCCGGGTCCGGTCCACGGCCGCCAAGCCCACCATCGAGACGGCATGCGCGAGGTCAGCCTCGACACCCAGGGCCAGTACGATCGGTCCGGGCGTGCCGGCGCTCAGCAGTCCTTGCAGCACCTGCCGAGCGCCGAGCACCCGGGTTACCGCCCGGGTTGGCCGATCCGCGGCGTGCCCGGTGTAGAGCCGGATCACCGGCCCAGGCGCGAGAAACAGCAGGGCACCGTAGCTGGCGCGGACCGCGGGAAACCAGTTCTTCACCGGCGGCGCAACCAGGTCACCGCCGCCGTGGCCACCCCGGTCGCCGCGGCGGCCGAGAGCAGCCGGGCGTGGTGGGAGAACCACAGCTGCGGGGCATGGTTGTGGGCTTGGTCATCGAACACCCCGTGGGCGCCGTGATCATGCCCGTCCCAGCCGTCGACGGGCTCCCACAGGTTGTGCGGACGGCCCGGCTCGGCCCGTTCCCCGGTCTGCTGTGACTGGAAGCCGGTCTTGGCCAGATAGCGGTCCAGCAGCGCCGGGGCGATCTTCTGCCCCACCAGGGTGCCCACGGTGCTCGCGCCCACCCAGTACTGCTTGCGCCGCGGGTGATCCGCCGCGAACATCACGCCACGCGCGGCCACCTCCGGCTGGTAGATCGGGGGCACCGGTTGCGGGTGGTTCGGCAACCGGGAGAGCACCCAGGAGAACTGCGGGGTGTTGACAGCGGGCATCTGGACCACCGTGACGTGGATGTTGCTGCCCTCGTGCATCAGCTCGGTGCGCAGCGACTCGGTGAACCCGTTGATCGCGTGCTTCGCGCCGCAGTACGCGGACTGCAGCGGGATGCTGCGCTGCCCC
The DNA here is from genome assembly GCA_050699655.1 of Pseudonocardiaceae bacterium. Taxonomy (GTDB): domain Bacteria; phylum Actinomycetota; class Actinomycetes; order Mycobacteriales; family Pseudonocardiaceae. Next base: position 11,317 of record JBOHFJ010000030.1, read on the forward strand.
AGCGCGGAGCCCACCTGCACGATGGTGCCCCGGTCCCGGGGACGCATCCGAGCCAGCGCGACCATCGTGCCGTACACGAAACCCAGGTAGCTGACCTCAGTGACCCGGCGGAACTCCTCGGGCGTGATCTCGTGAAGTGGGGCGAACACCGACGTGAACGCCACGTTGATCCACACATCGATCGGCCCGAAGGTGTCCTCGACCTGTTCGGCGGCGGCGGCGACCTGGTCGTAGTCCGCGACATCGGTCGGGATGGCGAGCGCGTCGCCACCGGCGTTGCTCACATCCTTGACCGCGCCGTCCAGCCCGGCCCGCCCGCGGGCCAACAGCCCCACCTGCGCCCCGCGGGCGCCGAACGCTTGCGCGGTCGCCCGGGCGATCCCCGCGCTCGCCCCAGTGATCACCACAACCTGACGATGAGTCATCCCTGCCTCAGCTTCCCGCCGACGAATACTGCACCTTCGCGAGAATTCCCACTGGCGAGTATGCGTACACGTGACGAACCTCATCTTCCGCGCTATCTTCTGGGCTCCTGTCGTTGTGGGGTCGAACTCGGCCAGCTCACGAGTTAACGTCGTGCTCATGGAATCGCGCTTCTCGCTTGCCGAACTCAACACCGAGCTGTATCACCGGATGGCCGCGCTCAGCTCCGCCGTGGAGAACTGCGGGCTGGAACACCAGCTGCTCGAACTGATCAAGATGCGCGCCTCGCAGATCAACGGCTGCGCGTACTGCATCGACATCCACAGCAGGGATGCCCGCGCGCTTGGCGAGACCGAGCGGCGGCTGTACGCCCTGAATGCCTGGCGGGAAACCCCGTTCTACACCGAGCGGGAGCGAGCCGCGCTCGCGCTCACCGAGGCGATCACGCTCATCACCGATGGGCACGTACCGGACGCGGTGTACGATCAGGCCCGCCGCGTGCTCGACGAGAAGGAGGTGGGCCAGATCGTCTGGGCCGCCGCCGTCATCAACACCTGGAACCGGCTGGCCATCACGTCCCGCTCGGTACCAGGCAGCCATCAGCGGGGCTAGCACCACCGTTCCGCGTTACATAAAGTACGAGCCGCCGATGTAGCGGTCCGCTTCGCTGACCGACGGTGGAGGTAGCGTGTTCGCGTACCGTTCAGCATCGTCTTGCGGCTGGTATCCCAGGGCCCGCGCCTCGTTCGTCGCTTTGCTCACGCCGTAGTAGGTGTCCGGGCGAGGAAACAAGTAATCCGGTATAAGTTCATCGGAATACAGATGGAAGCCCACCGCGTGGTTACCGCTGGCGAGGATCACCCTGGGCACGCCTGCGCTTCGGGCCGCTTCGAGGACGGTGTAGGTGCCGTGGATGTTGGTGTGGAGAATCCGGTGCCAGTCCGACTCATGGGCGATCCCACCCAGGTGAATGACGGCGTCGACGCCTTCCGCGGCATTTCGCATCGCGTCGAGGTCGGTGATGTCCGCTTCCACCGTCTCGACCCGTTCACCGGGTTGCGCCTGGGGCGGCGGAGCAATGTCGAGCAGTCGGAGGATACGTTCTGGCCGTATTATCCGGGGGCGCAGCATCGTGCCGATCGCGCCGGCCGCTCCGGTGATGAGGACGCGTTCGCTCATGCACCGATACTACGCTGGCGCTCCGTCCACTCCACCACCCACTTCCGCGCTTCTTCCAAGCTGATCCACCGTCCCAGCTCCCCCAGCAGCTGCCACCACACCACATCGAGGTGTTGATGGAAGGCGAAACCCACAGACTGATACACCGTGCACCGCGGCCGCCTACGCCAGAATCGCCACACCCACCTCGACCACCTACAGCATTGGCACTGGCCCCGTTTGTTGACACGGTGCCGCCGCAACAGCGCGACCACGCCCATGAGGAGCCGCACCGCCTGTTCCGCGACTTCGGCCGGCTCGATTGGCTCCTCACCGCTGAGCCTCGTGATCAACCGTTCAAGCTGCTCCACAAGCAACCGATCCCGAGTTTCCCAAACGGTGCTCACCACTCCCAATATGGTTCTACGGTATTCGCCGGAAGGATAAGCTGTCCGTCGACAAGAACCTCTCCCTCAATGACCGCTCCACTCATCCTCTCGGCCCGCCGCCGCAATCGTTCGCCCGCAACGATCATGCGCTGGGCGTAATTCCGCTGTTCGGCGGTACTGGCACTGCCGTCCATGATCCGCAGGGCCAGTGGAGCCATCTCGGTGTTGAGTCCAGCCATCTCGGCCAGCAGCTCGCAGTCCTCCCGGATCACCGGGCTTCACCCCGATCGCCGCCTGCGGCCAGTTCAGTACCGCCTACGGCCGCCACCAGCTCCCGTCTGGTTGGCACCGCGTCCGGTCCGGGTGTTGCGCCGATGCCGAACGACACCGGCCCGCCGTACTCGGTCCCGTCACCGCACCGGAGTCCATCCGAGTCGCGGGCCGCGTCATGTGGTTTGCTGCCCGGTCCGTGTCCGTCTGCCTCATACATTGTGCTCGCCCCCAAAGCTTCCTGCTCGTCTTACGTGGACGGCGCCCAGGGCCGGGACCGGGTCCGTCCTGGAGCAGCGCGCGGATCGGGGGCTCGGTGCCCGCCAGTCGAGTGGCCTGCGCTGGGGGTAAGAAACGCAAAGCCGACCGGCAACGGCAACCAACCGTGCGCTGGGGTAGCCCGTACATCCCGGCCCTGGGGCCGTGCGCCCTACAGTGCCGGCCGCGCTCGCGGCAGGCCACCCTGAGTAATCGCGACCTCGTGTGTCCTGACCGGGTGCGGAACTTCTTCGCTGGCTTGGATAGGCCGCCCAGAGCGGGTAGCGTCCAGCTGCCACGCGCGAAAGCCGCCAATGGAATGGCGGCCGCACGATGTCGGGGAGGTGTCATGGACGAGCCACGCAGCCAGAAGCAGCAGCGCGAGCAGCTGGTGCGCTCGCTGCGCGCCTCGGGTGCGTCGCGGGTCGAGGTGGCGGCGGCGCTCCAGCAGCGCTACCGGGTCAATGCCCGGGTGGCGCTGCGCTACGCCCATGGCTGGAGCCAACGCCGGGCCGCAGACGAGTGGAACCGGCACTGGCCCGACGAGCTGAAGACCTTCAAGACGTTCTCGTACTGGGAACAGTGGCCGAGCGGTACCGGGCACGCCCCATCATTTGACAACCTCAGCAAGCTGGCGGAGCTCTACCAGTGCGCCGTCAGCGATGTGCTCAGTGACTTGCCCGACTTTCGCCACCTTGACACCGCCGCTGGCCCCAGTTTGCGTGCTGCGGCCGAGAAGACACTAGCCACCCTTCCCAGTGAAGCAGTGGTGGCGGATCAGGCTACCCGAGAAGAATGGAGTGTCCTGTCGCCACTGGTCGTACCACGCGATGCCGCTCCACTCGCGCAGCGGCTACAAGAGGTTAATTTCCCTGATTTGGTACAGGTGATCGTAATGTGGATGCAGAAGCTCAATCCATCCGTAAGTCGCCGTGTGTTGCTGTCCAAACTGAGCGCGGCCTGTACGCTTGCTGCCGTTGCCCCCTTGTTTGATATGCTCAATCCCGAGGAGCACGAGCGGCTAACGCGTGTCCTGCAACACCCGGAAAACTTTGACCTGCCAGCCCTCTGCTACTGCGAGCGCGTGATTCCCGGCCTCCGGAAGCAAGAAAACGCACTCGGTCCACAACTCACCCTGCACAGCGCTATCGGGCACCGCGAGATGGTGCAGCGGTTGGCCCAGGCGGCGCCCGTGGAGTTTCAGCAACGCGCGGTGTCCGCCTATGCCGAGCTGACCCAGCTCGTCGGCTGGTTGTGCTTCAACATGGGCGACTACCCCAGCGCCCAGTACTACTACGACGATGCCCGCAGTGCCGCCCACGACGCCCAAAACGTCGAGCTGGTGACGTACACCCTGTGCACCCTGAGTCAACTTTCCACCTGGCAGGGTAAGCCTCGCGTCGGCCTCGATCACGCCGTGGCCGCCGCCGGCTGGGCCGACCAGGCACACAGCCCGCTGGCCCGCGCCTACACCGCTAACGTGGCGGTCCGGGCCTATGCGGCCGATAACCAGCCGGACAAGTGCCGGGCGGCTCTTGACCAGGAATACACCGCCCTCCAGGAGGCACCGGCAGGCGAACCGCCCGCTTCCTGGTGGTATTTCTACGATGAGTCCTTCTATTGGGCTACCGAAGGCGAGTGCGCCCTGAAACTCCAGCGGCCCGAGGCCGCGATGGCAGCCCTCGACAAGTCGCTGACACTAGTTGACCCGGTGAACCTGCACAACCGCACCTTCCGGTTGCTGAACCGGGCCGAGGCGCGCATCCAGCAGGCTGAGGTCGCCGAAGCGAGCAGCATCGTCGCCGACGTTGCCCAGCTCACCGCCGGGAACGGTTCGCAGCGGATTGCCCAGCGCATCACGGACGTGCGCGGCTTGCTGACCCCATGGCAACGAACCAAACCAGTCCGCGAACTGGACCAACAGTTGGCCGTCTACCGCCCGGCCGTGGTAAGCGGCAGCGGTAACACGAAACGCACATACTCGGGGTAGTAGGCGCCCGGCTTGCCGGGCACGATGCCCATCCTCCGCCAGCCCCATCGCTCATACAGCGCGTGCGTATCCGTCGCTTTGGGGTTGCTGGCGAGCGTCGCCCGCTCCTCGGCACGCCGCGACAGAAACGCGTCGTGCACCACCCGGCCGATCCCTCTGTCTTGCCGTGCGCGGCGTACCTCGATCTCAGACAGCACCACTGTGCGTGAGCCGGTCTCCTCGGTGAACCCCGCCGGAGGCGCTGGCCGGAGCCCGTCCCACCAGCCCCGCTCCGGCCGCAAGCTGTAACCGAAGGCGAAACCGACCAGCTCATCACCGACGCGCGCGGTCACGAGCGAGTAGTTGACTCCGCGCAGCGCCACGCTCGCCCGCTCCCGGAAGGCGCTGGACTTCTCCCGGGTGTCCTCACCAGGCACCACGCCGTACGCGTCGGCATAAACGTCACACAGCTCATCCATGAGCTCCGCTGCCCCCGCACTTGCGTGGTGGGTAAGAGTCAGGTCGCGCGTGGAGGGCATGGGCTGAGCCTAGGCGCGTTGTGGCACGGACGAGGTCCCTATGGTTGGAGTCATGAGGTGCAGGTGCCAGTGCCCTCCGCAGGCGCAGCATCGTGCCGGCCGCTCCGGCGATGAGGATGCGCTCCCTCATGCGCCGTCTCATTCTCCCCCGTCAGGCGATCACGTCGTAGTGGAATTGCGTTGATATTTCCTCCATTCCACCACCCACTTCCGCGCTTCTTCTAAGCTGATCCGCCGTCCCAGCTCTCCCAACAACTGCCACCACACCACATCGAGGTGTTGATGGAACTCGCCGGAAGAATACGCGGTCCGTCGGCAAGAATCTCCCCTTCGATGACCGCCCCACTCATCCTTTCGGCCCGCCGCCGCAGTCGTTCTCCCGCAACGATCATGCGCTGGGCGTAATTCCGCTGCTCGGAGGTGCTGGCGCTGCCGTTCATGATGCGCAGGGCCAGTGGCGCCATCACGGTGGTGAGTCCCGCCATCTCGCGGGGGGAGCCGTCCCGAATGAGGGACGCACCAGCTCTGCGGTCAACCCGACCCTGGGGCCATGGGCAAGCTATGGGCCTGGACGTAATCGAGGCCGTACAAACTGTCTAGCGTTGGACCAGGCTCGCGCTGGCGGTCCCCGTTAGGCTGGTCGGGCGAGCCGACGCGGAGACCGAAAGGACGGTGGGTGTGACCAACCCTGATCACGCGCGGCGGCGGGAGACGGCTGCCGTGGTGCTGTACTGGATGCAGCGACGTGGTATGACCCGCCAGATTTTCGCCGACCGTATGGGCAAATCGCTCAGCTGGGTGGACAAGATCCGGGCCGGGGACCGCCAGCTTGACCGCCTGTCGACATTACGGCAGATTGCCAGTGTGCTGGACATCCCCCTCGCGGTGCTCATCGACCCTGAGGAAGCCGAACGGCTGCGCACGTGCCCCGACGACCGGGAAATCGATGCCATCCGACATGCCCTGCGGCGCTACGATGCCATTACGAATGTCTTCCGCGCTGACGGCGACGTACTGCCAGAGCCGAACCTTGCCAATCTTGAACGTGCCGTACGCTACGGCTGGATGGCGTTTCAGGCATCCAACTATCAAGCCGTTGGGCATCTCCTGGCCGATCTCATCCGTGATTGTCAGGCGGCGGTCTGGCAGTTAGACCATGACGAGCGGCGGCAGGCGCAGGCCTGGCTAGCCTGGACGTACCAGCTGACGGCGGCGACCGCGTTCAAGCTCGGGGATGCCCAGCTCGGTTGGATAGCCGCCGACCGCGGCATCCAGATCGCCGAACAGACTGGTGATCTGACGCTCATCGGCTCCGCCGCGCGACAGGTCGCGCACGCGCTCAGCGCTACGCATCACAGCAATGATGCCGTGCGGTTGGTCAGGTCGGCCGCCAGCCGGCTGGAACCACACTTACGGAGCGCCGACCCGGCCTTTTCCTCCGCCTATGGAATGTTGCTCCTCAAGGGCAGTATCGCCGCCGCCCGGCTCGACCAAGCAGCTGACGCGCGTGACCTCCAGACGGAGGCGCTGGCGGTCGCAGCCCGTCTGGAGACTGACCGCAACGAAAACTGGTCGGCTTTCGGTACTACCAATGTCTTGGTGCACCGCGTGTCAGCGTTAGCGGATATGCACAGCGGCGGCCGGGTCATTGAAGCCGCCGCTGACATCCCCAGGGGTGATCTCATGCACCTGCCCCGGGAGCGTCGGGTCAGTCACTTGCTCGATGTCACGCGTGGCTATCTCCAGACCGGACAACGTGATGAGTCGGCTGCCACGCTTCTCGATGCCGACCAACTTGCCCCTGAAGAGGTCCGCTGCCGTCACAAGAGCAAACTGATCATTATCGAACTGGTTCGTAGCTATCCTCGGGGCACCACCCCCATGGTCGGTGTCATGAGGCTGGCCCGAGCAATGGGGGTGCCAGTGTGAGCGGTCATCAGGAACCGGCTGGTCGAGTTCTGTACGTCATTACCTGCGCAACGCCCGCGGCCCGCGATGTCAGCACACTGGTCTCCCTTGCGCAGGCATCGGGTTGGACGGTGTGCGTGATCGCCACGCCCTCGGCGCTGCGTTTCATCGACCCACCCGCGCTCGAAGCCCAAACCGGCTATCCGGTGCGGTCGGAGTACAAGCAGCCGGGCACGCCCGACGTGTTTCCGCCGGCAGACGCCATGGTGGTAGGCGGCGCCAGCTTCAACACCATCAACAAGTGGGCGGCCGGGATCTCTGACACGCTGGCGGTGGGACTGCTAGCTGAGGCCATCGGACTTGGAGGCTTATGCAAAACTTGGGGACGGCTCCCGCGAGCACCTCACTGACCTGCGGGGACGTCAGTTTTCGATCATGTTCTCAAGGAGTTCTGCATAAGCCTCTTGGTCTACCCCTCGCGGCGCTGCCGTTTCTCAACGCGGCCCAAGCGGCGCATCCGGCCTTCGGTCGCAGCGTCCGGGAACTGCGAGACGCTGGTGTAGCGGTGCTGCTCGGGTCGGAGGGCTACGAACCACACGTACCGCACCAGGGCTCGAAACACCTGGCGAGCTACCCGTGGCATGTCGTGTTGGCGGCCGTGGAGACCGGCAAGGCATAACTACAACTGCGTTCGCTCACGCAATGGCGCCATCGCGGTGTTGAGCCGGGCCAGCTCGGCCACCGACCGATGCGCTGGACGGGGTGTGGGATACCCGGTGGGTTCCGGTGGAGATTCCAGTCCGTCTGGGACGCTTGTGACCAGGGGTTTCTTCTCGTTGTCAGCCGCGCGCCAAAGAGAAGATCATGAGAGTATCTCAGGAATGCTGAATTTCTGCCACCCTGGGCGGAAGAGCAACATAGTCCAGGATGTCGCACGCAGGTAGTGGTAGACCGTTCTGCGGCTGATGCCCAGTTCGTGGGCCAGCGTCGTCTTCGGGACACCCTCGCCTGCTCGTTGGCGCAGCCGCGCCGCTTGTTACTCGCTGAGGGATCGTCTGCGGCCAGCAACCACGACCGCAAGGCCGAGATCAGGGCCAGGATGGCGCGGTCGGGCGAGCCGTACAACGTCGCCCGCCGCGCGATCGAGAACGAGACCGTCACTGAACCAGCCGGTGCGGCGGTTGATGCCGGCGTGCCCGCCGAGGAGCGGGGTGTCGGTGCCCTGCCCGCCGGGGCGGTGTGGCGGCCCGTCGGCGACCCGGACACGCCCTGTCGCTGCTCCGGTACGGGCTGCCGGCACGGTGTGGGGTGCGAGCGGGACGACAACGGTGAGGCGTGTCCCGGCCGGATGTTGCACATCGACCGGTATCCCGGCTCGACGTTCGCCGTGAGCACCTGGTGGGACGAGTACGTGTGCGACACGTGCGACCGGGTGTGCGAGCGCTCGGTGGAGCTGCCCGGGATCCCGTGGGGTGAGCACTGCCCGGTGGAGTACGGCGGCGAGGTCTACCCCACCCACGGCACCCGCGTGTACGACGGCGTGCGCCACCCCCACTTCCCGGAGATCCCCCACGACACTCCCCAGGGGAACGGGACATGCCACGAGTGCGGCGGGTACGCCCACTACGGGCCGCTGTGCGACTGCTGCCGCCGCGACGGGTGGAGCGACTCCCACGGCACGGTCGAAGAACCCGACGAGGGCCGATGGCACGACGACCAGGACGACGAGGAGCTCGCTACGCAAGCAGGGGCGGCCAGCGGACCGGGATCGTGATCGTCTGGTCTGGTCAGCGGGCCGAATGACCTCGCCGGTCACCGCGTCCGGAGGAGACCCTCGACGCCTCGGCGATCAGGAAGGAACAAGGAGCGGCACGCACGGTGCCGCCCTCGCTGGCCGGGCTGGTGGACGGTCTGACCGCCGACGGGGAGCTGCCCGAGGAATGGCGGGTGTCGGCGGTCATCAGCGCGCCGTAGCACCGTGCGGGTGCCGGGACCGGCGGCCCGGCACCCGCCGGTAGCGCTGCTCGTCATGGCGCGTGGCACGCCGCGCTCGCCCCCGCGGTGGTGGTGCCGGGATTCCGGGGAGCGGGGACTAGGGAGGCGGCTTTGAGGTATTCGATGAGCAGGGTCTCGGCGAGTGCCTTGATCTCGGGCAGGGTGAGCACGTGCGGGCCGTCCCGCTCGGTGGTGTCGGTGACCTCGATGAGGAGTTCGGGGTCGCCCTCGGGGTCGTGCTGGATGAGGGTCAGCGCGAAGGTCTGCTCACCGGTGTTCAGGCGGGTGGGTGTGGAGGCGTGCCGGGCTGCGCTCTCGCCGGTGACGCACCGCCGCCGGTCGCACCAGCTCGGGTGACGCCGGACACGGGTGGGCCGCTCACGGTCGGCGATGATCTCGGTTGCCGGTTCGGGTGAGGTCGCGACGTCGGTGTCGTCAGCGACGGGCTGGGGTGCGCGCATCGGGTTTCCTCCTGGTCGGTGCGGTGTACGTGGACCAGCAGCCCGCGGCGGGCCGGGGGTGGCGGTGTCAGGGCTCGGCGCCGGGCGCCGACCGCGCAAGCGGCCCTGGCCTTGGACAC
>JBOHFJ010000031.1:0-20758 GCA_050699655.1 Pseudonocardiaceae bacterium
GGACACCGGGCCAGCAGGGTGATCGCGTCGGCGTCGGCCACCACCGGCACCCCCGCGGCCAGCACGTGGGCCAGCACCTGGCGGGCGGCGGCGCCGGTGCCCAGTCCCGGCCCGACGGCCCAGGCCTGCACCTGCCCGGCGTCGGACACCGACCCGGTGGCCACCACCTCCGGCCAGCGCGCGCGTACCGGGTCGGCGGCCGCGCCGGCGAAGCGAACCAGGCCCGAGGTGGCCGCCACCGCGGCTCCCGCGCAGAGCACCGCCGCCCCGGGGTAGTCCGCCGAGCCGGCGGCGACCCCCACGACGCCCTGGGTGTACTTGTCGCTGGTCGGGCCCGGCACCGGCCAGCGCGCGCCGATCTCGGCCGCGCTGAGCACCCGCAGGTCGGGCTCCCCCAGCTCGTCGAGCAGCCCGATGTCCACCAAGTGCACCGGGCCACAGCGCCACGGAGCGAGCAGGTGCACCGGTTTGCGAGCGCCGAAGGTGACGGTCTCGGTGGCGGTCACCGCGGGCCCGTCAGCGGTGCCGGTGTCCGGGTCCACCCCGGACGGCGAGTCCACCGCGATGATCGGCACCCGGACGGCCGCCACCAGCTGGGCGGCCGCCGGGCGCAGCCCACCCCGGCCGGAGAGCCCGACGATCCCGTCGAGCACGAGGTGCAGCCGCTCCGGCAGCCGCTCGGCGATCCGCCCACCGGCCCGGCGCAGCGCGGCCAGGCCCTCCGGGTGCGCGCGATCGGGAGACAACAGGACAGCGGTGACCACCACCCCCCGGCGGCGCAGGTACGCCCCGGCCCACAGCGTGTCACCACCGTTGTTCCCCGCCCCGACCAGCAGCGCGACGTGCCGGCCGGACACCCCACCGGTTCGCTCGGCCAGCACCACAGCAACCCTGGTGGCCAGACCGAAGGCGGCGCGGCGCATCAGGGCGCTCTCCGGCACGCGCAGGGCGCCTTCGGCGGCGCGCACGCGGGCCACCGTCCACGCGCCTTGTGCGTGCGAAACGGTGTTACCACACTGAATGCCACTCACGGGTTACTCCACCGTCACGGACTTAGCGAGATTGCGGGGCTTGTCTACGTCGTAGCCGCGGTGGCGGGCGATCTCCGCGGCGAGCACCTGGAGCGGCACGGTGGACACCAGTGGTTGCAGCAGGGTGGGCACCGCGGGCACCTCCAGCAGGTGGCAGGCGTAGGGGCGCACCGTCTCGTCACCCTCCTCGGCGAGGACGATGGTGCGCGCGCCGCGGGCCCGGATCTCCTGGATGTTGGACAGCAGCTTGGCGTGCAGCACGGCCCGCCCCTTGGGTGAGGGCATCACCACGACCACCGGCAGGCCCTCCTCGAGCAACGCGATCGGGCCGTGCTTGAGCTCGCCGGCGGCGAAGCCCTCGGCGTGCATGTAGGCGAGCTCCTTGAGCTTGAGCGCGCCTTCCAAAGCCACCGGGAAACCGACATGCCGGCCGAGAAACAGCACCACCTTGGCGTGCGCGAGCTCACGGCCCAGCTCACGCACCGTCTCCACAGTGCTCAGCACCTGCGCCACCGCCGCGGGCATCGCTTCCAGCTCAGCGAATTCGCGGGCGACCTCGTCGGGATACTTGGTGCCGCGGGCCTGGGCCAGCGCCAGTCCGACCAGGTAGTTGGCCACGAGCTGGGCCAGGAACGTCTTGGTGGCGGCCACCCCGATCTCCGGCCCGGCGTGGGTGTAGAGCACCGCGTCGGACTCCCTCGGGATCTGCGCCCCGTTGGTGTTGCAGATCGCCAGCACCCGGGCCTTCTGCTCGCGCGCGTGGCGCACCGCCTCCAAGGTGTCCATCGTCTCCCCGGACTGGGAGATCGCCACGACCAGGGTGCAGCGGTCCAGCACCGGGTCGCGGTAGCGGAACTCGCTGGCCAGCTCGACTTCCACCGGCAGCCGGCACCAGTGCTCAATGGCGTACTTGGCGACCATGCCGGAGTGGTACGCGCTCCCACAAGCGACCACGAAGACCTTGTCGACGTCACGCAGCTCCTGGGTGTCCATCCGCAGCTCGTCCAGCACGATCCGGCCGTCGATGAAGTGCCCGCGCAGGGTGTTCGCGATGGCGCTGGGCTGCTCCTGGATCTCCTTGAGCATGAAGTAGTCGTGGCCGTCCTTCTCCGCCGCGGACAGGTCCCAGTCGATCGTGAAGGGCCGCCCGCGCGCGGGAGCGCCGTGGAAGTCGGTGATCTGGTAGCCGCCCCGGGTGAGCGTCACCACCTGGTCCTGGCCGAGCTCGACGGCCTCGCGGGTGTGCTCGATGAACGCCGCGACATCGGAGGCGACGAAGTACTCGCCGACGCCCACCCCCACCACCAGCGGCGACGAGCGGCGCGCCGCGACGATCAGGTCAGGTTCGGCGGCATGGGTGACGACGAGGGTGAACGAACCGCGCAGCCGGCGGCACACCTCGCGCAGCGCCAGCGGCAGGTCACCGCAGCGCGCGTAGGCCGCGGCGAGCAGATGCGCGGCGGTCTCGGTGTCGGTGTCGCTGGCCAGCTCCACCCCACCGCGCTCCAGCTCGGCGCGCAGCTGGGCGTGGTTCTCGATGATCCCGTTGTGCACCACGGCGAGAACGCCGGCGACGTCGCGGTGCGGATGGGCGTTGCGGTCGGTCGGCGCGCCGTGGGTGGCCCAGCGGGTGTGCCCCATCCCGGCGGTGCCGCGCAACGCCGCCCGCCCGATTGCACCAAGCTCAGCGACGTCGAACTCGGTGCCATCAACCTCAGCGAGGTCTAGCTCGCCGATCAGGTTGGCCAGGGCACCGGCCTTGCGCGCCACCGCGAGCGTGCCGGCGCTGGTGAGCACCGCGACGCCGGCGGAGTCGTAGCCGCGGTATTCCAGCCGGCCCAGCCCCCGCAGCACGACGTCGAGGGCGTCTCGATGCCCGATGTAGCCCACGATTCCGCACATGGTGCGTCACGCTAGCTGCTTAGGGATCCGATACCGTCCCGGCATGCCACGCACCGACCCCGCCGTCCGCAGCAAGGCTGACATGCTGTCCCGGCCAGGTCCCCATGCGGTGTCCCGCGGTGACCTCGCGGCGGCCGGCATCCCCGGCGTGCTGTTCACGCCGCGGTCCGGGCACGGGCTGCCCGCGGTCGCGTTCGGGCACGGCTGGCTGCAGCCGACGGCACGCTACGAGGAGTTGCTGCGCCACCTCGCCACTTGGGGGGTGGTCGCGGCGGCGCCGGCCACCCAGCGCGGCGCGCTCGCCTCACACCAACAGTTCGCCACCGATCTGCGCACCACGCTGGACGTATGCGCCCGGGCGCGGCTGGGCGCGGGCGAGGTCAGCGTCGATCCTGGCAAGCTGGGCCTGGTCGGGCACGGGATGGGCGGCGGCTGCGCGGTGCTCGCGGCGGCCGAGGACGACCGTTGCGCGGCGGTGGCCACGCTGGCGGTGGCCGAGACCCTGCCCTCAGCGCTGCCCGCCGCGCGCGGCTGCGCCATGCCGGGGCTGCACGTGACCGGCGGTAAAGATCTCCTGGCGCCCAAGCTCGGGCACGCCGAGCAGGTGGCCAGGGCGTGGGCCGGCCCCGTGCTGCTGCGCACGCTGCCCAAGGCCAGCCATCTCGGCTTCACCGCGGGCCCGCACTGGAGCGACCTGCTCCTCGGCAGCGGCCCAGAAACCGGCACCCGGCGGATGAGCCGCGCCCTGATCACCGCATTTCTACTCCGCCACCTCACCGGAGCCACCGGCACCGAGGCCACCGAATATGACGCCCTGCTGACCGATACCTAGTAAAATTAGCGTCACCGACTCTTGCCGCCGCTGCGCCTCTCGATATACCGTCTCCAGCTGATCCCGCAGCAGCCGCCACCGCACGTCCAAAACGTTCTCGCCTGCCACCGTTTGCACCCCCGCTGCGCGCTCGTTTTCGTGGGCGGCACTCAGGGCCGGGGAGCCTCTCTCCGGGCTGGCGGGGGCAGGAGCCCCGGACGGGGGTATGCCAGTCTGGGACTCGACCCGGCCCTGGTGCCGTGGTGGTACTGAACTCGATGTGACGGGTTGTGCAAAAGCGAATACACGCGGTTGTCACGGGTGGAATGAGCGGTGGCGGCTACGCTGAGCAGTCCGAGCGCACCCGACAAACGGGGGAACGGAGACCGGCATGGCACGGGAACCGGAAAAGATCGCCGAGCTGCGCCGCGCGCTCGGTGCCCAGCTCGCCGCCTTCCGCCAGGCGGCGGAGCTCACCCAGGGCCAGCTGGCCATCCCCGCGTCGGTGGACCGCACGACCGTCGCGCACATCGAGCGCGGGCGCTCCCGAGGGGATCAGCGCTTCTGGACGATCGCCGACAACCGGTGCCGGGCCGACGGCGCGCTGCTGGCCGCGTTCCACGCCCTGCAAGCGGCTCACCAAGACCACGAGATCCGCACCCGCGAGACCCAGCTCGCCGAAGCCCGAGCCAAAGCGGAAACGTTGCGGGTCACGACAGCCACGGGGCAGTCGCGCGATACGGACCAGCAAGTGGCGCCGCAGGACGCGCTGGCGAACATGATCGCGTTCACTGGCGCGGACCTGACCGAGGGACTCGCGGCGCCACTGGCGTTCCTCACGTTCCTGGACCGCGCGGCGGAGCCCACGATGCCAACCGAATGGCTGGACCAGATCCACGACCAGCTCACGAGATTCCTCCGCGGATGGGCGAACACGATGAACCGACGAAAACTCCTCGAGAAACTGGGATGGGCAGCCGCCGTTATTGCCGCCTCACCTGTCCTGAACACTCTGGACCCCGAGGAACAGGAACGCCTGACTCGCGCCCTCGTGACACCAAGCCGCGTGGATGAACGAGTCATCAACCATCTGGACGCCATCCTCCAAGACTGCAAACGACAAGACGACGCGCTCGGTGCAAACACGGTGCTCCACACAGTGCTTGCACAACGGAATCTGGTTCGTGGTCTGCTGTCGGAATGCCCGACCACGCTGCGCCCCCGCCTGCTTTCAGGCTACAGCGACATGTCCAGCTCCGCAGGATTTTACTTCCTCGAGCTCAATGATTTCGACAGCGCATTACATTACTGCGAACAGGCACGGGGGGCCGCGCACGACGCCGGCAACACCGATCTCGGGATATACGCACTGTGTGGCATGAGCTACACCGCGTCCTGGTCGGGCAAAGCCCATGCTGGGATCGACTTCGCTGCGGCCGCCCAGAGCTTGGCTAGCAAAACTGACGACGCTCTGCTGCGAGTCAGCGCCGGGGACAAGGCCGCCAGAGCCTATGCGACCGACGGCCAGTACGACGCATGCGTCGCCGAGTGTGAGCGAGCTCAGCGTTACCTGGCGTCGGCTGGTGAGGTCTCCCCCGCATCGCCAGCGTACTGGATTCACGAGGGATTGCTCGCCAGCGAGAAAAGTGACTACCTGTTGCGACTGGGGAAACCAAGGGAGGCAGCCACCAGCGCGAATACAGGATTGGCGCTGTTCGACAAGTCTTTTGTCGGCAGCTTAGCCTTCTGCACGATCTTCCTGGGTAATGCTCATCTGCAATCTGGCGAGATTGATGAGGCGGCGCGGGTCGTCGGTAATGCCGCTGGCCTCGCCGCCCAGACTCGCTCGGCGCGGCTGGTGACAGAGCTGCGCACGACGCGCGCCCGGATGCAGCCGTGGCAAAACACCCAGGCTGTCACTACGCTGGATGACCAGTTGGCGGCTTATGGCCTGGTGTCGAGTTCGCACACCCACTAAGACCCGACTCACGAATCCGACGGACGAAAAAGAGACAGCCGCACCGCCACGGTGGTCGGCATCGGGTCGGGAAGCTGCCGGATGCGCTCGGCGAGGAGGGTGGCGTCGGCGTGCCACGCACTCGGCCCCATCGCGACGGCCTCCGCGACATCCTGGTGAGTGAGGAACACCGTCGAGCGGTGCTCGCGGCGCTCGACGAGAGTGAAATGGGGTGTCAGCTTCTCGGCTAGCCGCTCGTCCTTGCGCTCGTCGATCGTCAACAGACCGAGCGGCGCAACCAGCTCGCTGAGATGGTCGCGGATCGGCGTGACGACCAGCAGGCGGCCGGCGGGGTTGAGGACGCGGCGCAACTCGGCACCGTTGCGCGGAGCGAAGATGTTCAGCACGACCACCGCCGCGCAATCGGCGACCGGCAACCGACGCCACGCATCACACGCGACCGCAGCCATTCGCTCATGGGCGCGCGCAGCCTTGCGCAGGGCGAACTTCGACACATCCAAAGCCAACCCCACCCTGCCGGGGAGGCGATCAACCACAACCGCGAGGTGATATCCGGTGCCCGCGCCGACATCAATGACGCATCCCTCGGCCTCAAGCGGAGCTACCACCTCCTCGGCGGCACGCGCGAGATCGGCAGCGACGCCCGCGTAATGGCCGGCCGCGAGAAAGTCGGCTCGCGCCTGGACCATCGCCGCCGTGTCGCCGCCGCCCCCTCGAACCCCAGTGGGCAACAAGCTGACATAGCCTTGGCGCGCGATGTCGAACACGTGCCCGGCCGTGCAACGAAGCGATCCACCATCACGGGACACCTGCGCACCACAATACGGACACACCAGGTAGCGGATCACATCGTCAAGCACGGCCTCCATAGCGTACTGCGCTCACGCCTCGGGTTATGCGAAGCGGGCGACAGGACCAGGACCGCTCCTCGTTCACTGCGAGCCGGCGAGGTTGAGGGTCACCACGCCGCCGATGATCAGAAGAATACCGACGACCTTGGCCACGGTCAGCGGCTCCTTCAACACCAGCGTCCCGATGACGGCCACCGCGGCGGTGCCCACACCGGACCAGATCGCGTAGACGACGCTGACTTGCAGTTGCTTGAGTACCTGTGCCAGCAGCAGCAAGGACGCGATGTATCCGACCGCGACTACCACGCTCGGCAGCGGTTTGCTGAACCCGTCACTCAACTTCAGGGCGGAAGTGGCGATGACCTCAGCGGCGATGGCGCCGATCAACAGTATCCAGACCATGCCGTCCTGCGTACCGCGCTCACGCCAACGGGTGCCCGGCGACGACCTTGGCGATGCGCTGGGCGATGGTGGTTGCGGCCGCTTCGGTGGGGGCTTCGACCATCACCCGCACGAGCGGCTCGGTTCCCGAGGGGCGCAGCAGGACGCGGCCGGTCTCGCCCAGTTCGGCCTCGGCGCTGGCGATCGCCTCAGCCACCGCAGGTGCGGAAGCGACCGCTGTCTTGTCCGACACCGCGACGTTGACCAGCACTTGCGGCAGCCGGGTCAGCACGCTGGCCAGCTCCGCCAGGCTCCGCCCGGAGCTGACCATCCGGGCCATCAGCCGCAACGCGGTGAGCAGCCCGTCACCGGTGGTGGCGTGCGCCGGGAGCACCACATGCCCGGACTGCTCGCCGCCCAGCGAGAACCCCCCCGCCAGCAGCGCCTCCAGCACGTACCGGTCGCCCACCGGAGTGGTCCTGACCACCACGCCGTGCGCGCGCATCGCCAGGTGCAGCCCCAGGTTGCTCATCACGGTGGCCACCAGCGTGTCCCGCGTCAGTTCGCCAGCGTCCCGCATCGCGAGCGCGAGAATGGCCATGATCTGGTCACCGTCCACCACTTCACCAGTGGCGTCAACGGCCAGGCAGCGATCGGCGTCGCCGTCGTGCGCGACACCGAGCGCCGCGCGCCGCGCCAGCACCGTCTCCCGCAGCCGCGCCAGATGCTCGGACCCGCAGCCGTCGTTGATGTTGAGCCCGTCGGGCTGCGCGTGCAGCGCCACCACCTCGGCGCCGGCCAGGCGGTAGGCGCGCGGGGCGAGCACGGACGCCGCGCCATGCGCGCAGTCGACCACTACGCGCATCCCCTCCAGTGACCGCGGGGTGGCCAGCAGGAGGTGATCCACATAGCGCCCGGCGGCGTCCGGCGCGTCTCGCACCCGACCGATCCGGGCTCCGGTGGGACGCTCGAACTCACGGCCGTGCACCCGGGCGGCGATCTCGTCCTCCACCGCGTCGGGCAGCTTGCGACCGCCAGCGGCGAAGAGCTTGATGCCGTTGTCCGGCATCGGGTTGTGCGAGGCGGAGATCATCACGCCGAGGTCGGCGGCGAACTCGCTGACCAGGTGGGCAACCGCTGGGGTGGGCAGCACCCCGACCCGCAGCACATCAGCACCAGCGGAGGTCAGGCCGGCGGTGACGGCCGCCTCCAGCATCTCGCCGCTGGCCCGAGGGTCCCGACCCACCACAGCGACCGGGCGATGCCCCAGCCCATGCTCGGCAAGCACCAATGCCGCAGCGGCCGAGACAGCCAGCACCAGCTCCGGCGTGAGCTCGGAGTTGGCCAGCCCCCGCACCCCGTCAGTGCCGAACAAGCGCCGCGGCAACCCGTGCGGCATTAACGCTTCGAGTACTGAGGCGCCTTGCGCGCCTTCTTCAGTCCATACTTCTTGCGCTCTGTGGAGCGGGCGTCACGGGTGAGGAAGCCGGCCTTCTTCAGGGCTGGGCGGTCATCCACATTGATCTCGATCAGGGCCCGGGAAATGGCCAACCGCAGCGCGCCAGCCTGGCCGGAGATGCCGCCACCGGAGAGGTTACCCAGGACGTCGTAAGACTCCGGCTTGTTGACGATCACCAGTGGTTCCCGGATCAGCTGCTGATGCACCTTGTTCGGGAAGTACCGCTCCAGGCTGAGGCCGTTGAGCCTGAAAACACCAGTGCCGGGGACCAAACGCACCCGCACGACCGCCTCCTTGCGGCGACCGACGGCCTGCACGGCCACGCCACTGGGGATCGGCATCGCCAGCACGAGCGGGGCCGACGCAACTGGGGCCGACGCAACGGTGGCCGACGCAAGGGGGGCAGCCGGCCCAGTCTCGGGTTCCGGCGTCTGCGGAGTGGTCACGGCGTCTCTCGGGTCCTCACTAGTCGCGGATTCAGTGTTGGCTGGATCAGAAATGGTCACTGGGCGACCTGGGTGATCTGGAATGGCCGCGGCCGCTGGGCCACGTGGGGGTGCTCGGGGGTGGCATACACCTTGAGCTTGCGGGCCATCGCCCGACCGAGCGTGTTCTTCGGGAGCATGCCCTTGATGGACCGCTCCACCAAGCGCTCCGGTTGAGTAGCGAGCATCTCGGTGAACGAGCGCCGCTTGAGCCCGCCCGGGTGGCCGCTGTGCCGGTAGACGAAGCTGCGATCACCCTTGTTGCCCGTCAACACCACCTTGCCGGCATTGACAATCACAACAAAGTCGCCGGTGTCGACATGCGGGGCGTAGATCGGCTTGTGCTTGCCTCGCAGCAGCGTGGCGACCTGACTAGCCAGACGACCCAGCACCACGTCCGTGGCATCGATCACATGCCAGGCGCGCTCGATCTCGCCAGGCTTGGGGGTGTAAGTGCGCACGGACCTACCTTGTCATCGCGGTTCGCAGGGTCCCCGGAACGATACCGGCCGCCGCGCGACAGGGTCAAAACGGGGTCGCCGCCAGGCCAACCACCACCCGGCGGCGACCCGGCGGACTCAGCCAGAGAACCACCGCCGCGTGTTCGCCGCCTCGCCGGCCTGGTAGTTGTCGTTCGAGGTGCCCAGCGCCACCGCGATCTGGTTCAGCACCTGGTTCAGGTCGTTCGCCGATCGGTCCCACTCCGTCTGGTAGGCCTGGTAGGCGCTCGACGCGTCACCGGTCCAGGTCTCCACCAGCGGCCGCAGAGACCGCTTGAGATCCTCCATCTCCCGGCTGATGTTCGTCCAGGTGGCCTGAATCGAGTTCCGCGCGCTCTCCAGCTCGCCGAACGTAACCAGGATCGTGCCATCACTCACGGTGAAGTCTCCTTTGCGATGATAGGGGGCGTGGCGGGCGCGCTCAGTGCTCCAGCGCCTGGATGATCCGCGAGTAGGTCTGGTTCTCAGCCTCGTCGGTCTGGGCATAGGAGGTCCCGGAATCCTGGATCTGCTGACCGATGTTGTTGAGTGCTTCGTTGATGGTGCGCGCGTCGAAATCCCACCGCTCCATCAGCATGTGGAAGGCGGTCGCCGCCTGGCCCTGCCAGGCCGCCGTCAGCGGTGCCAGCTGGTTGCGCAGGCACGAGAGCTGACTTTGCACGCTCTGGTTCACCTCGGCGACCTGCTGCGCCGCCGTCTGCATCTGCTCGAACTGCGCGCCGAACTGCTGTGCCATCTGCCGTGAGTCTCCTTATTTCTGGTGTTGGGTGAGCATCCGACTACTGAGAGACGTCACACTGCCAGATCCGGTTCCTCACCGTAACCATCTGGTCGCAGAACGTTGCAACCGCGAACGTTGACCCCGGCTCTACGGCTCGATGCCCACCGCGATGCCCTCAAGCCCGCTGGGACGCTCGGCGGAGCCGAAGACCACCGCGTCGGCCCGGGAGGCGGTGCGCAGCGGTTCGGCCACCGCGTGAGCAAGCTCGGCGGGCCCACCGCTCGCCGGGTCCAAAATCAGCGCAGCGATCCGGGTACCGGAGTGCAGCCGCCGCTCGGAGCGAAGCGCTCGGACGGCGTCGAGGAGCACGACCATCTGGTCGATGTCGCTCGGATCGGTCTTCCAGCGCTCATCCACCACCGGCCACGACGAGAGGTGGATGCTCGCGGCCTCCTCCTGACCGGCGTAGAAACGCTGATACAGAGATTCGGTGACAAAGGGAGCGAATGGCGCGAACAGCGCGAGCACGCTCCGGTATGCCTCCCGCATGGTCCACCGCGCGCTGAGCCTTTCGCTGTCAGCGTGCTTGTCCGGGTCCAGGAAACGATCTTTGATCATCTCCAGGTAGCGGTCGCAGAACAACGACCAGAAAAACCGTGACGCCACTTTGTGCGCCTGCGTGAAGTCATAGCGATCGAACGCCTCGGTGGCCTCCGCGATCGTCTCAACCAGATGCGTGAGCACCCAGCGGTCCACAGCGCTGCGGTCAGCCACCGGAATTGACATCGCGACGGACGGGTCGAGCCCATTCAGATGAAGGTCCAAGAAGCGACCGACATTCCAGAGTTTGACGGTGAGCTTCCGGCCGACCTTCACGTCCTTCTCGTTGTACCGAAGGTCATGACCGAGCCGGGCCGACGTCGCCCACAGGCGCAGCGCATCCGCGCCATAGCGGGCGATGACCTGATCGGGCACGTAGCGGTTGAAGCCATCGGCGCCCGTCGACTTCTCCAGATCGCGCTTCGAGATCTTCTTGCCCTGCTCGTTGAGGCCCCACCCGGAAATCATCACCGTGTGCCACGGCACTCGGCCGAAGTGGAACTCCGACTGGACCACCGTGTAGAAAAGCCAGGTCCGGATGATCTCAAATGCCTGGACCCGCAGGCTCATCGGAGCCAGCGCGGGGTCTGAGCCGGCCGGTGACACCGCCCATCCGTCATGGATCTGCGGCGACAGCGACGAGGTCATCCAGGTGTCCATCACGTCGGGGTCCCCGGTGAAACCGCCCGGTGTGCCGCGTTGACTTTCGGTGAAACCCGGCGGGAGCTCAGTGCTGGGATCCACCGGCAGCGCCGACAATTCCGGCGTCAGCACGTCGTCCTGGATCGGCGCGGCGTTCTCATCAAGCCGGTACCAGACCGGAAACGGCACGCCGTAGTGACGCTGCCGGGTGATGTTCCAGTCCCACTTGAGCCCGTCGATCCAGTCGTCGAGGCGGCGCTTCATCGACTCCGGCACCCACACCAATTCCGCCGCACGGGCCCGGAAGCGGTCCCGGTGCTCCATGACCCGGACGAACCATTGCGGCCGGATCTGAAACTCCACCGGCGTGCCGCAGCGCTCGTGCACCCCGACCACCTGCCGCACCGAGGTGGAATCCAGTAACTCGCCACTGTCTTTCAGGAGCTCGAGCGCGACGCGGCGAGCGTCATCAACGCCCCGACCCGCCAGTGGCCCACTCGACTGGTCGAACCTCCCGTCCGGACCGAGCACCAGACGCAGCTCAAGCGAGTCCTGGCGCCACTTGTTCACGTCCTCGACGTCACCGAAAGTGCAGACCATCATCAGTCCGGTGCCGAACTCAGGATCGACCGACGCGTCAGCTTTGATCGGCACCTCGTGGCCGAAAATGGGCACCCGCGCGAACGTGCCCGCCAGCTCGGCGTACCGCTCGTCGCCGGGGTGGAAGTACATCGCCACGCAAGCCGCGAGCAGCTCCGGTCGGGTGGTGGCGATGACCAGCGGCTTTCCTGTCGCCACCGCCGAGAACGCGATCTGGTGGATGCGGCCCTTGCGCTCCAGATCCTCGACGTCGGCTTGCGCCAGCGCCGTGCGGCACTCAACGCACCAGAGAATCGGGTCCCGGCTGCGCCGGATGTAGCCGGCGTCGCGCAGCGTGAGGAAACTCGCCTGGGCGGTGGCCTGGCAGCGCGGGTCGATGGTGGAATACGTCTGGGACCAATCCACGGACAGCCCCACCCGGCGCCACAGATCCTCGTAGCGCGCCGCGGTGGTCTTGGTCTCCTTCATGCAGAGTTCGATGAATTCAGCCCGTGGGACCTCCGCCGCCTTGATACCGTACTTCTGCTCGACGAAGCGCTCGGTGGGCAGGCCGTTGTCGTCGAAGCCCATCGGGTAGAAAATGCGCTCGCCACGCATGCGGTGGTATCTCACGACGAAGTCGGCCTGGGAATAACTCATCGCATGGCCCACGTGCAGGTGCGAGGCCGACACGTACGGCGGTGGCGTGTCGATGCTGAAGACCGGCCCGCTAGCGTCCCCGTCGTAGGTGCCGGAGTCGTACCGGTAGACGTCACGTTCTTCCCAGAGCGCGCGAACGCTCGCCTCCACCGCGCTGGAGTCGTACTCACTGCTTTCCATGGGGTGCCAGGTTACCCCAGGTTACCGGAGCCTCAGCCCGTCCTCGGTGATCCTGCCTCGAAGCTGCCGCAGGGCTCGCGCCCGAGTGGACCCGATCCCACCGACACATCATCGGGCCAAGTCTGGTAAGGCACCGGCCCCTCAGGTGCCCCGCTCGCACGCCGGGCAGTGGTAGCGCGCCGGGGCGGTGAAGCTCGCGGGGAACACCCGCGCGCCGCAGAGCGCGACGTAACAACCCCCCGCGCGGCGGCCAGCGGTGAAGGCCTCCTCGGTGACACGGTGCGCGATGCCGGTGTGCCCATCGGTGAACCCGATCGTGCATCCCGGTGCGTTGGCGACGGCGGACCGGGCGCGGCGGCCCAGGATCTCGCGAAGGCTGGGGATACCCCAGTAACGGGTCACGGTTATCCCCAGGTCAACACGGTGCTGAGCACGTTCAGCGCGTCGCCGTCAACGCGGCTTTCGGCCAACGCGCCATCCGGTGTGACCAATGACGTTCTGCGCTCGCGCAGCGCGTAGCAATTCCGGCTCACCCCGTCCAGATAGACCATCGAGGTCCAGTCACCCGCGCGTCGGGTACCCAGCAGCGCGCCATCGGGGCCGCCAACCCGCCGGAACCGGAAACCCTGCGCCTTCACCTCGTCGAGCAACTGGTTAGCGCTCACGAAGTCCAGGTCCTCAGTCGTCACGACGAACCTCCCATATCATGCTGCCGTCCGACGCCGCGCACGCGGATCGGCCCCGTCCCAAGGCTCGCGGATTCAAGGTCCCGCATCAGCCGTGCCCTGAGGAAATTTTTCGGGCGGAATGGGGCGGTCTTGAGCGGTTCGAGCGGACTCGGCCCGGGTCGGCCGAACAGGCACGGGGTCGCACCACCAGGGTGTGGCCCATAATTGGCCCGTGGCGGACTTCGCGGGCCAACCCGCCCCCGAGGCGGTGACGCACCTGTGGGCGTGTGTGCGCAAGGCGCTGGCCGCGAACGACGATCCCTCGCCGCGCCGGATCGACCGGATGGCGGCGGCCGCCGGCCTCGAACTGGCCGGGAGCACGGTCGCGGGTTGGTTCGAAACCTGGTCTGTCGTTCCAGTGTGGGAAAAGTTCGATGTCTTGGTCAAGGCGTTGGCCGCCGAGCACGACGAGGACTGGCATTCGCTGCACAGAGCGGCGCTCACGGCCGACCGTGAGCGCAAGCGCGACGATCGGCAGCGCAAGGAGCGCAGCCGCGCCACCGCACCCGTCGACCCCATAGATCCCCCCATAGATCCCAGGGCCACCCGGGATGGGGCGGACCCCGCCGACCAGTCCCCCGCCGGGCCGCCACCTGGGTCGGGGTCCGCGCCGCGGCAGCTTCCGGTGGATGTGACGCATTTCACCGGTCGGGATGCTGAGCTGGCAACGCTCGATGCCTTCCTTGACCAGGATGATTCGGACCGGCCCGCGGCAATGGTGATCCAGGCGATCGCCGGCACCGCTGGAGTGGGCAAGACAGCCTTGGTGGTGCACTGGGCGCATCGGGTCCGTGATCACTTCCCCGAGGGGCAGTTGTTCATCAACCTGCGCGGATACGATCCTGGCCCGCCGCTGGCGCCTGAGCAGGCCCTTGAGGAGTTTCTGCGCGGCCTGGAGGTGCCCGCTGAGCGGATTCCCGCCGGGTTGGGGGTGCGGGCCGCGCTGTACCGCTCCCTGCTCGACCGGCGCCGAGTACTGATCGTGTTGGACAACGCCAACACCGCTGAGCAGGTACGGCCGTTACTGCCGGGCAGCGCCACCTGCCGGGTCGTGGTGACCAGTCGCAACCGGCTGTCCGGTCTCGTCGCCCGCGACGGTGCCAGCCGGGTCACGGTGGATCTGCTGCCCCCGGCCCAGGCGATCGCGTTGCTGCGCGATGTCATAGGGGCCGCCCGGGCCGCGGCCGAACCCGAAGCGACCGCCGAGCTGGCCAGCCGATGCGCCTACCTGCCGCTGGCGTTGCGCATCGCGGCCGAACGTGCCGTCACGCACCCGTACGTCACGCTGGCCGAACTGGCTAGCGAGCTGGCGGTGGCGCACGACCGCTTGGACCTGCTCGCCACCGCTGATGAGGAGGACGAGGCCACCGCGGTGCGCGCGGTGTTCTCGTGGTCCTACCACGCGCTGGCGCCCAAAGCGGCCCGCGCGTTCCGATTGCTCGGCCTGCACGCCGGACCGGACATCAGCGTCCCGGCCACCGCCGCACTCACCAACACCACCCTCACCCAGGCACGCCAACTGCTGGAAACCCTGGCGAGCACGCACCTGATCGAGGAGACCGGGAGAGATCAGTACCGGTTCCACGACCTGCTGCGGGTCTATGCCGCGGAGTGCGCCAGGGAGGAAAACGACCACGACCGCGCCGCCGCCGTGCGGCGAGTGCTCACCTGGTACCTGCACACCGGCGACGCCGCCGACCGCATACTCAACCCGCATCGCCGCCGCATCCCGCTCGAGTGCCCGGAGGCGGCCTGCGTACCGCTGGAGTTCACCGACTATGACCAGGCGCTGAACTGGTGTGAGGCACAGCGGGCGAATCTGGTGGCGGCCGTTCGCCAAGCCGCCGAGGCCGACGAGCACGCCATCGCCTGCAGACTCCCCTACGCCCTGTGGGGCTTTTTCTACCTGCGCAAACACCTGGCTGACCTGATCATCACACACAACATTGGCCTCACCGCCGCTCAGCACCTGCACGATCGGAAGGCCGAAGCTTGGACCTTGGGTGCCGTCGGGATGGCTTACTTTCACCTACGGCAGCACGACGAAGCCTTCGACCAATTCCAGTGCTCGCTAGCCATCAGCAGAGAAATCGGTGACCAATGGGCTGAGGCTATTTCCCTGGCCGGCCTCGGAACGGTCTGTTTCTATCTTGGGCGATACGAGGAAGCCTTCGACTACTCGCAGCGCGCACTACCCATATGCCAAGAAATCGACGATCCATGGGGCGAGACTTTCGCACTGATCAACCTCGGTGCCGCTCATCGGAAGCTTCAACATTTCGAAGATGCCCTCGACTATTTTCAGCGAGTCCTGGCCGTCACCCGCCTCGCCCACTACCAATGGGGCGAAGCCACGGTTCTGCATAACCTTGGCGCCACCTACCGGGATCTTGCGCGGCTCGAGGAGGCCCTTGAGTATTTCCAGCGGGCCCGCGTCACCTACCGCGAGATCAGCGACCGGTGGGGCGAAGCCCGAACTCTACTCAACATCGGTGATCTCCTGCGGAAACTCAACCAGGTAGAGGCGGCAGCCACGTACTGGCGCCAGGCGCTGCCGATCTTCGAAGATTTCAACGACACAGTCAAGGCGGCGCAGGTTCGCGCCAGCTTGGAAATCCTCGACGCCGCCAACCCGGACCAGCCCCGGTAACCGAGCTCGCCCGCCGCTTGAGCGTGTCGGCAGCGGCGGGGTCTGGTAGGAAGGTCCCATGACAGGCCGCCTGGTTCTCGTGCGCCGCCGGTACGTTGACCACGGTCTGGCCTGGACCTGTGCCTGTCCGGGCTCGCGCTGATCCCACACACCGCGCCATCAGTCGAGCACGAAAGAGGACCTCATGAACGCACCGGCCCATAAGTCCCCAGACTCGACCTTCTATCGCAGTCCCGCTGAGGCCGCCGCCGCACCGGCTGAAAAGCTCGCCTATGTTGTCGCCTTTGATCGCTCGGCGCAACAGCCCGACGCGCTGAGCGTGCTCGACGTCGACCCCGGCTCGGCGCGGTATGGCCAGGTGGTGGGCTGGGTGGAGCTGCCCACTCTCGGTGATGAGCTGCATCACTTCGGCTGGAACGCCTGCAGCAGCGCGCTGGCCCACGCCGGACACGACCCGCACGGCCTGCAACGCCGCTACCTGCTGCTTCCCGGGCTGCGCAGCTCGAACGTGCACGTCTATGACACCCAGCCCGACCCGACCAACCCCACCCTGGTCAAGACAATCCACGCCAAGGAGCTAGCTGACCAGGCCGGTTACTCCCGGCCGCATACGCTGCACTGCGGACCCGAGGGAATCTTCCTGTCCTGCCTCGGCGGAGCCAACGGCGCCGACGGGCCAGGAGGGATCGCGCTGCTCGACCACGCCACCTTCGAGGTGCTAGGCGCCTGGGAGAACGACCGCGGCCCGCAGCACCTGGCGTATGACGCCTGGTGGCACCTGAACCAGAACACGCTGATCACCAGCGAATGGGGCACCCCGTCAATGATCGAGAACGGACTCAACCCCGAGCTGCTGCTGGGCAACAAATACGGCCACGCGCTGCACTTCTGGGACCTGGCCGCCGGCACACACCTCCAGCGAGTCGATCTGGGCGCCCACCACCAGATGGTCCTCGAGCTGCGCCCAGCCCACGACCCGGAAGCCACCTGGGGGTTCGCCGGTGTCGTCGTGTCCACCCAGGACCTCTCCGCCTCGGTATGGCGCTGGCACCGCCAGGGTGGCGGCTGGACCGCCAGCAAGGTAATCACCATTCCCGCCGAACCCGCCGACCCCGACCTGCTGCCACCAGCGCTGAAACCCTTCAGCGCGGTCCCCCCACTGATCACCGACATCAACCTCTCCGTCGACGACCACCAACTCTACGTCTCCTGCTTTGGCACTGGTGAGCTCAAACAATACGACGTGTCCGACCCCGCGAACCCCCGCGAAACCGGCTCCCTGCTATTGGGCGGCATCACCCGCCGCGCGGCCCACCCAGCCGAACCCGACCAGCCACTAACCGGCGGCCCCCAGATGGTTGAGATCAGCCGCGACGGCCGGCGGGTTTACCTCACCAACTCGCTCTACGGCGCCTGGGACGACCAGTTCTACCCCGATGGCGTCGGGGCGTGGATGGCCAAGATCGACGCAACCGCCGCGGGAGGGCTGAGTGTCGACGAGACATTCTTCCCGCACGCCCAAGACTTCCGGGGCTTACGAGTACACCAAGTCCGGCTCCAAGGCGGCGACGCCTCCTCAGACTCCTACTGCTCCCGCTGAGCGGCTAGCGGTCCGGCGCAACTGACGAAAAGCGCGTCGGCTCCCGTGGCGCGCGTTAACATCCTGTGCGAGGATGTTAACGCGCCCACCAGCGGTTCTGTCCACATGAACCGGAAGCGGGGCGGCGGCTTCGCGGGAGGTGTCATGATCGACGATTCTCTCGAAGAGTTCCGGCACACCGCAACGGGGTGGGCTCTCGAGCGGGAGATGGAGGTGGCGGCGGAGGTCTACGGACCCAAGCCCCCGGGACTGCGCACGCCTGAATCAGAGTTGAGCGGCGAAGAGCTCCTCGAGCGATACAGGTCACTTCTCGGTTTCGACCTGAAGTGGGAAACGTAGCCGCCACGAACGGCTGCGAGGCGGTCCGCTACGCCAGCGCGGGGGAAGGATGCCATGCTCACTGACCGTTCGACGCTCACCCAGTTCCTGATCGAGGAGCGACGCCGCCATCCGGGCGCGGTTGGGGACCTGAACGCGCTCATCCTCGACGTCGCGCTCGCGTGCAAGGCGATCGCCAAGCGGGTGGCGTACGGTGCGCTCGGTGGGGTGCTCGGGACCGCCGCGACGACCAACGTCCAGGGGGAGACGCAGCAGAAACTCGACCTGCTCGCGAACGACCTGTTCCTGCGCGCCAATGAATGGGGCGGTCTCCTCTCCGGAATGGTGTCCGAGGAGCTGGAGGAGCCGTTCCCCATCCCGGCGCGCTACCCGCGGGGCAAGTACCTCTTGGCGTTCGACCCGCTCGACGGTTCGTCGAACATTGATGTGAACGTCTCGGTCGGCAGCATCTTCTCGATCCTGCGGGCCCCGAATCCGGGCGCGAACGCAGCCGCGGCGGACTTCCTGCAGCCCGGGTCGGAGCAGGTCTGCGCCGGATACGCGATCTACGGCCCTACGACGATGATTGTCTTGACCGTCGGCACGGGTGTGCACGGCTTCACGCTCGAGCCGCAACTCGGCGAGTTCATCCTGACTCATCCGGCGATCCAGATTCCCGCCGCCGCGCGTGAATTCGCGATCAACGCCTCGAACAGCCGGTTCTGGGAGCCGGCGGTGACGCGCTATGTCGACGAGTGCCTCGCCGGCAATACCGGCCCGCGCGGCAAGGACTTCAACATGCGATGGGTCGCCTCGCTCGTCGCGGAGACGCACCGCATCCTCACCCGCGGCGGTGTGTTTCTTTATCCCCGCGACACGAAAGACCCGGCGAAGCCGGGGCGGCTGCGCTTACTCTACGAGGCCAATCCGGTGGCCTTCCTAATTGAGCAGGCGAGCGGCCTCGCGAGCACCGGGCGGGCGCGAGTTCTCGACATCGAGCCGGAGGAGCTGCACCAGCGCGTCGCGTTCATCTTCGGCGCGCGCGAGGAGGTCGAGCGTATCGAGCGGTACCACCGCGACCACAACGTGGTCGACGACAGCGCACCGCTCTACGGCACGCGCGGCCTGTTCCGCGCCAGCGGTTGAGCGAAAGGGGACGAGGCTGTGTCAACCAAGCATCCGATCATCGCCATCACCGGCTCCTCCGGCGCGGGGACGACATCGGTGATGCGCACCTTCGAGCAGATCTTTCGGCGTGAGCAGGTGAATGCGGTGCTCATCGAGGGAGACAGCTTCCACCGATACGACCGCACGGAGATGAAGGCCAGGATGGCCGAGATGGCCGGGCGTGGTGACCATTCGCTCAGCCACTTCGGCCCGGAGGCGAACCTGTTCGAGGAGCTTGAGGAGCTGTTTCGGCAATACGGCGAGAACGGCCGCGGCCGCGTGCGCAAGTACCTGCACGACGACGAGGAGGCCGCACTACATGGGCAGCCCGCCGGTACGTTCACACCCTGGGAGGACCTGCCCGCCGACACGGATCTGCTGTTCTACGAAGGACTGCACGGAGCGGTCGCTACGGATAAGGTTGACGTCGCCCAGCACGTGGACCTGCGGATCGGCGTCGTTCCGGTGATCAACCTGGAGTGGATCCAGAAGCTGCACCGCGACAAGGCGATGCGGGGCTACTCCACCGGGGCGGTGACCGACACGATTCTGCGCCGCATGCCCGACTACGTGAACCATCTCTGCCCGCAGTTCTCGCGCACGCACGTCAACTTCCAGCGCGTGCCGATCGTCGACACCTCCAACCCGTTCATCGCCCGGACCATCCCGACGCTGGACGAGTCGATGCTCATCATCCGCTTCGCCGATCCGCGCGGCATCGACTTCTCGTATCTCGTCTCGATGCTGCACGACTCGTTCATGTCGCGCGCGAACACCATCGTCTGCCCCGGCGGCAAGATGGACCTCGCGATGCAACTCATCTTCACGCCGATGATCTGGCGACTGATCGAGCGCCGCAAACAGGCACTCGGGCACTAGCCAGTCCCGAGCTGAACCTGCCGACACCGGTGATCGCATCATGCGCCAGCCGCAACCCGCCGGGCTCGCCAGCCCGAACGTGGATGGTGGCCAGCAGGATGCTGGGAAGGGTGCGGGCGCGCTGGCTGGCCAACCCGGCATACAACATGGCGAGGGTCTCCAGGGCAGCATCCCCGGCCTGACTGTGCAGCTCCGCCACCGCCGTCAGCAGCGCCCGCCGCACCGGCTCAGTGCCCGGCACCCCCAGCAGCTCGGTCGCCCATTCCGCCGTCGCGCTGCTCACCCGCAGCGACTCATCGACAGCGTCATGATCGGACCGACTACCCCTCTGACCTCACTGCCGAAGTGGGTCATGAAGCGGTCGCCTTGAGGGGTCCACGGTCTGTGGGGGGATGAATTCGGGGTGCCTGCGAGCGTCGAGTCGAATGTGCCATCCTTGGCGATGAACAATAACGTGGTGATGCTCACACAACAGGCACATATTGTCGAGTTTCGTCTCGCCCCCGTCGAGCCAGTAAGAGTCGGCATGGGGCGCGTTTCCCGGATTTCTCCGGGGCGTTTCCCCATGCCGCTCTTCCGAACCGGACGTGCGGCTCTCACCGCATCCGGCTCTCCACAAGTCACGTAGTGGCGGCG
>JBOHFJ010000032.1:0-20432 GCA_050699655.1 Pseudonocardiaceae bacterium
GGCCCGCTCCGGTGAGTGACCGGAGCGGGCCACGGTGTGCTGTGCTACCTCACGGGCAGAGCAGCAGGCTGGCGTCGCTGTTGCCTGGACCGCCGCCGCCGCCGGGGCCGGCAAGCAGGCCGTGCGACTCCTCCATGGGCTGTTCCATGCCCTGCAGGTCGAGAAGCGTCATGTTTTTCACCTCCTCTCCTGATGTGATGTGCTGGCCCGGCGTGGGCCGGGACCGATGGGGGCGGCGAGGAACGGCAGGTGCACTGGCTCGGGATGCAAGGCGGTGCCGAGCGCGAGCAGCACTCCGGCGGTGCCGGTGGCCAGGTCCAGGGAAAGCCGCAGGAGCTGCTCGCCGGGGAAAGCCAGATAGCCCTGATAGTCGATGGCATGCCAAGCCAGGCGGCGAAGCTGCGCCGCAACTGTGCCGTCTCGCGCCGCGGAACCGGGGGGATAGCCGCGGCTGAGATGCAGGATCATTCCTGCTCGGCCGCGGAACAGTCCCGGTTGGATGACGAACGGTGCCTGGGCCGCGCGGCGGATGGCCTCGGCGGCCGCGGCGAACTGGTCGTCGTGACGATGGGCCAGATAGTGGTCGAGGACGAGGCCGACACCCACGCTGCCCTCGGCCAGGTAAGGCATCGTCCGCCAGCCCTCGTTAACCTGCATGCTCCCGTCGTCCTCGCGCACGACGCAGCGGCGCAGGTCCTGGCGCAGCGCGGTCCGGGCCAGCTCCAGCAGGACCGGCTGGCCGCCCCCTTCGTACAGGCGCAGGAACAGCAGGGCGATACCGGCGCAACCGTGCATCAACCCGGCGCGCGGGTGGGCTCCGCCGCTGATGTCACCGACGGCGTTCTCATCACCCAACCGGTCCGCGACAATGCCGGCCACCTGGAACGCGTTGTCCCCCAGCGAGGGGTCACCGGTGATCTCGGCGAAATGCGCGAGAGCGCAGCCGAGGCCCGCCAACCCACTGTGCAGGTCAAGACCGAGCCGCTCCCACTTGCCGTCCAGCTCGGTCCGGCAGATATCGAGCACTGTCAGTGCCTCGGCTCGGTAACCGAATTGATCCAGCACATAGGCCACCCCGGCTAAGCCGTCATAAAAGCCCCACCGAGTCGTCCCCTCGGCCGGATGGACAGCCCGCCGTAACAGCCACTCCTCATAGTCCGGGTAGCGACCGGCACCGGTCACGGCCAGGGCATAGAGCACACCAGCCGCGCCATGGGCGATGTTGAGCCCGCCGGTGTCAAACTGCGCGATATCCCCGGGGAACAGCCGATCGTCGCGCTCGGGTGTGGCGCTGGCCACGATCGCCCCGGCCAGCGACGCCCGGATCGATTCCCAGCCGTCCCGTTCCGGGTCCATCCGGCCCAGCCGGCGTGCTGCGTCGCCCGAGCGTGCCGGCGTGCCTGCGGTGATGACCGTCACCGCTTCGTCGAGGAACGACGCGGGAACCGGGAACAGCTCGGAGATCACGGCCGCGAGATCGTTCGCCTTCGCGCGATCGAGCGCGAACAGCATGGTCAACGGGAGAAAGAAGAACAGCCGCAGGCAGGCCAGCGCATATCGATCAATGTCAAAGCCCGTACAACCTCGCGGAGCGGCGAACCCCGGGTTGGCGAGAGTTTGCCGCCGACCCTCCTCGACCGGCGCGGCCACCTCGAAATCGATTAACACGACCCGCTCATCTGGCCGAAGCAACACGTTGGACGGGTGCAGGTCCCCGATCACCACACCCCGCTCATGCACTGCGGCGACCGCCTGCTCAACCTTGCCCTGGATCCCCAGCGCCCACGAGGTGTATTCCGCCACGGTTCGCTCATCGCCTTCGTGCGCCACCAGGTAACGCTGCGCAATGGCCGCCTGAAGCGATATGGCATCGACGAACTCCAAAGCCAGGAAGTGGTGCTCGCCCACCGGGAAGGAGCCGTGCACAGCGGGCACCACCTCCAGTCCGGCGAGCCGCTCCAGCATTTCCCGCTCACGGCGGGACCGAGTCAGGGCGTCGGTCCCGTCCACATCGAGCCCCGCGTGCGGCCGGGCCTCCTTCAGCACCACCCGCGCGTCCGTCTGGACCTCCCGGCCCGCGTAGAGGCCACCGCCATTGGAGAAATGCAGCACCCGCTCGATCTGATAGGGCACGCTGTCGACCTTCACGCTGTTCCGCGCCGCCAGGTGGGGCTCCAGGAACGCCGGCAGGCTCACCCACGCGGGCAAGCGGAAGATTGGTTCGCGCCGATCCGGAACCAGCCGCCCATCGGGATCCGCTATCGCCAACACCAGTGCACCGGTCTCCGCGACACAGTAACGCCTGGCGACTCCTCCGTAACGGACGTACAACGGACCCTCGCCCCACCGCAGATCACTCAGAATGTAAGGGCCCTGGCTGCCGGAGAGCGCCTCACCGAGTTCGTTGAGCACGACTTCCAGCCGCACCTCATCCGCGGGATAGATCGTGACGAACTTCCCGCTCGACCCTCGGTGCGCGTACTTGGCGTTGGCCAGCAGCAACGCATCTCGATCACGTAGGAACTTGAACGGGATCCGATGTTGAACACAGTAATCCCACACTGTGAGGAGGACCTTCTCGGCATTGTTCAAACAGGCTGAAACGTGAACTTTCCATCCCTGCGGAGGGACTGCGGCCCCGACCGGCCGGTGTACTAGCCAGTCCTCCAGTATCGACCGCTCCCACCCGTGGGGAACCGGGCCGCAAGTGAACTCGAAACTATGATTTCCGTCCCGAGTCTGGCTCGTCGAGTCATAGAATAAGCGGTCCGCGAGGCAATACGCTTCATACCGTTTATCCACTTAGTCCCTCCCGTCGCCCACCTGAGTCTATAGTTCGGTGCGCAAGCGTGGTGTAAGTACTATGTGGCGGGCTGGTGGGCGTGGCGTTCAGCGAAGGTTTTGACCATGTCGTCGACGGAGACGCCACAGACGTCCTCGACGGTGCTGGCGACGAGGTAACAGGTGCGCATGCGCTGAAACGGCGTCACGCCCAGCCGGTTTAGCTGTAGGTAAGTCCAGTTGATGCCAAGGCGGTAACGGCGGAAGCGCGGGGTGTCCAGGACCTGTTCCCGATAAGCGCGGTTACTGAACAACATCTGCAGATAGCCGGGACGCGGAGAGTCGGTGGGTCGGGGAGCGGGTGTTTCCTGGTAGACCAGCTCAGCCTCGATCAGCGGCATGGCCCGGTCGGCGCAGGTGCGGTCCTTGCCGCCAGGGCCGGACGAGGTAGGCGCGTTCCACGACAGGGCGAAGCTGGTGCAGCAGGGGCCGGACAGCGTCCAGGATCAGGGCGTTCTTGTCTGGTTCGTGGTAGTGGATGTGCGCGCTGTGCCAGCTGGTGGCGGTCTGAGTGCTCATCGGGTTGGTCACCTCTCCTGGTTGAGGTCGGTCAGGGTGCGGGCCACCAGAGAGGCGAGGTGCGCCTCGGCGGTGGTGTGGATGCCCAGGCGGTTGCACAGCAGGTGCGTGCAGCGCAGCACGACCTGGGCCACCGCGGGGGACTGGGAGCTGACGGCCCGGGTGAGGCGGGTCAAGGGGAACAGGCTGTCTGTGGGCGAGAACCGCCCCTGCGCGTGCGCGGTGGTGAGCTGGGTGTGCAGGGTGCGGATGGCGTGCAGCCACCCGGCCAGGTGACCGCTCAGCGGGGTCTGGCAGGGTCGGCCCGCACGTGCCCACAGGTCACGGGCCTGCTCGCGCAGGGCATGGCCGTTGTTCCGGTAGCTGTCCTGAAGCGCGCGGGCTGCGGGATCCGCTGCGGTGAGCCGCTGGATGTGGTCGGCCGGCACCGCGCGCAGGCGGCTGGCGACGCGGGCCAAGTTGGGTTCGCACACCGCGAGGGTGAGCATGAGCATCGCCAGCGCGGCGGCGTGGCGCTGCGCTGGCGACGTGCCGGCGGTGAGCAGCCCCAGGGCGATGGCGCTGGATTCGGTGAAGTGGGTTTCCACCGCGGTCAGGGCGGGCCGCCGGCCGTAGGCGTGGTACTCGGGCCGGTAGGGGATGAACTCCACGGTGTCGTCGGGATGCAACTGGGAGTCGTGGTAGCTCAGCCGCTCGGCGTGGGCTACCCGCTGGGCCATGGCCCGGTAGGCCTCGGTGGTGTAGCTCGCGGGGGCCGGGGGTGAGGGGTGGTCGGTGAGATAGCGAGTGGCGCGCTCGAGCAAGGCGGCGCGCACCGGGACGGTGTGCCCGGGCGAGCTGGGCCGCAGGCGCAGCCGCAGGTGGGGGCCGCCCTCCCAGTAGCGCAGGAAGAAGAACCCGCCCAGGGCCCCGGAGCGGGTCAGCTCCTCGACCAGCGGGGCGACGGCGCCAGTGATGAGCTCATCCAGGCTGCCGCGATGGAACAGGTGCGCGCTGATCCAGGGGACGTCAGCCATCGGTGGCCGCCGAAAGTTCGAGGATGTACTCGGTGACGCGCTGGCCGTGTTCGCCGTACCGGGGGGCGTCGGCGAGGTCCGGGAGGGCTTCTTCGAAGACGACCACAGCGTCGGAGCGCTCCCGGTGCGTGAGGGAGCGCTCGAAGGCGGTGAGCAGGAACCAGTTGGTGAAGTCGAGATACAGCGGTTTGCGTGCTTTGGTGCGGGTCCGGTCCCGGCGGGTGCCGTCGACCGGGGCGACCACGCGCACGAAACACCGCCGGGGAATGCCGTGCCACTCGCGCCACCGGGCGAAGCGCAGCAGGGAGGCGGCGTCGGACTCACCCTTGGCGCGCAGCGGCACGTGCTCCGCCGGCAGTGACCAGGCGGCCCGGAGCAGCACGAGGCGTCCCAGCTCCAGACGGGGGCGCCGGCGCAGACCGTCGGCCACGGTGCGCCAGCCCGCTTCACCCAGCTGGCGATGGGGCGCCAGCGCGGTCTGCGGTTCCCCAAACACTCGGATCAGGAAGTACAGCGCCGGTGGCAGGAAGTGCTCGACGAGCATCCCCAGGGCCAGCGGGCGCACCTCGGTGCCGCACCGACCACGCAGCACCAGCCGCTCGCGCACCGGGTCATGGCTCACCGTCAGCTCGGCCATCGACACCCGGGCTGCCGGGTCGGTGTCGTTCTCGGCACCCGGGTAGTCGAGGACGTAGGGCACCGTGGCGGGGCGCAGGCTGAGGTTGGTGCCGAATGCGGCGCGGCATTCCACCAGCAGCACGCCCGGGTCGCCGGTGCTGGGCTGACGTGAGTGCCACGGTGCCGGCTGGCCGGCCGGGGTGCTGGGATGCTGGGTGCTGGGATGCTGGGTGATGAGGTGGTGGGTGCGGCTGATGCCCCAGCCATACCCGGTGCACACGGTGTTGAGGAACAAGCCCGGGCCCTCGGGGCCGGGCAGCGGCTGGGCGTAGCAGCAGATCGAGCCCGGTGCCCGAATACTCGGCGGCCAGGACGCGGCGATCTCACCAAACAGGTGTGGATCTACCTGGACGATGCCCGAAGCGTCCTCGCCACCGCGGTAGAGCGCCGCCACAGCCGCGCGGCACAGACCCACCAGCTCCCGCATCGGCGGCTCGCCAGTCTTGATCGGGGGATGGACAGTCTTGATCGGAGGATGGGCGGCGTGGAACTCCCGGTAGAACCTGAGAAGGCCAACGGCCGCACCGGGTGCGAACCGATCGAGGAAAAACGCGGCGGCGTTGGCTTGGAGGGACAGATGGGGGTTGAAGATGCCCAGGAAGCCCCGCAGCGTGTTCAGATCGTCGAACACGGGCCGCCACTGCTCCCCGGCGCAGGTGACCACCGGGTGGGTGAGCACCGCGTTCTCTCTGACCAGATCCTTGACGGGCGGTGCCGCTGGCTGGGCCGCTGCTGGGGGCGGCGCCACCTCGGTGAGGAGCTCGGCCAGCGCGGCGTGGATGTGCCGGAGTCGTTGGGTGCGGGCCTGGGCATTGGTCAGTGCAGGGTAGCCGCGCACGGCCGCCCGCAACCGTCGCAGCGCCTCGGGCCAACCACTCGCTCCGGTGGTATCCGCGCCCGCGGCGACCCAGCGCGCCAGCGCACCCAGCGGGTCGGGGTCCTGGTCGGCAAACGGTCGGCGCAGCTCCAGCAACCCGAGACCGACGAGCTCGTCCACATAATCCGCGCACCGGCCGGGCTCCACCGCCGCGGCGACAGTGCTCTCCAGATGCCTGCGCACACCACCCACGGTGGGCCGCGGCGTGGTGCGGAGGAAGTCCAGCACACACCGCAGGCTCGCGGTGCGGGCCACCCCGACCACCGGCTTACCCACCGCCGCACCCAGGAAACGCACCTGCCCGCCCGTCTCGGTCGCCGTGGGATTAACCCGCACCTGGATGTGCTCCCGGAACTCCGGGCGATCGGCCAGCGCCGACCAGATCCCCAGCACCGCGTGCCGGTCCAGTTCCGCGACACCGCGCCAGGCCAGATCACCAGTGAGTGCCTCGGCCAGGGTGGGGCTGCCCAGCAGCAGCCCGAACCGGAAGGCGTTGTCCCCGACCGCGTGACGGAGCGCGGAGGTCCTGGTCACCTTCTCGGCCGCCAGGATCTCCGGAAGGTGGGCTTCCAGTTCCTTGACGCGCTCCACCCCGCTGACCCACGCTGCGACCCGCGTGGTGAGATCAGCGGGCAACACCCCCCGTACATCGCCGGACCACACGCGGTCCCTGGGCGCCTTGCCCCTGAACACCGCCCGACGCAACGCCACCAGCAATGGCTTGATCCCACGGTCCGCGCACCGACCGATGACCGGAAAAAGCAGCTCCGACAGCGCCTGGCCTTCGGTTTGCAGCCAGGTGCTCAGCGTGACATGTTCCTCGGTCACACCCCAGGTGGCCGTGAATCGCAGCCGCTGCAGGTCCGCCACCGGCGACCCCGCGACCCGGACACCGATCATCGGCGCCACCGCGTACCCCGGACCCGCGGGAGTGCGCCGCGCCAGACCGGCAACCGGCAGGCCCTGCAACAATCGTACTGATGACACGAAATGCGCCCGTCGTGTAGTCGATTCGGTGTGCATCAGCTGATGGAGGGGGCCGGGTGAGCAGATTTATCCACCACACCCGGCCCCCGGATCCGGTTACGCTTCTGCCCAGTCCCAATCCTCCGGCGGGAAGGCACTGCGGCAGCCGTTGCTGACGCAGGGGCAGGATGCGGCGAGTTCGGGCATGCCGTGGCCGTAGGTCGCTGAGTCCAGCGGTGCGGTTCGTCATCCCCCGCATCGACGACGAAACGCTGCTCGGTCAGCATCCCGAACAGCCCTTCCACCATCGCGCGCTGATCAGCCGCCAATGGCCCGACCAGTTCGTCCAGCGTGCGCTCGCCCGCCAGGTGCGGGGCGAGCCGGGACAGCAACTCGTAGCTCTGGGCCCCCCTCACGGTGCACGCCCCGCCAAGGCCGTGGACATACACCCCCTCCGGGCACTTCACATACCGCACATCACCCCGCAAATACGGGCGCACCCTCAATGCCTCCTCCCACCGGAACCCGACACCTGCACCCCGCTCCCCGGGGTCCTCAGCGTGCTCGGGGGGCGCAAGCAATTCGCAAGTGTCCACTGAGTAGTCGTAATTAAATAAGTTGCTTTCTTGAGGAGACCTGCAAGCCCGTGACCAGCGGGGATGTTAATTAGAGAGCATTAATTATTTCATTACGGGTCCTTAGCATCCAGTTCTCAGCGGGTCAGCGGGCGTCGGTGAGCGCGGCGAGCAGGACCCGGACGGACATCGCTCGGCGGTGGGGGGCGTCGGTGAGCTCGTCCAGGGCGCATTCTGGGTCGGTGGGTGGGCCGAGGTGGGTGCAGCCCCGGGGGCAGTTCTCGATTGCCTGCGCTAGGTCGCCGAAGGCGCGGACGACGTCGTCGGGCCGCACGTGCGCGAGCCCGAAGGAGCGGATCCCTGGGGTGTCGACCACCCAGCCGCCGCCCGGCAGCGGCAGCGCCACCGCGGAGCTGGAGGTGTGCCGGCCCTTGCCCACCGCGCTGACCACCCCCGTCGCCCGCAAAGCGTCCGGCACCAGCCGGTTCACCAGGGTCGACTTGCCCACCCCAGAGTGCCCGACCAACACCGAGACCCGGCCCGCCAGCTGTGCCACCACCGCGTCCAGCCCGAGATCCGGGGCGGTGAGCAGCACCGGGAGCTCGAGCGCGGCGTAGCGCTCCAGCACGGCCTCCGGGGAGGCGAGATCCCGCTTGGTCAGGCAGAGCGCCGGTTGCAGGCCCCCGGCGTAGCCGGCCACCAGGCACCGGTCGATCAGCCCGGTGCGCGGTGGGGGGTCGGCCAGCGAGGCCACGATGAGCAGCTGCTCGGCGTTGGCCACCACGATCCGCTCGTAGGGGTCGCTGTCGTCGGCGGTGCGGCGCAGCACGCTGGAGCGCTCCTCCACCCGCACGATCCGGGCCAGCCCATCCGGCGCGCCGCTCACCTCGCCGACCAGCCCGACCCGGTCGCCCACCACCACCGGGGTGCGACCGAGCTCGCGGGCCCGCATGGCGGTCACCCGCCGCGTCGGGTCGCTGTCGGGCGCGCAGGTCCACCGGCCGCGGTCCACCGCCACCACCATCGCGCCGGTCGCGTCGGCGTGCTCGGGGCGGCGCTTGGTGCGAGGGCGGGAACCGTGGCGCCCGGGACGGATCCGGATGTCGGATTCATCGAGGTTGGGGCTCTGTTTGGCGCCACCACCGGGCCGGCTCAGCCGGCACCACCGGCCAGCATCGCTGACCAGCTCGCCGCGAACCGCGGCAGCGTCTTGGTCGTCGCGGCGATGTCGTCGACCGCGACGCCCGGTACCACCAGCCCCAGGATCGCGCCCGCGGTGGCCATCCGGTGATCGGCGTAGGCGCGCCACGGGCGGCCGGGATCCCCGCGCAGCGGCCGGGGGTGGATCTCCAGGCCATCGGGGGTTTCCCGCACGTCGCCGCCCAGCGCCCCGATCTCGGTGGCCAGCGCGGCCAGCCGGTCGGTCTCGTGCCCGCGCAGGTGGGCGATCCCGCGCAGCCGCGACGGCCCACTGGCCAGTGCCGTTAGCGCCGCCACTGTCGGGGTGAGCTCCCCGATGTCGTGCAGGTCAGCGTCCACACCCGCCAGCCGGTCGGGACCTGAGACGCTCAGCCCGCTCTCGTGCAGCTCCACCGCGCAACCCATCCGCGCCAGCAGCAGGCGGATCGCGTCGCCGGCCTGGGTGGTGCGTGCCGGCCAGCCCGGCACGGTGACCCGACCACCAGTGACCGCCGCCGCCGCCAGGAACACCGTCGCGTTGGACAGGTCCGGCTCGACGTCATGGCCGCCGCCCGCGACCGGGCCGGATGCCACCGTCCACCACGTCGCGCCGTCGGTGTCCACCTGGACTCCCCGGTCGGCGAGCATCCGCACGGTCATCTCGATGTGCGGCCGGGAGGGGATCGGTGGGCCGACGTGGTGCACCGTGATGCCCCCGGCATACCCGGCGGCCGAGAGCAGCAACCCGGAGACGAACTGCGAGGAACCCGACGCGTCGAGCCGCACCTCGCCGCCAGGCCGGCCGGGCACGCCGTGCAGCGCGAACGGCAGCGCGTCCCCCTCGACCCGGCACCCCAGCGCGCGCAGCGCGCCCAGCACCGCGCTCATCGGTCGTTGCCGGGCCCGCTCATCACCGTCGAAGCGCACCGGGCCGTGCGCCAGCGCGGCCAGCGGCGGCACGAAGCGCATCACGGTGCCGGCCAGCCCGCAGTCCACGGTGGCCCCCGCGCGCAGCCCGTTGTGCGCGCCCACCTCCAGCTCATCGCCATGCCCGGTCACGGGCACTCCCAGGGCGCGCAGCGCACCGACCATGAGCTCGGTGTCCCGGCTGCGCAGCGCCCCCCGGATGGTGCCGCCGGTGCCGGCCAGCGCGGTCAGCAGCAGCGCCCGGTTGGTGATCGACTTCGATCCAGGAACGGTGACGGTGGCGCACATCGGTCCGTGCGCGGGTGGCGCGACCCACGGTGGCTCGGTGGTGGTCGTCATGGCTTCATCATTGCGCATCCCGGCCGTTCGGACTGGCGTGACACGATGGCCGCATGTGTGGCAGGTACGCCTCGACCAGGAGCCCGGCGACGCTGGCCGTCGAGTTCGACGCCGTTGATGGGACCGACGGCGCGGCGCGGGGAGCCGCCTACAACGTCGCGCCGACCACACCGGTGCTCGCGGTCGTGACCCGGCATCCACGTGATCCCAGCGGAGTCCCTGACCCGGACCGGACGGTGCGCGCCATCCGGGTGATGCGCTGGGGACTGGTGCCGCACTGGGCCAAGGACCCCGCGGTCGGATCGCGCCTGATCAACGCTCGGGCGGAGAGCGCGGCCAACAAGCCCTCGTTCCGCGATGCGGTGGCCAGGCGGCGCTGCCTGCTGCCGGCCGACGGCTGGTACGAGTGGCGGCGCAAGCAGCCCT
The DNA here is from genome assembly GCA_050699655.1 of Pseudonocardiaceae bacterium. GTDB lineage: Bacteria > Actinomycetota > Actinomycetes > Mycobacteriales > Pseudonocardiaceae. The sequence continues at coordinate 10,344 of JBOHFJ010000032.1, forward strand.
TCTTCATTACCCGAGCGGATGGCTCCGGGCTCGCCATGGCCGGGTTGTGGTCCACCTGGCGGCCCCCGGACTCCACCGCGCCCCCGCTGGTGACCTGCGCGGTGCTGACCACCGACGCGGTGGGTCCACTCGCCGAGATCCACGACCGGATGCCGCTGCTCCTGCCCGCCCAGGCGTGGCGGGACTGGCTGGATCCGGACTGCGCCGATCCCGGCGAACTACTCGAGCAGCCGCTCGCGGTGCCCGCACTGGAGCTGCGGCCGGTGTCCACCGCGGTGAACAACATTCGACGCGAAGGGCCTGAGCTGATCGAACGGGTCGAGCCGGAGCAGCCCACACTGCTGAACCTCGACCTGTGAACCCTCGACCTGCCCGGGTGAGCGAACTGACCATCCCGACACCACACGGCCCCGCCACGGTCCAGCTGCACCGCTGCCCGAAGCCCGGAATGGCGCTGCTGCTCGGGCACGGTGCCGGTGGCGCCACCAGCGCGCCCGACCTGGTGGCCACCACTCGGGCGGCGACGGCGAGCGGGGTGCACGTGGCGCTGGTCTCTCAGCCCTATCGGGTCGCGGGCCGGCGGGCCCCGGCACCGGCCAGGCAACTGGACGAGGCGTGGCTGGCTGTCGCCAGACATCTGGCGGACGGTGTGTTCGCCGGGTTGCCACTGGTCTTCGGTGGGCGCTCTTCGGGTGCCCGGGTGGCCTGCCGCACCGCGGTGGCGGGGGGTGCGGTGGCGGTGTTGTGCCTGGCCTTCCCCGTGCACCCACCCGGGCGCCCGGATCGCGACCGGATGCCTGAGCTGGACGCGGTGCTGGTGCCGGTGCTGGTCGTGCAGGGTGAGCGGGATCTGTTCGGCCGCCCCGAACCCGCCGCCGGACGCGAGGTCGTGCTGCTGCCCGGCGACCACTCGCTCATGACAGACCACGAGGCGCTGGAAGAAGCGGTGGCGCAGTGGCTACAGTGGCGCCGGCGCCCGCTGAGCTGAGTGGTGATCAAGGAGGAATGCGGGCGTCGGCTGGGGCGTTGTTCGGGCCGTGGTAACGACAGCTTCGCTGGGCCGAGCGCCCGGTTGGCGCGTACTCTCGACACGGGCCGAACAGAGTGTCGAAGGGACAATGGTGCCGCCGGAGCGCGTCGAGCGGGATGCGCCAGCGCAGAGCGCTCATGAGGTGCCGGACCAGCACGTCCAGGAGACGCCGGAGCAGCGCACCGCGCGCTTTGAGCGCGAGGCGATGCCCTTGCTCGACCAGCTTTACGCGGCGGCGCTGCGGATGACCCGCAATCCCCCCGATGCCGAGGATCTCGTGCAGGAGACTTATCTCAAGGCCTACGGCGCCTTCGAGTCTTTCCGCGTGGGCACCAATCTGCGCGCTTGGCTCTACCGCATCCTCACCAACACCTACATCAACGGGTATCGCAAGCGGCGGCGCCAGCCGGTGGTCCAACCCACGGAGGAGATCACCGACTGGCAGCTCGCCCAGGCCGCGCAACACACCTCGTCGGGACTGCGGTCGGCGGAGATGGATGCGCTGGACCGGCTGCCCGATTCCGACGTCAAAGATGCGCTGAGCCAACTGGCTGAGGACTTCCGGATGGCCGTCTACCTGGCTGATGTCGAGGGCTTCGCGTACAAGGAGATCGCTGAGATCATGGGTACCCCGATCGGGACTGTGATGTCGCGGCTGCACCGGGGGCGTAAGCAGCTGCGCGACATGCTCACCGGGGTGGCCCGTGAGCGCGGGTTCTTGCGCGATGCGGAGGTCGCGTCATGAGTGGTGCGGAGCCCGGCGACACCGACTGCCGTGAGGTGCTCGCGCAGCTGTGGCTTTTCCTGGACAACGAGTGCGATCACGAGCGGCGTGATCTGCTGCGGCGCCATCTGGAGGACTGCGGCCCGTGCCTGGAGGAATTCGGCCTCGAGGGGCATCTCAAGGCGTTGCTGGCGCGTAAGTGCGGCGGGGACCACGCGCCCGATGCGCTCAAGCAACGGCTGCGCCAGTCGATCCGCGAGATCATGATGCGTCAAGAGCCCACGCCGGGCTCTCCAGCGAGCGCTGAGCTCACCTGTGGTCCCTAACAGTCCCTAACCTGGGGGCCCGCCGGGGCATCGGCGGGCCCCCAGCCGGCTTCAGGTGTTCGGGCGCTTGCCGTGGTTGGCGCCGTTCTTTTTCCGGTCCCGCTTCTTGCGGCCTCGCTTGGACACGACGTCTTTCCTCTCGGTGGTCTGGTTGCGTTCATGGGCGAGTGTGTCATGGTGCGCTACGCCGGTGCCGATCGCCGTCGCGAGGTGACCGCCGCGCACCGTGGTTGGATAGCAGGGCCGAGCTCAAGGAGGGTGATCTATGATTGAGGAAATCCGGGCCGAGATGGTGGCCAGCGTATGGAAGATCGTGGTCGCCGAGGGTGACGCGGTGTCCGACGGCGACACATTGGTGATCCTTGAGTCGATGAAGATGGAGATCCCCGTCCTGTCGGAGGTCGACGGAACTGTCGCGAAATTGGCTGTCGCCGAAGGTGACGTTGTGCAGCAGGGTGATCTGATCGCCGTGGTGGAGTGAGCGCGGGCGGCGAGGCGGTGAGCCCGGATGTCGACGTTGAGCGAGTTGCTTGCCCGGCACACCCAGTGCTCCGCCGCGGCGGTCGGTCACCTGCAGCGGATCGTTGCCGAGTGGCAGCTGCTCGCTGATCTCGCTTTCGCGGATCTGCTGATGTGGGCGCCGTTGGGTGCCGCGCAGGCGCCCGCGGAGTTCCTCTGCGTGGCTCACGTCCGACCCACCACCGGCCCCACCGTGCATCCCGAGGACGTGGTCGGCATTCGCGCCAACGACACCGAGTGTCCCCAGCTGCGCCAAGCGTTGCGGCAAGGCGCTGTCCTGCGCGATGATCAGCCCCGCTGGCTGCTCGGTGTCCCGGTGCGTCACGAGGTGGTGCCGGTGCGGCTGGGCGAGCGGCTGATCGCCGTCCTGGGGCGGGAGGCCAACCTGGTGGCGCCCCGAGTGCCCAGCCGGTTGGAGATCGCGTATCTGGGAATCGCCGCCGACCTGTGTCAGATGCTGGCCGATGGCACTTTTCCCGACGCCGGTACCACCGCGGATCGGCACAGTGGCCCGCGAGCGGGCGACGGCTTGCTCCGGCTGGACGCCGCTGGAATCGTGATCTACGCAAGTCCCAACGCGTTGTCGGCCTACCACCGGATGGGGCACGCGGCGGACCTCCAAGGTGAACAGCTCTCCCCGCTGACTCGCGGGCTGATCTCTGACCCGTTCGACGCCGCGGAGGTGGCGCAGCGGATTCGCGCCGCGATCCAGGGCAGCCCGAGTACCCGGATCGAGGCCGATGCGGCCGGAGCCACGATTCTGTTCCGCGCGCTGCCACTGTGCCCGCGGGGAGCGCCGGCCGGAGCGTTGGTTCTGGTTCGGGATGTGACCGAGCTGCGTAGCCGCGACCGTGCGCTGTTGTCCAAGGATGCGATCATCAGAGAGATTCACCATCGGGTGAAGAACAATTTACAGACAGTGGCTGCGCTGCTGCGGTTGCAATCCCGCCGTACCGCGAATGTCGAGGCCCGCCAGGCGTTGCAGGAGTCGGTGCGCCGGGTGGCCTCCATCGCCATGGTGCACGAGACGTTGTCTATCTCCCTTGACGAGCGGGTGGACATTGATGACCTCGTGGACAAGGTGCTCGGCATGGTCGCGGAGGTGTCGGGTACGGAGAGCCGAGTCATCGTGCGACGGGAGGGCTCAGCGGGGATCCTGAGCGCTCAACTCGCTACGCCGCTGGTCATGGTACTCACTGAGCTGGTGCAGAACGCCCTGGAACATGCTTTTGAACCTGGCCAGTGCGGTGAGGTGACACTGAGCGCCGAGCGATCCGCAGGGTCGCTACAGGTGATCGTCTCCGATGATGGCCGCGGGCTTCCGCCCGCGTTCTCGCTGGCCAAGGCTGAGCGGCTGGGCCTACAGATCGTCCAGACTCTGGTCGCTTCCGAGCTGAGAGGGTCCCTGGAACTGCAACGACGAGAACCTCGGGGGACGATGGCGGTGCTCAAGCTGCCGCTGATGCCGCCTCGTCAACAGTGAGATCCGATGTCCCGACAAGGGTTCGGGAGAGGTCCGGCCGATGATAAAGCCGGACCTCTCCCGAGTCGTTCCAGATGATCGTGCTAGATGCGGATCAGACGCCGTTACGGGCCCCAGTGCGAGCGTTGCGCCTCTTCACAGCGCGTCGCTCGTCCTCGCTCATACCGCCCCACACGCCAGCATCCTGTCCGGAGGCGAGTGCCCAGTTGAGACACTCGGCATTGACCGGGCAGCGCCGGCAGACAGCTTTCGCCTCGGTGATCTGCAGTAGAGCGGGGCCGCTGGTTCCCACGGGGAAGAACAGCTCGGGGTCCTCGTCTCGGCAGGCCGCGCGGTGGCGCCAGTCCATGGTGCTTGCTCCTCGTCGATCGCGCTGGTGACTCCTGTGTCCCAGTGCTGTCGTCGTCTTGTCATTTGGGCTTGTGAATGATTTCACAATCACCCGCGATGTCAAGAGGCATCTACGGACTCGGGGGGCTAATTCACCCGGGGGTACCCTGTCGAGTGAACCGCTAACCGCATGTGAAACTGATTCGCCAAGCGCCATTCGGGTGTAACTGTGTGTCACGATCGCTTGATCAGGATTGTCTGCTTCGGGTCGCCACCGCGATAAGATCACCGCGAGACCACCCGAGAAACCCCCTGAATCGCCAGGCCGGAGGCTTCTCAGCAGCTAACCCTATGGCATCTAACGACACTGCCAGCCCGAACGTTTCGGACCAGTTTCGTGTCTGGCGCCTGTCCCACCTGTCGTGGTGGTGAGCCGGAGGTGGGCGGCTACGCTGCGATGGTGGCCGCCGTACTCGCTCGCGCGGAGCCGGCATGAACACCGACCCCGCGCCACGCCCGGTACGCGGTGCGGGTGTGCTCGTGGGGCTGCAGGGCCTGACCGGTGTCGTGATCGCGGCTGGGCTTCTCGTTGCGGCGGTGCGCGGACCCACCGGCCCGGTACCGGGGGCCACTGCGGCCTGCTTGGCTAGCTTCGGGGTCATCCTGCTCGTCGTGGGCGTGAAGCTGGTGCGGGGCCGCCGCGGTGCTCGGACTCCGGCCGTAGTCGCCCAGCTCCTGCTGCTCGGTGTTTGCTGGTCCGCCGCGGGCCCGTCAGCCCAGCCGGCCTATGGGGTGCCGGCCGCCGCGTTCTGTGTGCTCGTGCTCATCCTGCTGTTCTGTCCCCCCGCCCTGCGCTGGGCAGGGTTCAGTTGAGGTGCGCTCGTAGGCCGCGCGCCGCGTATTCGAGGAGTTCCGCGTGCTGCGGCCACTGGGGGATCTGCGACTCGAGGAACTTGGCGCCGTCGATGAAGCGTCCTTGCCGGCCGAGTGTGCGCCCCAGCTCGATGAGTTCCTGACTCCCCACCCCGGGCAGCGCCAAGCGCATCCGCAACACCCATTCCAGGTCGGCGGGACGCCCGAGGTCCCGGTAGGCGATCCGCAGATTCGCCAAGATACGGACGAAGATCGCCCTCCTGGGTGCGGTCGTCAGCAGGTGCCGCCCGAACGCCACGTCCGGACCGGCCTGGCTGACGCTGCGGAAGAGCGCCTCGCATCCGGCGAGGTCCAGCAGTACACCACCGTTGAAGGCGTCGAGGTAATGATCGGTGGCCATGGGCCGGACGAGGAAGTGACCGGGCATGCTGACGCCCTCCAGCGACACCCCGGCGCGGCGCCCCACCTCAAGGCAGACGACTGACAACGTGATCGGAAGGCCGAGCCTGCGCTCGAGCACTCGATCCAGCAGCGAGTTGCCCGGGTCGTAGTAGTTCGCGGTGTTGCCGGCGAACCTCTCCTCGACGAACAGCCGGTGGATGAGCGTCTCGAGCGAGTCGACCCGCTGCGCCAGCCGGTCCAGCTCGCGCAGCCAGGCGGAAAGGTCGAGCCTGGGATCCGCACCGGCGGCGATCGCGAGCGCGCCTACGTCGAGCTCCGGCCCGGGCCCGCGCCCGGCCAGCAAGGAGATGAAGCGCTCGACTGCGTTCACGGGACTACTGAGCGGTGTCTGGTTGGCAGACCAGTCCGGTAGCGGGCACCGTGCCCTGGGTCAGGTAGGTGTCCACGGCGGTGTTGATGCACGTGCTGCCCCGGCCATAGGCGGTGTGCCCATCACCGTTGTAGGTGAGCAGCACCGATGAGCCCAACTGGTTGGCCATGTCCTTGGCCGAGGGGTACGGCGTGGCCGGATCGTGGATGGTCCCGACGACCAGGATCGGTGGTAAGCCCGCGTAATGGATCTGGTGCGGCTGGCTCTGCGCGGGCACCGGCCAGTACGCGCACGTCAGGTCGCCCCAGGCGAGGGAAGCTCCGAGCAGCGGGGAAGCCCGCTCATAGTCAGGCAACTCCGCTTGGACATCACCAGCTGAGTGCACCGCGTCGGGGTGATCGAGGCAGTTGATCGCGGCGTTTGCTGCGGTCTGATTGGAGTAGTGCCCCGTCTTGGGGTCACGCTCGTTGTACAGATCAGCCAGCACCAGCAGCCCGTGCCCGTCGCCGGTCAACGCTTGGGCCAGAACCCGGCGCAGCAGCGGCCATGTCTGGGGGCTGTCGTACATGGTGACCAGCACACCGGTTTGGGCCAGCGCTCCATCGAGCATCCGGTTGCCGCCGGTGGACAGCGGATGCGCCTGGGTCGACGCGAAGAAAGCGGTCAGTTTCTGTGCGGCGCTGGTCGCATCCGTGCCCAGCGGGCAGTCGGGATGCGTGGTGCAGTCGGCGATGAATAGGGTGATCTCGTCCTGGAAGCCGACGGCCTGCTCAATGCTCAGTTGTTGCTCGGTCAGGTCCGGGGGCAGCGGGCCATCCAGCACCGCCCGGGCGATGTGCGTCGGAAAGAGCTGGGCGTAGACCGCGCCGAGGTACGTGCCGTAGGAAGCCCCAAGGTAGTACATCTTCTGGTCACCGAGCACGGCGCGGAGGATGTCCATGTCACGGGCCGCGTTCGGGGTGCCCAGGTAGGGCAGCAGGACGGCTGAGTGGGTCTCGCAGCTCGCGTCGAAGGCCTTGTTCCCGGTCACCACCGCATCCACTTCGGTTGGGGTGGTCGGGTTCGGGTCGAGGGCCACGTAGCGGTCCATCTGGGTGTCGGTGAGACAGTTGACCGGTGCGCTGTGACCCACCCCGCGCGGGTCGAAGCCGATAATGTCGAAGTCGGCGCGCAGCTGCGGGTCGAAATGCGAAGGCTGGCCGGACTGAGCTGAATAGTTCTGCTCGACGAACTCCACACCTGACCCGCCTGGGCCACCGGGGTTGGTGATCAGCGAACCGATCCGGTGCGCGGGGTCGGTGGCCTGCTTGCGGACGACCGCGAGCTGGATGGTTGCCCGGCCCGGGTTGGTGTAGTCCAGCGGCACCGCCAATGAGGCGCATTCGAAGATCTTGTCGCAGCTCGACCAGGTCAGCTTCTGGGTGTAAAAGCGCTTCAGAGCCGCCGGCTCGCCGGCGGCTGCCGCGTTCGCGCTGGATGTCTGGGTGCCGGGGGCTGACGAGGGCTGAGAGCAGCTGGCTGGTACCAGAGCCAGCGCGGCGGCGCACGCGAGAGCCGTCGCGCGCGGGCGCCGCGACGGCCTCGCGGCCGGGGTTATTGGGGTTGACAGCTTCCGTTTCCGATCATTCTCAATGGGACGGTTGTGCTCAGGAGTCCTGCTTGGTTTCCCAGAAAATCTTGTCAATCGCCGAGATGTGCTCCAGCAGCTGCTGGCCGGTCTGGGGGTCGTTCGAGCCCTTGGTGCCCGCGGCGCCCGCGGCCTTGGTGGCCTTGTTGAACAGCTCGTGGAGCTGCGGGTACTTCTCGAAGTGCGGCGGCTTGAAGTAGTCGGTCCACAGCACCCAGAGGTGGTGCTTGACCAGGTCGCTGCGCTGCTCCTTGATCTCGATCGCGCGCGCGCGGAACACTGGGTCCTGGTTGGACTGGTACTTCTCCTGAATCGCCTTGACCGACTCGGCTTCGATCCGGGCCTGCGCCGGGTCGTAGATGCCGCACGGGAGGTCGCAGTGAGCGGTAACCTCCAGGCGGGGGCGGCGCGGAATGCTTGACAGCGGTCGCATCGTTCCTCCCTGACGTGTGGTGCTTCGACGTCACGGGACCTTACTCGCGCGTGGCGTGTTGAGCATCCGCAGGCGGTGAGCATTCGTGTGCAGGGAGCGCCGCCGCTTCGGGTGGCCGTGGCGGCTCGCGGTGGTGCGTGGCCCGTCGATGTCCCCGACGCTGTGTGACGGCGATGTGCTGCTGGTCAGCCTGCGAGCCCGGCTACGTCCCGGGGCGGTGGTGCTGGTCCAGTGGGCGCAGCGCCCCGGGCAGATATCGGTCAAGCGCGCGGTGGGCCGGCACGCCGACGGCTGGTGGGTCCTAGGCGACAACCCAGCCGCCTCCACCGACTCCCGCCACCTCGCAACCGCCACCCCCCTCGCGGTGGTCTTGGCCGTCCTCTCTCCGCGTTTTCGCATTCAGCGGGCTCAGCGGGGCAATGGACACCCGAATAACCCCGCTCAGCCCGCTGAATGCGGGGCGGTGGCACGGAGTTGGGAGTAGCGGAGTTGGCAGGCGGCCCAGGTGGGGAGGAGGTTGGTTTGGGTTGCTTCGGTTAGGGTGGGGGCTTCGCGGTCTTTGTCTGATATGATAATTTCGTTCTGGGGAGGCCAGGGGAGTTGCAGGGCCGGGTCCAGCGGGCACACCGTGTGTTCGGCCTCGAGGTGGTAGCCGGTGGAGCAGAGGTAGGTCATGACGGTGTCCTCGGCCAGTGCGATGAACGCATGCCCGACACCCTCGGGGAGGTACACCGCGCGGCAGGTCTCGGCATCCAGCAGCACCGACTCCCAGCGGCCGAACGTGGGGGAGCCCAGCCGGAGGTCGATCGCGATGTCCAGCAACGCACCCCGGGAGCAGTGCACGTACTTGGCCTGGCCTGGTGGCACGTCCGAGAAGTGCACGCCGCGGATCACGCCGCGTCGGGAGATGCTGTGGTTGGACTGTGCCAGGGTCAGCCGGTGACCGGTGGCCGCAATGAACGAAGATTGCTGAAACGGCGCCACGAATCGACCGCGCGCGTCGGGGAAGATGGTGGGAGCGAACTCGACTACTCCCGGCACCGCCAGCTCACGGAACCGCACGGAGCCCCACTCTAGTCAGCGGCCGGCGGCGTAAAGCGACTCCGATCACCTGATCCGGTGACACTCTAGATCCACCACCACAGAAGTTGACCCCTCCCTTGTTACCCGTGGTTGCGCGCGGCGCATAACTATTCGCCAGTTCGCGCGTTGGTGCACTCGGCAGGGTTGTGACACGTCGGTGCCAGATGTCCAAGCGCCAGTGGCTGTTGGCGCGGCGGGAGGGTAGTGCCGTGGCTGAGCGCGCTGAGCGGGTTGAGTTCGTGCCGTTATCATGGGATCCCCGGCAGACGTCGTGGGTTGCGCCAAGTCGGCCACGTGCGTCTTTCCGGCCGGACCGGTCGATGTCGATGCAGTTGGACTCGTTGCCTGACGTCGCGGTGGCCCAGGATTCGGTGGATCAGGTGACTGTGGCCCGGATCCCACTGCCGGAGTCGCCTGCACTGGTCTGTTCGGGTGATGTTGTCGTTCAGGCGAACCAGGCGGCGGTCACGCTCGCTGGCCGGTGGCTGCCTGATTCGTTGACCGGCCTTTCTTTGCGCAACTTGCTCATGGGGCCCAATACCGACGCCGAAACCGACGCTGAGCTGATCCGACCGGACGGGCGGACGGTGCCGGTGCGGGTGACGCGGTGGGCTGTGCCGGCTACGGACCTGCTCGTGGTGTTCCTGGTCGACATCTCCGACCTGTGTTCGGCTGGCCGCTCCCTGAGCACCGGGGAGTTCGTCGAGGAACGTGGGCGACTGCTCCAGGCGCAGCGCATCGCTCAGATCGGCAGCTTCACCTGGGAGTGGCCTACCAACAAGATCAACTGTAGCTCACCTTTGCGGGAGCTGTTCGCCGGGCGCTGCGTCGACGCGGCCGATCCTTTTCGGTACATCCATCCGGAGGATCTGCCCGATTTGTTCCGGCG
>JBOHFJ010000033.1:0-19812 GCA_050699655.1 Pseudonocardiaceae bacterium
GAGTAAGTTCAGGAATGTAAAGCGACTCCGGGGGTTCCGGAGCATCACTAGATCTTTAAGGCACGAAACCTGGCTCACCGTCCACGGCAGCAACAGGCCCCGCTGCCAACGTATGTCAGAGTGCTGCTCGAGCAGTACGGTCCGCCGCGCGAGATGATCTGGCGCAAGTTCCTCCATGGCGATGCCGAAAGCCAGACTGGACGGCCCAGCTCCGACCGCGACGATATCGAAATCCTGATTTGTCACGCGTGCTCCTGTTCGCATCACTCGCCTTGGGCCCGGCGTTGAGTCGAGCGAGGCGCGGGTTGTTTTCTCAGTGAGATGAGGCCCGGAAATATCCATAAGCCGCGCGAGCGGTTGGGGGTGCTTTGACGTTATTGGGTCCCGTGTGAAGAACCCTATCGACTAGTACCAGGGGCGTCTTCCGCTGTGCGATGCGAGATGGGTCCACTCTTGGACGATGGATGCGCTCCTCGTGTTCCCCGCTGGTGGAGGCTCAGTGCTCCCGAACGTGTTATCAGCCGAAAGGTAGAGCGTTTCTCCAGGTCAGGATGTTGGGCTTGGGCGCAGGTCCGCAGTGGGGTTCCGGTATCCGGCGGAGATCATCAGCCACTACGTGTGGTTTTACCACCGGTTCCCGCTCAGCTGGACTCCGGCATGTCCGCTCGTGGTCGGACAGGTCGCCGTGCCCTACGGCAACTGCACCGAACCCTCCAACGCGCAAGCCGGCGGCACCTGACCCGTCCGGTTCCGTTGTCAGCGGCACGGTGTCAGAGCTGCCAGGCGGCGGATGAGTTGGCGTGTAGGTATCCGCCCTGTTCGCGGGTGATCCGGCCGGGCGTGGAAAAGCGGGTGGCGCCGGCGCGGTCTCGCCACCACCCCGGCTGACCAGCCACTACACGCCGGATGACAGGTTCTCGACTGTTTCGCCCGGATTTGAAGATCATCAAATCACCAGTTTTACCCGTATTGTGGTTGCCCTCCCCCGCGCACTCTCACACAGAGTTACAGCAACCGCGGCCTCATCGAGCGGGTAACGGTGTATCAGCGCCAACTCGACCGGCTCCTATAAGTAGCGGGAGAGGAGAGGAGGGAAGTGCCATGATTGCCAAAGGATCCCAGCTGTTCAAGATCGGCCGAATCTCCTGGAGGTTCCACCAACAGCGATCTTGCCTTCGATCGATGATCGAATATATTTCTATCAGGCTAACTAAATCGTTGACAGTTGACTGCGGATAATCGGTACCTTGTAGTGGAAAATAAGGTAAGATGTCGATGATCTGGAGGATCAAATGGCGAAAATAACCCTTGATAAAAATGGTATCTCGCCGACGTGTCGGGCACTGCTCCATGGAACGAGCGAATTGATTCTCGCGGGCGTGCGAACGATTCTGAATGCCGAGTCAGATATAGCGGTAGTAGGCGAGATTGATCGGTTCGATGATATTGAAAGTTGCGTGAGACGCTACAGGCCAAATGTTCTTGTGACGGAGTACAGTCTCGGATCCAACGCTGTTAACTGGAGAGTTGATGACCATCGTTCCGTGGACATCAAGGTGCCGACAGTAATGTTGTGCCCGGAACCGCATGGCTCTGATCTTGATCGGGCTATCCGCGCGGGAGTGCGGGGTCTCGTTCTGCGCACTGGAGGCTCAGGCGAGGTAGTTGACGCGGTTCGTTCGGTTGCCGCTGGAAACGCGTTTCTCGCACCTTCGATTGCCGGTTACGTACTCGAGCAGCTTGCCATGCGCATGCCGTTGGTCAACGATCTGATCGGGGAGCGGTTCAATCGCCTCACCGTGCGAGAGTGTGAGGTGCTTCGACTAGTGGCGAGCGGGCTGACCACGGCGGAGGTAGCTGAAATCTTGTGCAGAAGCCGGGCGACCGTGAAGTCGCATATCTCACACATTCTGGCGAAGCTTGAATTGCAGGATCGTGCGCAGGCAATTGCGTTGGCCTATCAAGCTGGGATAATGGTCAAAATCGCCCAACCTGGTTAGTTGTTCATGTCTATGGTGAATTACAGGTAGCGGCTCTAGTCGATGACCTGTCCCTGCTGGTGCAGCCGGGCTGGTCATGCTCCGTGGCTCTGGTCCACGTTGATCTGTTCGACCCTGCTCTGCGGGGAGCCCTTCGATCGCTGAGCGGGAACCGGTGGCAGCGCCACACGCAGTGGCTGCGGCGGCGTCGGCGCAGGGGTTGCTTCGGGGGCGCTGGTAATGATCGTCCCTGCGGGTCGAGGTTGTTGGGAGTTCGTTCCGGAACTGGGTGTTGCCTAGCGTCCGGCTGACGCTTGCCTAGAAGAGTGGCGGAGCGTCCCTCCACTCCGGTCGCGTGTTGGGTCTTTCGCAATCGGCCCAGAGTGGATAGAGACCGGTACCTGTCGGCGGAAGACATGGGCGGTCGGAGGTGAATACAGTTCACGTCGGAACCCCTGGGACGTCTCGTGGACGATGTGTAAATTTCTCGGTCAAGAGGAGGCTTGGTGAACGTTCTTTCATGGACTGATGCGGATCTCCACTTCGAGCCGGACTACAACGTACTGGGGAAACGACTCTTTCCTTGGCCTAATGTGGAAAGCCCGAGTTGGGGGAGCGCCTGGGTGGTGTTGCCTCCGGGTCAGGTGTCCACCCCTCACGCTCATAGCGAGGACGAGATATTTTTCATCGTCGAGGGTTCCGGTAAAATTCGCGTCGGCGCGGAGGCTAGAAATATCGCGTTCGGCGATACTATTTATATTCGGAACGAGTCTGAGCACGAGCTGACCAATGACGGGGCCGGCCGGTTGGTTTACGTCTCGGTGTGGTGGCTGCCTTCCCGCACCAACGACGCTGTCAAGGTGTGACGAGGCCATGACCGCCACCGCTGACATCGTGGTGATCGGCGCCGGCATCGTCGGAGCAAGCATCGCGCAGCAGCTCACCCGCCACGATGGCGGATCAGTCGTGATCTGCGAGCAGTACTGGGCCGGCGGGCAGACCGCGACCGCGCAGTCCGGCGGGATGCTGCGTCTGCATCACACAGCGGAGTGCGACATCGAGCTGGCCGCCCGCAGCCTGCCCACCTACCAGCGGTTCGGGCAGGCCGTCGGCGGATACTGCGGATACATGCCCAGCGGGTTTGCGCTGCTTGTCGGCGCGGAGCAGGTCGATGCTATGTCGCGCAATGTGGACAAGGCACGGTTCCTCGGCTGCAAGATCGAGCTGCTGGAACCAAGCCAGCTGACCCGGCTCTACCCGGGCCTGTGCCTGCACGGTGTCGCCGCCGCAGCGTATGAACCTCACGGCGGCTACGGGAATCCGGCCGCCACGACCCGGGACCTACTCCTCGCGGCACGCTCAGGCGGCGCGACGGTACTCGGGGGCGTCCGAGCTGAACAATTACTGACCTGTGGCGAGCGCATCAGCGGAGTTCGTACCAACATCGGCGAGGTGCGGGCCACGACTGTAGTGCTGGCCGGCGGGGCCGCCAGCGCGCGGCTGGCCAGCACCGTTGATCTGAATCTCCCGATCATTGCGCAACCGATCGGGATCGCGCTCAGCCGGTCAGGTGATGGGACGGGTTTCCAGATTCCGGCCACCATCGACGACACGATCGGCAACTACTTCCGCCCGGACGGGCAACCGGACATGTACTTCGGCGTACCGTGCCGACCGGAACCGGCGCCGCCGTGGCCGGATCATGCCCTGTGTGCGGAGGACATTGAGCTGGCACGCGCACAGCTGTGGCACCGGGTGCCCGCGCTCAGGCAGGGGCACATTGTTGGGACACGCTGTGGTGTGGACGGCTATACCCCGGACCGACATCCACTGATCGGTCCAGCCGGTCCCGAGGGTCTCTACCTCGCGACCGGTATGAGCGGCGGTGGCTACAAGCTTGCCCCGGCGGTTGGTGAACTTGTCGCAAAAGAGATCCGGACCGATGCCGAGCAGAGCCTGCTCGCACCGTATCGACCAAGGAGATTCGCGGACGACAAGCCCATCGTCGCCGAATTCGGCTATCGGTGGATGTGATTAACCGTGGATAGTCGCGCTATTCTGGCCATCATGCGAGATGACCTCGATGTCATCATCGCTAAGGACCCGTCTGTGCACAGCCGACTCGAAGCCGCGTTGCACCCGCACATTACAGCGCTGTGGTTGTATCGCCTCGGCAACGCTTGCTACCGACGGTCCCACCGGATACCGGCCAGGCTGCTCAGCCTGCTTGCTCGCTTCTTGACCAACATTGAAATCCATCCTGGCGCAACGATCGGCCGCCGGTTCTTCATCGACCACGGCGCCGCCGTGGTGATTGGCGAGACCGCCGAGATCGGCGATGACGTGATGCTCTATCACCAAGTTACGCTCGGCTCGGTGGGTTGGTGGAAAGACCGAGAATCTCCCGGCAGTAGACGACACCCCCGAATCGAAGATGAGGTGATAATCGGGACCAACGCGAGCGTGCTGGGCGCCATCACCGTCGGGCGCGGGTCTCGGATCGGCGCACACTCCGCACTCACCGCCTCCGTGCCCGCCGGCAGTCGAGTCACGGCGGCGCACACCACGATCGCGCATGTGGCCGACCACGCGGCAGTCTTCATCACTAGGGAGAAACGCCTGGACACCGCCACCGCCACACCGATCGGCCGGCCACAGATAACGATCATGAAGGGCGCAACGACTGTGGAAACCCTCGCGCGCAAGAACTACATCATCACCGCGGCACCCCCGAACCCCAATGGGGACCTTCACCTTGGGCACTTGTCCGGTCCGTTTCTTGGCGCGGACGTGCTGAGGCGGTTCCTGGTGCAGCAGGGGCGCCAGGCGCGCTACGTCAGCTACGTCGACGACTACTCCTGTTACGTGCGCCGCCGCGCCGCGGCACTAGGCCAGACCACCGAACAGACCGCCTACATCTATGGGCATCGGATGGCGGAGACACTCGCGCTAGGGCACATGCTGCCAGATCACTTCAGCCATCCACGGAATCAGCCACTACACACTGAGCTGACCCAACGCTTCTTCCTCGAGCTGTGGAATGAGGGTGCGCTTGCCAAGCGCGAACTGCCTGCATTCTACTGCGGCCGATGCACAACCTACCTGTACGAGGCCGAGGTCACCGGCATCTGCCAGTTCTGTGAGGCGCAAAGCGGTGGCCTGGAGTGTGAAGAATGTGCCCACCGGCTGGACACGACCGGCCTGCGTAACCCGCGGTGCATCTCGTGCGGTGAGGTGCCCGAGGTGCGTCAGCTGTGCCGGATCGTGTTCCCGCTTGAACCGCACCGCGAGGCGCTACGCCGTTTCGTGGAGGGCGGCACCTGGCGCTCGCGTCTGGCTGGCTATCTACGTGACGTGATCTCCCGGCCACTGCCGGAAGTTCCCTTCACCAGGCTGGACACCCTCGGTATCCCGGTGCCACTGCCCGGCTGGGAGGGGCACATCCTCGATACCTGGTTCAGCGGCATCTGGGGCTACCTCGCAGCCACCAGCGCGCACACGATCGGCACCGGTGAGCCAGTGACCGGCGAGCGGCTCTGGAAGGACCCGAACACCGAGGTCATCCACTTCCTGGGCCACGACTGCAGTTTCTCGCACGCGGTGTTCTGGCCGGGTCTGCTGCTGGCCCACGGCGAGCTGACATTGCCCAGGTACGTGATCACCAACGAGTTCTATCAGCTAGCAGACGAGAAATTCTCGACCAGCCGGGGGCATGCGATCTGGGGTGGGGAGTTCCTCCGCCAGGCGCCGGCCGATGCGGTGCGGTTCCACCTGTGCCTGACCGGACCAGAAACCAACCAGACCAGCTTCTTCCCGCGGGAATTCACCGAGACCAGTCGAACGGTGCTGCGGGAGGGCCTACAGGCCTGGACCGACGAACTGCTCATGTTGGTGCACAAGGACTTCGGCGGTGTCGTTCCGGAGCCGGGTGACGCCTCGATAGACCCACGAGTGGCGGCAGTGCTGCGTCTGCCTGATCTCATCGCCGAGGCACTGGAGCCTGAGCGGTTCTCGCCGCGGCGAGCCGCCGAGGCGGTGCGCGAGGTCGTGATCGAGCTACCCGAGTCGCTCGTCGCGGCCCGAGCCCTGCACGGCACTGACCGCGCGGCGGCGGTGTCCCATCAGGTCGAAGCGCTGGCGCGGCTGGCGGCGGTGGTGGCACCGCTGATGCCGTCGTGGTCGAGTCTGGTGCTGAGCGCGCTGAGCGTTCCAGTGTCTGACCCGTTGGCCCGAACGCCTCCGTGGCCTGCGGCGGGCCAGCGCCTGGTGCCGCCAGGTCGGGCGATTGCCGAGGCCTGCCGGACACCGCTGAGTACCTTGACATGATCAACGGGACGCGCATGGCGGGCGTGGTCGCGTTGGTCAAGATCGCGCTGGGTGTTGGCGTGCTGTTGCTGCTCGCGATCACGGCGGACACCGTGCCGGCAGCACCGTGGGTGTGGGTTCTGTGTTGCCTGCTGGGGATGCTTGTGGGATACACGGTCGCCGCCGCCGGCACGCCGCCGCCCGCGCGGCACCCGGTGGTGCGCTCCTGGTATATCGGTGGTACCGCGGTGGGGCAAGGGTTCATCTGCTGGACCGCAAGTGCTTACCTCGGTGGCGCACTGAACCTGGGGCGCACCACGGTCCTGCTGATGGCCTGTGGGTTATTGGTGGCCTGCACCTTCATGGCTTATCGTGGCTGGGGTAGCTCGGCCATCTTTCGGCAGGCCCGGCTCGGCGCCACGCTCGCGGTCGCCCTCGGATGGTTGTGTTGGCCGACGGCGCTGCACGCGAGCGCCGCGGTCCTGGGTCCAGGGCCAGGCACGGTTGGCGCGGTATTCCTTGTGCTCATCTCCGCCGTGGGCTGGGAATCCACTCGCGAGGCGCTGTCCGCAGCCGGGTCCGGTGGCCCGGGATGGCGGACCGCCGGCCAGCTGGTGACCGCAGGCGTGGTCGTGCTCGTGTCGACCGCTGGGTTCACCGCGCTGCGGCTGACGCGGACCGAACCGATCGGTGGCGGCTCCCCACCGCTGCGGGTGGGCCTATCGGTGCTCCTGTTCGTTCTCGCCGGCTGTTACTGCATGACGAACGTGCGGTTCGCCGGTCGGCTGCTTGACCAGTCCCGGGCTGATCCTGAGCGTTCGTCCGAGCGGATGCGATCGGGCACCTGTTGGGTCGCTGGTGTCGCGGTGCTGGTGATGGTGCTCGCACTGCTCACCGGTAGCGGTACGTGGCAGCTGCTGCTCGGTCCTGGCTCGATGACGTGGGCGATCTTCCTGCTGTATAGCACTCGCGTGCTCTTGCAGCCGAAATCGCCTCTCTCGGCGCGCTGTACGGGCGCCGCCGCGCTCGTATTGCTGGCCTGCGTGGCCGCGCCCGTCTGGCCGGCGCTGTTGTTCCCCGTGCTGACCGGCGGCCTCGCCATTGTTCTTCCCAGGCGAAAGTGGAGCGTCGCCGATCGTGCCATCTAGGGTTGGCCCCAGGGCGATTGACAGAGCAAAAATCAGATGCGAGGGATGGGTGAGTGGCATATGGGCGGCAACGACCTCGACGAGCTGCTGAGGTGTTGGGACGGCGAACTGTTGGCGGTGCGCCGTGAAGTCAGCAGCGACACAACAATGATCGTTTGTGTCCACTCATTGGTAGCTGGCCGTTCCGGAGGAGGATGCCGAATGGCGGTTTACCCATCCGTGGTCGACGCGATACGTGACGGCCAGCGACTCTCGGCGGCCATGACCCTCAAGTTTGCGGTGAACGCCCTGCCGCTAGGTGGTGGCAAGTCGGTATTGGCGGTGCGCGAGCTGCTGACAGGGAAGAGACGGCGGGAGCTGCTGCACGCCTTTGGGTCATTCCTGGAGACGTTGGGTGGAATCTACGGGGCTGGGCCAGACATGAACACAAGCGACGAGGATATGGACATAATCGGTGAAGTGACCCCGTACGTCTACTGCCGGACCACATCCAGTGATGGGACGGGCGACACCGCCCTCGACACCACAATGGGCGTTTTCCACGGCATCGTCGCCACCGTGCGCCATGTTCTGGGTACCAGTCTGAACGGTTGTCGCGTCGTCGTCCAGGGGCTGGGCGGCGTAGGCGCACCGCTCGCCGAGCGACTGTTGGCGGCGGGCGCGAACGTATGTGGCACCGACGTTTCGGCCGACAAACTCGCGGCTCTCGCTGAGCGTGGGGTCGTTCCCCTAGCTCCGCAGGACGCGCTGGATACAGAGTGCGATGTACTCGTGCCCTGCGCGTTGGGCGGTGTGCTCAACGCAAAAACCATCCCGCGACTGCGCTGTCGAATTGTGGCTGGCGCGGCCAACAATCAGCTCGCCGAGCCTGCGGATGCGGAACGACTCCGCCAGCGCGGCATCGTGTACGCGCCCGATTTCGTGATCAATTCTGGTGGTGTTCTACACGGAATGGGCTTCGACGCGCTGGGGTGGTCACGGGCCGAGCTGGACCGGCGATTGGTCGCGATCGGGGACACTCTGATCAGGATCTATGCCGAGGCTGATCAGGCGAACTGCACAACCGACGCTGCGGCCAAGCAGCTCGCCGAGGAGATGCGGGCACCATTGCCTTGACGAGCTGACCGCCCCCCAGGCCGAGCGGCACCCATCGCGTGGGGGTGCGGGCAGGGTGGGTAGGCGGTGGGGGATCCGGCGATCTCCATAGGATGACCTGCATGCTTCTAGGCCGGTCGGCAGAGCTCACGAAGCTCAATGACCTTCTGCTCGCCGCGAGGCAGGGACACAGCTCTGCCGTGGTGATCAGTGGTGAGGCGGGGATCGGGAAGTCCGCTCTCGCGCAGACGATGACGAGTACCGCGAGCGCCGCAGCCGACACCGCGGTGTTGCGCACTCGCGGCATCGAGGCTGAGTATGCCATCCCGTTCGCGGGCTTGGCCGACCTGCTGCGCCCTGTTCAGCACCTGCTCCCGCGGTTACCGGAACCGCAGGCCGCCGCGCTCGCGGACGCCCTGGCGCTGGGGCCACCGGTAGCGGGTGACCGGTTCGCGGTGGCGGCCGCGACGCTGAGCCTGCTCGCCGCGGCGGCCCAGGAGGGATCGTCCCAGAAGGGATCGTTACAGGGCGGATCCCTGCTCTGCGTTGTCGACGACGCGCACTGGCTCGATCCGTCCTCGGCCGAGGCCCTGGTCTTCGCGGCCCGCCGGATGCGGGCGGAGGGATCTGTCCTCGTGTTCACTGTCCGTGACGGCGAGCCCGGAGCTGACCGGTTCGATGTCCTGGAGCAGGTGCGCCTGGGGGGTCTGGACGCCGCGTCGGCCACCGCGTTGCTGGCCCGCGGTGCCGGGCGCTCGCTGCCAGCCCAGGTCGTCGAGCGGCTGGTGGCCGACACTGGCGGCAATCCGCTGGCGCTGCTGGAGCTGCCCGGTCAGCTCACCGAGGACCAGCTCAGCGGCCGGACCCCCATCCTGGAGCCCTTGCCGATCAGCGCGCTGCTGCGGGAAAGCTTCGTGCGCCGCGTCAGCGGGCTGCCGCCGGGTGCCCGCACCGCTCTGCTGCTGGTCGCGACGAGTGACCTGGATGCCACCGACCTGGTGGAGCGGGCGCTGCAACAGGATGGTGGTTGCCTGGCCGATCTGGAAGCGGCCGAGGAAGCGGGGCTGGTCAGCATCGCGAACGGCCGGCTGGCCTTCCGCCACCCCCTGATCCGCCCCGCGGTCTTCCACTCGGCCACGCCGGCGCAGCGCCGCGCGGCGCATCATCACTTGGCGCTCGCCTTGGACAGCGTGGCCACCGCCCAGGCCCAGGAGCGCCGGGCGTGGCATCTCGCGGCGGCGACGCTGAGCGCGGATGAGGCGGTGGCGACCGCGCTGGAGCGGGTGGGCACGGCCGCGAGCCGCAGATCGAGCCACGCCCTCGCCGCCCGCGCCTTCGAGCGGGCCGCTGGTCTGAGCCCGAACGGCACCGAGCGCGCCCGCCGGTTGCTCGCGGCGGCTTCCGCGGCGGTCCTGGCGGGTTCGGTGCAGGAGGCGATCCAGCTGCTGGAGCAGGTCCGCGCCTGGACCGAGGACCCCGTCGAGGCCGCGGTCGCGGAGTGCGAGCAACACCGGTTGGCCGTGTGGAGCTTAACTCCCGAGGTGAGCCGCGCCCGGCTGTTCGCTTTCGCTGAGCGGATTGAAGAGCACTTCCCGGAGGTGGCGGCTCGGGCGTATCTGGCCTCGGCCCAGGCCAGCCTGGCCAACTATGGCGTCTCCGCGCCCACCCTGGAGATCGAGCGGGCGGCTCGGCTGGCGGGCTCCGACGAGCATGTCGCGCTGCGCTGTGACATCCTCGGCGCGCTCGCCGCCGCCCAGGCCGGTGCGACGGATCGCGCCGCGGGGCTGCTGCGCGGGCGCGACGCTCAGCTCGCGGTGGAAGACACCTCCGACATCGACCAGCTCGTCACCGCCAGCGCGACGTGCTACCTGGCGCTGGGGCGGACCGCCGAGGCCCGGCCATTGCTCACCCGCGCCGTGGACGCCAACCGTCGGGCGAATGCGCCCGGGCTGCTCACGCACCAGCTGCCCTGGATGGCCCTACTGGAGTGGATGGATGGTGACTGGACCTCCGCGCTCGCCCTCGCCCACGAGGCGGTCGAGCTTGCCGCGCAGACCGGTTGGCTGGCCCAGATACCCAACAGCGTGAGTGTGCTGGCCAGGGTCGAAGCGGGGTTCGGGATGGCCAGCTGCCGCGAGCACGCCGCCCAGGCCATCGCCGCCGCGCGATCCGGCGGCCACGCCGGCACCCCGGTGCACGCACTGATCGCCCTGGGGCTGCTGGAGCTCGGCCTGGACCGTCCGCACGACGCGGCCGACGCGCTGCGGGACGCCTGGGACGCGGCCTCGCGGGCGGCGCCGAACCTGCAACTGCAGATCCTGCCCGATCTCGTGGAGGCCTACGTCGGGGCCGGCCGGCTCGAGCAGGCAACCGAGAAGCTCGCGCAGCTCGACGAGCTGGCCGCGCGCGCCGGGCACATGTGGGCGTGGGCCACCGCCGCCCGCTGCCACGGGCTGCTGGAGCGCCGAGACTTCGCGGAATGTTTCGAACAGGCTCTGTGCCTGCACACTGAGAGCACGCTGCCCTTCAACCGCGCCAGAACTCATCTCGCCTACGGCATCCGCCTGCACCGCAGCCGCAACAGAGCTGACGCGCGAGTCCAGCTGCGCCACGCACTGGAGCTGTTCGAGCGCCTCGGCGCCGCACCCTGGGTGGAACGATCCCGCGACAAGCTGGTGTCCAGTGGCGGGTCAGCACCCGCCACTGGCGACATCATCGAGCTGCGGCTCACCCCGCAGGAGCTCAACGTCTCCCTCGCGGTCCAGCGCGGCCTCACCAACGCGGGCGCGGCGGGCGAGCTGTTCCTCAGCGTCAAGACAATCGAATATCACCTCAGCAACATCTACCGCAAACTCGGGATCAGCCGCCGGACACAGCTGATCCGCGTCCTGAGCAAGCGCCGCCCGACCTAGTCGCCGCTCCAACCGAAACCACGCTGTTCCAGCGTGTCGCGCAGCTCCCGCAACACCCGCAGGCGGGTCGGCCCGATGCTGCCCTGGGGCATCCCAGTGGCGTGGGACACCTCGGCGTAACTGCGCTCGGGCTGGTAGAACAGCAGCTGGATCAGCGCTCGGCGGCGCCCGGTGAGCGCTCCCACGGCGGTGTCCACCGCTCGGTGCGCCTCCCGGGTGACGACCGCGGCGTCCGGTCCTTCGTCCGTTGCGACCAGCCGCTTGCCGGCAAGGTCATCAGGTATCTCTCGGTTTCGGCGCCGGAGTAGTGCGAGGCACTCGCGGCTGGCTGTCGTCGTCAACCAGCCCCCCAAGCACTCCGGGTCTCTGAGGGTGTCGATCCGTTCCAGCACCCGCAGCCAGGTGTTCTGCACGGCGTCCTCAGCGTCGGCCGGCTGCAGCCGGAACGAGGCCACGGTGGACCGCACCAGGCGGCCGTACCGGTTCATCAGTTCTTCCCAGGCCAAGGGTTTTTTGTCCTCAGCCGCCCGCAACAGGGCGGTGGTGCTTTCCCGGATTTGGGTACTCGCTGGTGCTGGCATCGAGTCGCTCCTTCATCTCGCCTCGATGCCGACGCTAGGGAAATCCCGCCCGAGCAAGATCCGAGCAAACCCTGGTGCACACCCTAGGGTTCTTGGACAGCCACCCTGGCGCCAGCCGGTCGGGACGGGTCGCTCGCCTGGCGTGCTAGCTGGTGCAGCCAGTAGTTGTGCGCGAGCCAGAGCAGCGGCTGAATGACCGGGTACAGCAGGCTGGGCACGACGCCCCGGTTGGTCTCCTCGGTGACGACCCGAGTGCCCTGCTCGTGCGGTTCGAGCAACCAGATGTGGTATCCGTGCGCTCCGCGACTCCACCAACGCCAGTGCCAGCGCCAGCCGATCAGCAGTGGGCGTTTGCAGGGGTCCACCAAACTGGTCAGCGGCATGCCGAAGGTGACCCACCGGAAGACGCTGCCGCTGCGCAGGTCGTGCTGCTGTGGGTCCGCCAGCTCGACGAACCACGCGTTGGCGTAGAACGCTGACCAGCCCTGGGCGGCCACCAGCAGGTTCCACACCCGTTCCGGGGGTGCCGGGATGATGCGCTCGTTATGGGCGAACACCCGCGCGCCCTGCGGCTGTTCGCCACTGGGCCACTGGTCGAACTCTGAAACCGGGCTCCCGGCCCCACGAGCCTGGAAGCTGAGACTGCTCGCCACGGTGGTCCTCCCGACACTCATCACGCGGCCCACTGGCGCACGTCGTCAGAGTGAGGGAGTACGCGGCTGTCCTCGTTGATACCTCGAGTGTGAGAGCCGCCTCCCGCACAGACGTCCAGACCGCGTTCCTGGCACCACTGCCTGCCCCGCCGCACCCCCAGATCCACCGCGGCCGCCAGGCTGCGACGCGTGAAGACCAGCAGGTAGTGCAGCGGCACTTCCTGGACCAGCGGGACGACCCGGACTGGGTGCGGGTACAGCGCGGGTGAGCCCTGCGCGTGCGCCCGGTTGCTGTGCGCAATCCGGTCCAGACTACGTTGTAGCGCTCCATTGGCGCATGCCTCGATCACCTGGAAGTACTCGGCTACCGGACCGTTGCGCCAGCGCCCGGCGGTGCTGACGGTCCAGATGACCCACAGCTCGTTGGCGCCGGCCGCAATGGCGGCCTCAAGGTTGGCATCGGTGTTGAACACTCCGTCGATGAATGTTCTGCCCCGGGTGGTCACCGGTGGGTACCAACCTGGCAGGGAGGTCGCGGCGACCAGCATGTCCTCGCTCATCTGTGCCGGCGGCAGGGTGAGCAGCCGCTGCCCGGAGACGTCGAAGACGTTGAACGTGGCTGACCGGGTGGACGCTTGGATCCGCTGCCAGTCAAGCCCCCAGGTGTCACGCAACACCCGGGTCCGGAACCTGCGCATCGCGAGCAGTGACTCGCCGCGCAGCCAGCCACGACAGTTCAGCTCCAGAGCGGCGTGGATCGGCGAGGTGCGCCGCCAGTTCTCCGCGATCCGGTGGCCGCTCATCCCCTGGCACCACATCGCGAGCTGGAACACTCCCCCGCTGGCGCCGTCGGCATGCATGAACTCCAGCGGTTTGCCACCCTCGCGGGCCTCGTCCAACCAGACCTGGAGAACGCCGGCCTGGAACGCCACCTTCAGGCCGCCCCCGGCCAACATAAGGGCGCGGCGCGGTGAACCTGCCAGCTCGGGTGCTAATGGGCCACCGGTATAGGTACCCTCGAACATTACCGGCTCCTCTCCACGATGTTATGGAGTAGGCCGTCGTCCGCGCTGATACCTCACCAGGCCATGAGTACGCTTTCGGTGCGTCAACCGTGGAGCAGCCGCTCCAGGGCCGCTCGAGCCGCCGTGTCCCGAGCGGCGGCGGAAGCGATGTCCTGCGCCAGCGCGTGCAGCCATTCGTCCACGCCAATGCCGCGCCGGCTGATCACCACCCCGCGCACCACCTGCTGCAGCTCCGCTTCGACCCCGCCGCCCCGGCCTTCGCGCAACTCGAGATCGCGGTTGTCCCCGTGCACCACGAGGCGGACGGCGCGGCCCGGGCGGCGCGCCAAGCGGTCCCCGGCGGTGCGCTGGTAGCCGATCTCCACCATGCCCGCCGGCAGCGCCTGGGCCAGCGCGCCGCTGAGCACCCGGGCGTAGGACGCGACCTCGTCGCGGTCGGCTCGCAGCATCGCCGCCAGGAGCTGCACGTCGCCCAGCGGGCCCAGGTCGCTGGGTTCAAGTGTCATGAGGGCTCCAGCGTCATGCGGGCCGCCCGGCCATGCGCCCGGCCATGCGCCCGGTCACGAGTCGGTCAGCGGGAGGACGAGCTGTGGCTTGGCGATCACGTGGTCGGCGCGCATCGGGCGCACCGCGGTGCCGATCGCGAAGAACTCCGTGGTGTGCCCACCCCAACGATGCCCGAGCGAGAGCAACTGCACCCCCACGATGCCCTCGGCGGCCAACTGCTCAGCTTCGGCCTGCATCCGGCTCATCGCCAGCTCCCGGGCGTCATAGAGCGCCTCGGTGAACTGCGGCAGCTCGACATTCTGCCCGATGTTACCCATCGCCTGCCAGAACTTCTGGTGCGCGATGTGGTAGACGCAGGAGCCCATCACCATGCCCAACGGAGCGTAGCCGGCCTGAATCAGCGTCCAGAAGTCCTGGCCAGACAGATCGGAGGTGAACGGCTGGTTCTGGTTGTTGCGCCAGGGCTGCCCGTCGGGCGCCTGGGCATCATCGGCTTTCACCGCGGTGCCGACCGCGATGAACTCGGCGAGGTCCGCGCCGAACTCCTTGAACTCGATCTCCAGCCGCACCCCGACGATGCCGTCGGCACCCAATTGGTTCGCCTCGGCCTCCATCCGCGTCATGGCCAGCTCCCGGGCGTGGTACATCGCCTGGGACAGGACGGTCAGTTCCTGGTTCTTGTTCCACCGACCCATCTGGAACCCCATGTGATAAATGCTGGTACCCAGCACCAGCCCGAGGGGTCGAAACCCAGCCTCTCGCACCAGCAGGAACTCGTTCACCGACAGGTCCGAGGTGAACAAGCTGGTGGCTTGGCCCGGCTTCATCTCGGCGAGCCGGCGCATCGCGTCGTCCGGGATTCCGGGGGGCATGTCGGGGGGGATGCCGGATGCGGTGGGGTCGGCGGTCATCACTACTCCTACTGGGCTTTGCTCGGTGTCCGGCGGCTATCGCAGCGGCAGGATGGTCAACGATCGGGTCGGGGCGCGTGCGCCTTGGTGGAAGCGCACCAGCGAGGTGCCGAACACGCTGGCTTCGGCGACATGGTCACGGTGGTTCTCCGCTGGCTCGATCTCCCCGATCGACAGGCCCATCGAGGAGACGATCGCTCCCTGCGCCCCGGTTTTCCGGGCCTGCTGGTCGAAGCGGTGGCGGGCATCGGCGCGCACGTGGGTGACCAGTTCGGTGTAGCCGGACACCTCCGTGTTGCCGGCACCCCACGAGGCCTGCCGCTGGGTGCGCCAGTCGTCATGGCGCACCGCCATGGAGATCCCGTAGACCAGCGCGCTGGGCACCCAGCCGGCCTGCAGCAGCTTGGCCACATCCTGGCCGGCCAGCTCGGTGGTGAACACCGTGCCCAGCCGGTGCCGCGACCGGGCCCGGACCGCCGTGCCCAGCGCGACGAACTCGCGGTTCTCGGCGCCGGCCCGCGCTCCAACTTGGGACCCCAGAGGCGACGCTGTCAGCCGCACTCCCACGACGCCATCGGCGCCCATCGCGGTGGCCTCCTCGGTCATCCGCCCCAGTGCCGTGCCGTAACCGCGGTACAGGGCGTCGACGTACGGCCCGAACCCGACGAACCGGGCCGGTCCCGACGAGGCGACAGTCCCTGGGGGCATCCCCCCAGCGATTCCCCCGGCGATTCCGATGCCCCCGAAACCCCCGAAGTAGCCGCAGCCTCCGAAGCCGCTCCACCCGATGTGCTCGACGATGCAGCCCATCACCTCGCCGACCGGGTCGAAGCCGACTGACTGCACCCCGACCGCCCCGGGCACCGTCAGCAGCGAGGTGCGCAGTCCCGTGCGGGTGAAGCGCCGCATCCGCTCAGCGGCCACCGGCGGCAGTCCGCGACCGTCCCACGCAGTCATCAGCGCTCTCCTCACGCGTCCTCGGGTAGCGAGCCTACCAGTGGTTTTTTTGTGCGCGCGCCTCGAACAAGAATACCGCCGCGGAGATGGACACGTTCAGCGAGTCGATCGAACCTAGCATGGGGATGGACACGCGTTCATGGCCCGCCGCGTACCAGGGTTTCGGGATTCCGTAACGTTCCGAACCGAGAACGAAGGCGGTGCGGGTGGTTGAATAATCGAACAACCGGTAATTCTTCGCGCCATCCGTGTCGGCCAAATAGATTTCGACGTTGTTCGACCGGAGCCATGACATCGCGTCTTCGGTCCGCTCGAAATCCAGTACGGGCATGGTGAGGACCATGCCCTGGCTTGCTCGGAACACCTTGGGATGGGTTAGCCTGGTGCGTCGATTGGTCAACACCAAGCAGTCCGCGCCGGCCGCGTCCAGCGTCCGGATCAGGGTTCCCAGGTTGCCCGGGATCTCCATGCCGTCGGCTACCACGATCAGTGCTGAGTCGCCGAGCGCAACGTCGGTCTGCTCCCACTTGGGCAACAGCGCGAGCGAGAGCAACCCGTCCGGCCGGTCTCGCTCGGAAATACGCGCCAACGTTTTTTCCGACACCTGGTAGGCCAGGTGCGCGCGCGACGCCAACTCGACAGCTCGCTTCTGTGCCTCGTCGCCGTAGGCGGCTTCCGGGCACCACAGGAACGTGTCAATGAAGGCACCGTGGGCCAGCAGGAGGTTGTGCGCCCACAACCCCTCAGCAATGATCATTTTTCGCGGGTTCGGCGCGGTGTTCCGCTGGATCGCCAGCACGTGTCTGATCTTGGGATGCTGCGCGCTGATCCGCTGGAGTTCCATCGCACCGAAGTGTCCCAGCCCACCCCCGTCAGGTCTACGCTGCCTGGTGGCAATCGAGAGATTTGGACGAGCGGGGCGAGCATGACTGCCCTGAGACGCGTCCAGCACACCGAACCAACCGGTTTCGGTAGAGACTGGTTGTCGGGGTCAGGCGGCCATGGTGGTCAGGCGCTCGCGCAGCTCGGCGACACCGGCGCTGGTGTGCAGCGGCTCCAGCGCGGCGTTGAGGATCCGCAGCCGGTCATACGCCCGGGGCGAATGCGGCACCGTGACCGCGTCGATGGCCTGGTGACCGACGCCCAGCAGCGGCAGTGTCGAGCGGAGTTGCCCGACGGCGACGTCCACGATCGGCCCCGCTCCGCTGGCGAAGTCTTGGGCGCTGAAGGCTTCGGTGGCCCGCTCGATGGCTACCACATCGGCCGCCCCCACCCGGCGGGTGCCGGTGGGCTCCGCTTGCGGGAGCAACGCGACGAGCCGGTCGATGTCCAGCCCGGCCGCTCCGGCCCCGAGGGTCAGGCCCCGACGTAGCCTACGAAATCTCTGCGCTCCACCCAACTCACCAGCTTCCGCCGGTCAGCCCCCGCCTCGCCCACAGTAGTCCCACGGTCGCCGAATCCGAGCGGGATCGGCGGGATCCGCAGGCCGTTGGCGACCTGCGCGATCAGGGCCACGTCGCGCAGCCGGGTGGCGCCGCGCTTGATCGCTGAGATCCGGGTCTGGTCGAGCCCGACCAGGTTGGCCAGGGTTTGCTGGACCAGCCGGTGTGAGCCCGAATCGCGCGGAACACGACGGCGAAGTCGTAATCACGATGCGGCTCGGCGCGCCAGAGCGAACCTACCTAGCGCCACATCACTGCTCCAGTCGGCAACACCAGTGCGTCTGGGTTGCGTCTCCAGGTTTCTTCCCACAGATCCCCGTTCCCTGTTGACATTCTCGGGGCACTTGTCGCTGGAGCCGCCGGGTAGGGCTGTCGCGGGTTCCGCGGCTTTCGGATCGGTGATGTGCTCAGCACGGCTCACGGCGCGGCGGTGACGTTCTCCCGGGTTTCGCAGGTGCACAAGCATCCATGAGAGCCTGAATGGGCGCTCTGGAAGGTGCACAAGCATCCATGAGAGCGTGAGTGGGGTGGGGTGCGGAGCGTTGCGCGCGGGGTTACCGGTGGGCCACGATGCGTCACATGGGTACTCACAGCAAACCGGACCCCGACCCGAACCCGTCGAGCGACGGCCAACAACCGCCTGGGCGGCCGCTACCTCCAGAGCCGGACCCCGGCAAGCACGGCAAGCCAGACCCCCCCGACACGGACGACCCGAAGTAGTGGCCGACGCCGAAGTACTGCGCCAGCGGATGGTGGAGGGCCTCGGTCAGCGGGGTGAGCTGGACGAGCGCTGGCGGGCCGCGCTCACCGAAGTGCCCCGGCACGAGTTCATCCCAGAACTGATATGGCATCACGACCGCGACACGGCTGGCCACGGCGACCTAGTGCCACTGCGCCGCCGCGACGACCCGCAGGGCTGGCTGGAGCGGGCCTACGCCAACGTATCGGTCACCACCCAGGTGGATGACGGCCACCCGGCCAGCGAGGGGGGGTGCGGGTTCGAGATCACCTCCTCGGCGTCGATGCCAGGGGTGGTGGCGCAGATGCTCATCGCCCTGAAGGTCGAGCCGGGGATGCGGGTGCTGGAGATCGGCACTGGCACCGGATACAACGCGGCGCTGTTGGCCCACCGGCTCGGCGCCGACAACGTGGTGAGTGTGGAGGTGGACCCGGCCGTGGCCGAGCGCGCCCGCCACTCCTTGGCCGGCGCGGGGTTCGGCGCCGTGACCGTGGTGACCGCCGATGGCGCGGAGGGCTACCCACCGCGGGCGCCCTACGACCGGGTGATCTCCACGGTGGCGGCCGCCGAGGTGCCGCCCGCCTGGGTGGCGCAGACCCGCCCCGGGGGGCTCGTGCTCACCCCGTGGGGAACCCCCTACTACTCCGGCGGCCTGCTGGCGCTCAGCGTGCACCACGACGCCACCGCGACGGGGGGGATAGTGGGCCCGGCGTCGTTCATGTGGCTGCGCGCTCAGCGCATCCCTCGCTACCGCACAAGCCGGATCGTGCGAGACGACGACGCGACGACCGCGTCCACCACCGATCTGCACCCGTGGCATGTGGCTGGTGATGCGCACGCGGCCACCGCTATCGGGCTCCGCGTGCCCAGGTGCGAGGACTTCTACCATCCCGACAGCTCGGACACCGGCACCCTGTACCTCGTGGATCAATGGAGTCGCTCCTGGGCCACCGTGCACGTCACCACTGAGCCGCCCTACGAGGTGCGCCAGAGCGGAGAACGCAAGCTCTGGGACGAGGTGCGGGCCGCCCACCAGTGGTGGGTGAGCGTGGGCGAGCCAGCGGTTGACGCCTGGCGGTTCACCCGCACCCCCATCGGCCAACGGATCGAGCTCCGCTGAGCGACAAGCCCTAACGGGGTCCTTTCGGCGGAACGTGGTGCGGTCTTGGTGGCCAAGGCAGGATCGGTGTGTGCCCGGTGCCTGGCTTGCCGAGGTGAACCCACCGCCGGAGTTGTTCGCGGCGGTGATGGCGACGGGCATCGTGTCCGTCGCCGCGGACGACCACGGGTACTGGCGGCTCAGTACCGCGCTGGGCATCCTCGCGGTGGTCGCCTTCGCCGTGCTGGGGTTGGGCTTTGCGCTCTGGGCGCTCCGGCGCCCCGGGCATGTCGCGGCGGTGCTGCGCGACCCCGACGTCGCGGTGCGGATGTTCACCATCGTCGCGGCCTGTGAAGTGCTCGGCCTGCGCTGGGGCGCGGCACCCGCGCTCGGGTGGCTGTTGGGCGCGCTCGCGCTCGCGACCTGGCTGGTGCTCGCGCCGCTGGCCGCGGTCGATGT
>JBOHFJ010000034.1:0-19808 GCA_050699655.1 Pseudonocardiaceae bacterium
CTCTAGGCCCGTGCGATCACCTACATGCGCCAGCCGCGGGTACTCGTGCCCACCGAAGTTACGCTGGCTGATCTTACCTTCCTTGGTGCGGTCGAACAGCGCGCCGTAAGTCTCCAGCTCCCATACCCGCTGCGGCGCTTCTTTCGCGTGCAGCTCGGCCATTCGCCAGTTGTTGAGGAACTTGCCCCCGCGCATGGTGTCGCGAAAATGGACTTGCCAGCTGTCCCGGGAGTTCACGTTGCCCATCGACGCCGCGATGCCTCCCTCGGCCATCACGGTGTGGGCCTTGCCGAACAATGACTTGCAGACAACAGCCGTGCGTTTGCCCAGCTCACGAGCCGCGATCGCGGCACGCAGCCCGGCGCCGCCCGCCCCGATCACTACGACGTCGTAGTCGTGGGTCTCCATCTCGGTCATGGGTTCCAATTCCTCATTTGTTGACACAGGCTCATCAGTTGACACAGGCTCATCAGTTGACACAGGCTCATCAGTTGAACAGGCGCAGGTCGGTTATCCAGCCCGCGGCGACGGCCATGATATAGAAATCTGTGAGCATCACAGTGATCAGCGACGCCCAGGCGAACTGCATGTGGCGACCGTTGAGTGTGGACACACGCGTCCAGAACCAGTACCGCACGGGATGTTTGGAGAAGTGCTTCAGGCGACCCCCGGCAATGTGCCGACACGCATGGCAGGACAGTGAGTACAGCCACAGCATCGTGACGTTGATCAGTAGGATCAGCGAACCCAGGCCCACCCCGAAGCCACCGTCCGCAGGGAAAAACGCCGCCACCGCGTCATACGTATTGATCAGCAGCAACACGCTTGCCAAGTAGAAAAAATACCGATGCAGGTTCTGGAGCGCCAGCGGAAGACGGGTTTCCCCAGTATATTTTCTCGCTGGTTCAGCCACCGCGCACCCGGGCGGCGACAAAAGAAAAGCCCGGTAGCCGGCCTTGCGGTAATAGTAGCAGCTGGCTCGAAATCCCGCGAGGATCGGGAAGATTATGATCGGCAGTGGCAGCGCCAGCGGAAACGCCGGCAGCAGGCTGCCGAAATGCGATGATCCCGGCACGCACGAGGCGCTCAAACACGGCGAGTACAACGGAGTGAGGTAGTGGTACGCACCGACCCAATAGTCCTTCCGCATGAACAGCCGGACTGTCGTGTAGCCGATGAAGACCCCCAGCACGATGGCAGTCACCAAGGGCGACACCCACCAGCGGTCGGTCCGCAAGGTGCGGGCTGAGATGGCCGCCCGAGCGGACGGCATCCGACCAGGTTCGGCGACCTCGGATGGCGGGGACGAGGAGGTGGTGGTCATGACATCGATTCAGGTCGGGGCCCCAGAGGTCGGGGTCACGGAGGTCAGGGTCATGGAGGTCAGGGTCATGGAGGTCAGTAGGGACGGTCGCGCTCGCGGTGGTGGCCGCAGCCAGCCACGGCGCAACTGACAGTAAGTCGAGTTCATACCACAGGTCCAAGACATGGTTACGCTCATCATGATAGCCATATGCTATCGAGGTGCAGATACAGCAGCTCGTGTACTTTTTGGCCGTCGCGCGGACCCGCCACTTCACCCGGGCGGCCGCGCTCACCCACGTCGCCCAGCCCTCACTGAGCAAGCAGATCCATTGCCTGGAGCGTGAGCTGGGCAGCGAGCTGTTCCACCGAGCCCGAGGCAACGTGACGCTCACGCCAGCTGGCGAGGTGCTGGTCCCCCTCGCCAAGCGGATCCTGGCCGACGTCGAAACCGCCCGCTTGCAGGTGCACGAGCTGGCCGAGCTGCGCCAGGGCCGACTGAGGCTCGGTGCCACCCCCAGCCTCTGCACCGGGCCGCTGGCCCACGCGCTCGCCCACTTCAGCGCCCGCTACCCAGGCATCCAACTCGTCATCGACGAAAGCGGGTCTCGAGATCTGGTGCGCCAGCTGGCGGAAGGAGCCATCGACCTGGCGATGATCACCTCGCCAGTACACCGAGGGGATCCCGCCCTTGACACCGTCCCGATTCTTCGCGAGCAGCTCATCGTCGCCGTGCCGCGCACCCTGGACCTCGACCTCGAGTCGTTTGGCATCGGAGACCTCCGGGACCGTCCCCTGGTGATGTTCCGGGAGGGCTACGACCTCAGAGCAATGACCCTCACGGCCTGCCAGCGAGTTGGGTTTTCGCCCCGGTTCGCCATCGAGGGGGGCGAGATGGACGCGGTGCTCAGCTTCGTCGAAGCCGGCCTCGGCATCGCCGTGGTCCCCAGCATGGTGCTCCAGGGCCGCCCTCAGCTTCGTGGTGTGCCGTTCACGCCTCCCCCACCGACCCGGACGATCACGCTCGCCCACCGCACCGACGTGCACCCAACCCGCGCCGCGCAAGAGTTTCGCGCCACGTTGGTGCGGCTGCTCAGCACCGCGCACCGCAAAGGCAGCCTCCCCGCTGGCGTCGAATTCATCGCCCCCGGCGGGGCACCTGGTGGTCAGTCAGCATCCGGTTCACCGTCCGCGGCCCAGCCACCCGGGCCAAGCTCGTCGCGTACCACCCGCCGCGCCAGCCCTTCCGGGTAGCCCTTACGGGCCAGCATCCCACCCAGTTTGCGGGCCAACGTGCTTGCCTCGCGCACGGTGCTGGTGCGCAGCTTGCGCCGGACCAGTTCGCGGGCCCGCAGCTCCTCATCCTCGGGTTGCACCGTCGCCACCGCCTCGTGAACGATCTCATCTGGGACTCCCCTGCGCCGTAACTCGGTACTCAGCGCTCGCCTGCCCAGGCCCCGATGGCAGTGCCCAGCGTGCACCGCCGACTCGGCGAAGGCGGCGTCATCGACCAGGCCCACCTCAGTCAGGCGGTCGAGCACTGGCTCGCTGACCTCATCGGGAATCCCGCGCCCGCGCAACGCCTCGGCCAGTTCGGCCCTGCTGCGCTGCCGCGCGGTGAGCAACCGCAGACAGATTCCCTGGGCCTCAGCCGCCGGGCTGATGGCCCTGACATCCGGGGACATCAGAAGTCCACCGGGGCCGGCACGGTCTGGTCGGCATCAAGCTTCGCCCCGATGCCCATTTTGTCCTTGATCCGTTTCTCGATCTCAGCGGCGACGTCGGGGTTGTCGCCGAGGAACTTGCGCGCGTTCTCCTTGCCCTGACCGAGCTGATCACCCTCATAGGTGTACCAGGCACCCGACTTGCGGATGATGCCCTGCTCCACTCCCAGATCAATCAAGGAGCCCTCCCTACTGATCCCATGCCCATACAAAATGTCAAATTCCGCTTGTTTGAATGGTGGGGCACACTTGTTCTTCACCACTTTGACGCGGGTGCGGTTGCCTACCGCGTCCGAGCCGTCCTTGAGCGTTTCGATCCGGCGGATGTCCAGTCGCACCGAGGCGTAGAACTTCAGCGCCTTGCCCCCGGTGGTGGTCTCCGGGGAGCCGAAGAAGACCCCGATCTTCTCCCGGAGCTGGTTGATGAAGATCGCGGTGGTGCCCGAGTTGCTCAGCGCACCAGTGATCTTTCGCAGCGCCTGGCTCATCAGCCTGGCCTGCAGGCCGACGTGCGAGTCACCCATCTCGCCTTCGATCTCCGCCCTCGGCACGAGGGCCGCCACCGAGTCGATGACCACAATGTCGAGCGCTCCGGAGCGGATCAGCATGTCCGTGATCTCCAACGCCTGTTCCCCGGTGTCGGGTTGGGAGACCAGCAACGCGTCGGTGTCCACTCCAAGCGCCTTCGCATAGTCGGGATCCAGCGCATGCTCGGCGTCGATGAACGCGGCGATCCCGCCGGCTCGCTGGGCGTTGGCCACCGCGTGCAGCGCGACCGTGGTCTTTCCGGAGGACTCCGGGCCGAACACCTCGATCACCCGGCCACGGGGAAGGCCACCGATGCCCAGCGCCACGTCCAGCGCGATGGAACCGGTGGGGATCACCTCGATGGGCGCGCGACCCTCCTCGCCGAGGCGCATCACTGAGCCCTTGCCGCACTGCTTCTCGATCTGAGCCAAGGCGATCTCAAGCGCCTTCTCCCGGTCCAGTCCTGGTGCCATCTGACGGTCCACCTCGCTGATCAGTTCTGCTGGGTCAGGGCCGACGCTAAGCGATAGGACCGACACTTCGCGGCGACATGAACCGGACCTGTGGACAGGCATCCGGCTGTGGATAACATCCTAAGCGAACGCATGTTCGACACCGGGAGCGACACGCCGATGCGTGAGCCCGCGGCGTCCACCGGCGCCGCGGGTGCGCTCAAAGGGCCGACCCACCAAGTCTCAACGGCGGGTCCAGGTGCTCAACGCCGCTCCTCGGGAACGTCGAATGTGGCGCACACCACCGCCCACACCCGCTTGGTGTCAAGCCCCGCCTCCAGCGCCCCGTTCACCGTCCGGCCACCGAGCTCGCCGAACACGTGATCATGGGCCAACGCGGCCGCCCTGGCCGCGCCGAATTCCTCGTCCATCCGCTGCCGGAAGTGGGTTATCCGCATTCCGCCAGGTTAGGTACCCGCCCCCAGCTACCGTGATGGGGTGCTCTCCCCGGGAGATCCGACTGGGCTGTCTTCCACCGCCGGACAACTAGTGATCCTTTTCGGCCTGCTCTCCGCCCTGGTGGTGCTCATCCGCTGGTGGTGGCAGCAGCGGGGCCGTTGATCGGCGCGGCGCGGATGTGGTGGCCAGCCGCGGTCAGGCAGCGGCCGGTGGCCAGGTCGAAGCGCCAGCCGTGCAGGGCGCAGGTGAGAATCCCGTCGGCGACGCCGCCGAATTTGGCCAGGTCGGCGCGCAGGTGGGGGCAGCGGCGTTGCACGCGCCAGCCGTCCAGGTCGATGTCCGCGCCGTCTTCGTTGCGCTCGTCGTACCAGTTCTCGACGTAGTCGATGCGTTCGGGCGACAGGCACTTGAAGAAGACGTAAACGAACTCGTTGTACTGACCGACCCGGCTGGCCCGAAATCGCAGGGACAGAAACAGGCTGTTCGACCAGTCCACCTCGCGGCGGGCCAGGTTGGTGGCGATCAGATCCGCCGATGTGGACAACCGGTATCGGCAGTGCTCGCCCGCGAATCCGCGCACCTCGCGAGTGGTGAAATCGATCACCAGCGAGCGCTCGCCGACGTCCAGCCGAACGGGGCCACCGATCCCGGCGCAGATGTGCTCGGCCCGCGTGAGCAGCGGCTCCCACCACTGCTTGAGCTGCTCGAGCAGGTCAGCCGGCACCGGCGCCCGGCTGGCCCGCTCCCGCGCCAAGGCTGGCTGCGCGCGGGCCTGATATGCGCGCAGGTAGCTGGTCTTCTCCCGGAAAATGTGCGTGATCTCGGCGGCCGAGTGCCGGTGGGTGAGCTCGCAGCGCGCCCCGTCCAGCTCGGCGACGCTTCCCGGCAACAGCAGGTGCGCCGACACCCCCGGTCGTGCCGAGGCCAGCTCGGCCAGGAACTCCACCTGGTCGGTGAAGATGCTGTCCCCGTCCCGACCGACCCCGTTGAGCTCGAAGAGCTCCGCGTCGAGGAAGCAGGGCGGGCCCGCGGTGGGGAACACGTTCGCCGCACCCACGGCGTCGATGTAACGCAGCGCCCGGTCGGTCTGCCCAGCCCGCTTGCGGCGGGCGAACTCCTGGCGGGCGCCCTCGGGCAGCTCGTAGACCATCGGCCACCAGATCGCGCCGGAGAACTGGGTGAAATACCCTTGGACCGGCCCGAAGTCCAGCAGCCGCTCGACGTCCAGCGGGTGGGCGTCGTTCTGGTTGAGGATCACGGTGCGACCGTCGTCCAGGGACAGCGCCGAGTCACCGATCGGCCCGTCGCTGGGCCCGGTCAATGACGTGATCATGATGCGCAACCCGTCGAGTTCCACCGGGACACCGGATACGGTGCGCAGGAACCGCCGGAACCCAAGGCCAGCGAGCTCGCGCTCCAGCTCGTCGGTGGGGTAGTCCGGCAGCAGCACCGTGGCGTCCTTGCGCACCCGCCGGCGCAGCAGCTCGGCGTCGCAGTGGTCCCGGTGCAGGTGCGAGACGTAGAGGAAATCGGCCCGCCCGAGGGCGCCCCAGTCCAGGTCGCTGTTGTCTGGGAAGGGGAACCACGAGCCGAAGAAAGCCGGGTTCAGCCACGGGTCGCAGAGCACAGTGCCCGCCGCCGTCTCGATGAACAACCCGGCGTGCCCGAGTCCGGTGACCCGCATGCGGTACCTCTTTCCGGGCCTCTTGCTGCCCTCCTGTTACCCGCCAGATGCTGCCATCTACGCTGCGCAGTGGTGCGCGCCGCCAGCGCTCCACCGAAGTGGGGGGCCACCACTGTGACCGACGTGTTCCGATCCGGTGACCACGAGCAGGTCGTATTCTGCCGCGACGAGTCCGCTGGGCTCCGCGCCATCATCGCCATCCATTCCACAGCGCTGGGGCCCGCACTCGGCGGCACCCGGTTCCACCCCTATACCAGCGAGGAGGACGCGCTGGCCGACGTGCTGCACCTGTCCCACGCGATGTCCTACAAGAACGCGCTCGCCGGACTGGACCACGGTGGGGGCAAGGCCGTCATCCTCGGCGACCCGACGCGGGACAAGACGGAGGTGGCGCTGCGCGCTTACGGGCGCTTCGTGCAGTCGTTAGGCGGGCGCTACATCACCGCATGCGATGTCGGCACCTATGTCGAGGACATGGATCTCGTCGCCCGGGAGTCCGACTTCGTCACCGGGCGCTCGCTGGCCCACGGTGGCGCCGGCGACTCGTCGATCCTGACCGCTCTCGGTGTCTTCCAGGGCATGCGCGCGGCGGCCGAACACGTCTGGGGTACGCCCACCCTGTCCGGCCGTCGGGTGGGAATCGCGGGTGTGGGCAAGGTCGGGAGACACCTCGTTGATCACCTGTTCGCCGACGGCGCCGAGGTGATCGTGACTGATGTCAGCGAACGAGCCATCGAGCAGGTCTGCACCGCGCATCCCGAAGTGGTGGTGGCGCCGAGCACCGAGGCGCTCGTCCGCGAGCCGATCGACGTGTACGCCCCGTGCGCGCTCGGCGCCGCGCTGGACGATCCAACCGTGACGGCGCTGCGCGCCGAGATCGTCTGCGGTGGCGCGAACAACCAGCTGGCGCACCCCGGCGTAGAGAAGCTGCTCGACCAGCGGGGCATCCTCTACGCACCTGACTATGTGGTCAACTCCGGTGGAGTCATCCAGGTGGCCGACGAGATCGAGGGCTTCGACTTTCAGCGGGCCAAGGCCCGGGTCGCCAAGATCTTCGACACCACCCGAGAGATCTTCGAGCGAGCCGAGCGCGATGGCATCCCACCCGCCCTAGCCGCCGACCACCTAGCCGAAAAACGAATCGCCGACATAGGCCACCTCCGCAAAATCCTCATCCCCCCGTCCCGGTCTGTCGCATTCAGCGGGCTGAGCGGGGTAACCAGGCGCCCGTAACCCCGCTCAGCCCGCTGAATGCGGCGGGAGACCATGATGGGGTTGTGGTTGAGGGATTTGGTGCGGCTACCCGGGAGTGGTTTGGGGGGGCGTTTGCTGGGGCTACAGCGGCGCAGGAGGGGGCTTGGCGAGCTGTTGCGGCGGGCGAGCATGTGCTGGTGGTGGCGCCCACCGGATCGGGCAAGACCCTCGCCGCGTTCCTGTGGGCGCTGGACCGCTTGGCTCGCGCTGGACCCCCCGAAGAGGCTCCGGAGGAGCCGACGAGGCGCTGCCGGGTGCTCTACATCTCCCCGCTCAAGGCCCTCGCGGTGGACGTCGAGCGCAATCTGCGTTCCCCGCTGGCGGGTATCCGGCAGGCCGCGCACCGGTTGGGGCTGCCAGCGCCGGACATCCGGGTGGCGATGCGCACCGGCGACACCCCGGCCGAGCAGCGCCGCGCCTTCGCCCGCGCCCCGGCCGACGTGCTGGTCACCACCCCGGAGTCACTGTTCCTGCTGCTGACATCAGCGGCCAGGCAGTCGCTGCGCGGGGTGCACACCGTGATCGTCGACGAAGTGCACGCCGTTGTTGCCACCAAACGCGGCGCACACCTGGCGTTGTCCTTGGAGCGGCTGGACGCCCTGCTGGACAAACCCGCCCAACGGATCGGCCTGTCCGCCACCGTGCGTCCCGTCGAGGAGGTCAGCGCCTTCCTCGCCGGGGGCCGACCGGTGCGGGTAGTGCAGCCCGAGTCGGCCAAGACGATCGAGATCTCGGTGCGGGTCCCGGTGCCGGACATGTCGGTGCCGGGTCAAATGACCGGGGGTGAGCCGGCCGACGGGCCAGCGGAGCACCGGGCCTCGATCTGGCCCGCCGTGGAGCGGCGGGTGCTGGAGCTGGTCCGCGCGCACCGCTCGACGATCGTGTTCGCCAACTCGCGCCGACTGGCCGAGCGGCTCACCTCCCGGCTCAACGAGCTGGCCGTCGGCGAGCCGGCGGCACCGGGAGATCGAATGCCGGCGGAGCTGATGGGCCAGGCAGGGCTCGCCGGTGGCGCTCCCGAAGTGATCGCCAAGGCGCACCACGGCTCGATGTCGCGCGAGCGGCGAACCCTGGTCGAGGAGGAACTCAAGTCCGGCCAATTGCGGTGCGTGGTCGCCACCTCCTCGCTTGAGCTGGGCATCGACATGGGAGCGGTGGACCTCGTCGTGCAGATCGAGGCACCCCCCACGGTGGCGTCGGGCCTGCAGCGGATCGGCCGGGCCGGCCACCAAGTGGGCGCGGTGTCCCACGGCGTGATCTTTCCCAAGTTCCGCGGTGACCTGGTCTCGTGCGCGGTGATCGCGGAACGGATGGCCAGCGGGGCGATCGAGGCACTGCGCTACCCGCGCAACCCCCTGGACGTGCTCGCCCAGCAGGTGGTGGCGATGGTCGCGCTGGACCCGTGGACCGTCGACGATCTCGCCGCGCTGGTCCGCCGGGCCGCGCCGTACTCGGCGCTGCCCGACTCGGCACTGCACGCCGTGCTGGACATGCTGGCGGGGCGCTACCCCTCGGAGGAGTTCGGCGAGCTGCGGCCGCGGATCGTCTGGGACCGAGTCAACGACGAGCTGCGCGGTCGGCCCGGAGCGCAGCGGCTGGCGGTCACCTCCGGTGGCACCATCCCGGACCGCGGTCTGTTCACCGTGATGACCCCCGGCGGTGCCGACGGGGCGGGCTCGCGAGTCGGTGAGCTTGACGAGGAGATGGTGTACGAGTCCCGGGTGGGCGACACGTTCCTGCTCGGTTCGACCTCGTGGAAGATCGTGGATATCACCCACGACCGGGTCATCGCGGCACCCGCGCCCGGCGAACCGGCCCGGATGCCGTTCTGGAAAGGCGACGCGCCGGGCCGGCCCCTGGAGCTGGGGCGGGCGCTGGGCGCGTTCGTCCGCGAGGTGAGCGGAGCCGCGGTGGACGCGGCCCGCAGGCGCGTCGAGGCGGCCGGGCTCGACGGCTGGGCGACCGACAATCTGCTGACCTACCTGCGCGAGCAGCGCGAAGCCACCGGGCACGTGCCGGGCGACCGCACCGTCGTGGTGGAGCGTTTCCGTGACGAGCTGGGTGATTGGCGGATGGTGGTGCACTCCCCGTTCGGCGCGCGGGTCAACGGGCCCTGGGCGCTGGCGATCGGCGCCCGGCTGCGCGAACGGCGAGGCGTCGAGGCCCAGGTGGCCAGCGCCGACGACGGCATCGTGCTGCGGCTGCCGGACGCGTTCGACGCTGACGGCGCCGAGGTGGCGCCCACCGCGCGGGACGTGCTGCTCGACCCGGATGAGGTAGAACAGCTCGTGACCACCGAGGTGGGTGCCTCGGCCCTGTTCGCTTCCCGGTTCCGGGAGTGCGCCGCGCGGTCCTTGTTGCTGCCCCGCCGCGACCCGAGACGCCGCACGCCGCTGTGGCAGCAGCGGCAGCGCTCGGCGCAGCTGCTGCGCGTCGCCTCGAAGTACGAGCGGTTCCCGGTGGTGCTGGAGGCGATGCGGGAGTGCCTGCAGGACGTCTATGACCTGCCCGGTCTGCGCGAGTTGATGTCGCAGGTGCGAGCCCGGCGGGTGCGGGTGGTGGAGGTGACCACCCCCTCGCCGTCGCCGTTCGCGCGCAGCCTGTTGTTCGGTTACGTGGGGATGTTCCTCTACGAGCTCGACGCCCCGCTGGCCGAGCGCAGGGCCGCCGCGCTCGCGCTGGACTCCACGCTGTTGGCGGAGCTGCTGGGCGCCGAGGCGATCCGCGTGCTGCTCGACCCCGGGGTGGTCGTGGACGTGGAGGCACAGCTGCAGCGGATGGATCCGAACTGGCATGCCCGGGACGTCGAGAGCACCGCCGACGTGCTGCGCGCCCTGGGTGACCTCACCGAGGCTGAGGCCGCGCGGCGCGGGGTCGCCCCGGAGTGGCTCGCCGAGCTTGGCGCGGCCCGCCGGGCGATCACGGTGCGCATCGCTGGCGAGCGGCGCTGGATTGCCAGCGAGGACGCCGGGCGGGTGCGGGACGCGCTGGGCGTGGCACTGCCGGTGGGGGTGCCGGAGGCGTTCACCGAACCGGTGGCCGACCCGCTCGGGGATCTTGTGTTGCGCTACGCGAGAACCCGTGGGCCGTTCACCGCGGCCGCCGCCGCGGCTCGCTTCGGGCTCGGGGTCGCGGTGATGGGCGCGGTCCTGGATCGGATGACCAGGGCGGGCACTTTAGTCCGCGGCGAGCTGCGCCCGATAGCACTGCGCCCCATCGAAGGGTGCCCCACCGAACCGGGCCTCATAGAACCGGGTGCCGGGGGTACCGAGTACTGCCACACCGAGGTGTTACGGCGGTTGCGGCGAGCGTCGTTGGCCCGGCTGCGGGCCGAGGTCGAGCCGGTCGAGCAGACCGCTCTGGGCCGGTTCCTGCCGGCCTGGCACGGCATCAGCTCCTGGGACACCCGCCGCGCGGACTCCGGACCGGCGCGCGGGCCGCGCCGCGCGCCCACCCCGGAGGATGTGCTCGGCGCGGTGGAACAGCTGGCTGGTGCACCGGTACCGGCGAGCGCGCTGGAATCGCTACTTCTCCCAGCCCGGCTTCCTGGCTACCTCCCCGCCCTGCTCGACGAGCTCACCACGTCCGGCGAGGTGAACTGGATCGGATGCGGGTCGCTGCCGGGTAACGACGGGTGGATCGCGCTGGCTCCCACCGACCTCGCTGAGCTGGTGCTACCCGACCTTGACGAGCAGCTTTCGCTCACGCCCATCCACCACCGCATCCTGAGCACACTGGGTCTGAGCGCACTGGGCCGGGAGCCCGCGGCTGGCCCAGCCGCCGGTGGCCCAATCGGGGGCGGCGCGCTGTTCTTTCGGCAGCTCGCCGATCGGACCAGCCAGCATCTGCTCGAGGATGGCGAGCGGGCGCCCAGTG
Source organism: Pseudonocardiaceae bacterium (assembly GCA_050699655.1). Taxonomy (GTDB): domain Bacteria; phylum Actinomycetota; class Actinomycetes; order Mycobacteriales; family Pseudonocardiaceae. The sequence goes on from JBOHFJ010000034.1 coordinate 11,280, forward strand.
ACGGCGACGTGGTCACGGCGGTGTGGGACCTGGTGTGGGCGGGGTTGCTGACCAACGATTCGCTTGCGCCGCTGCGGGCGTTGGTGTCCGGCCGCTCGGCCGCCCACCAACCACGCCGGTCCGCGCCGCGTGGGAGATACGCCAGGATGCGCGCGGGCCAGCCACCGATGCCCTCCCGCGCCGGTCCACCGACGGCCTCGGGACGCTGGTCCCTGTCCCCGATGTGCTCCCCACCGCTGTCCGTGTCGCAGCAGCCAGTGTCGCCACAACCCATGTCACGGCCTGACCCAACCCGTCGCGCCCATGCCCGGGTCGAGACGTTCCTCGAGCGCCACGGGGTCCTGACCAGAGGAGCTCTAGACACCGAGCGAGTCGCCGGCGGCTTCAACGGCGTCTACCAGGTGCTGCGAATCATGGAGGAGTCTGGGCGGTGCCGACGCGGGTACGTCGTCGAGGGACTCGGGGCCTCGCAGTTCACCATCCCCGGCGCCATCGACAGGCTGCGTGCGGTGGCCCAGCTCCGCGACGGCCACCCCGCCGCTGTGGTCCTTGCCGCCGCTGACCCCGCCCAGCCCTACGGAGCGGCCCTGCCCTGGCCACCCACGGTCGGTGACCTGAGGCACCGACCTGGACGCAAGGCCGGAGCGCTGGCGGTCCTCGTCGACGGTGCCGCGGTCCTCTACGTCGAACGCGGCGGCCGATCGGTGCTGTCCTTCACCGAAAACACCGCAGCCTTGCGTGCCGCGGTGATGGCCCTCGCCGGCGCGGTGCGGCTGGGGTGGTTGGGCTCGCTGTCGGTGGAGCGCGCTGACGGGGAGGCGGCGCTGGGAACGCCCCTGGCCGAACTGCTGCGGGAGGCCGGGTTCCGCGCCACTCCTCGCGGACTGCGGCTCCGAGCATGACGACTGGTCACCGGGCCGGCTCACCGCGTCGCTGGTCGCAGCAGTGTCCAGAGACGACCCACAGCCTCCTGATCACCGGAGATCCGGACCGACTGGTCGGGCAACCGTCCCCACGACCAGAGGTAGATCGCCATGGGCTCGCCGCTGACCATCGCGTCGGCCGAACCGGCCTCGGCCTGTCCCACCCGCCGCGCGGTGCAACGGCCCGGTTCGCAGATGGCCAACCAGCGCCGATCCGCGGCCGCCAAGGCGACCGCAGCCCCCTGCGACGAGAATATCCCCAACTCACCGAGACGGTGCCCGAACCAAAGCAAGAGCAGTTCGTCGATGCCATCCAGGGCCACTTCCGGGTCGACTGAGTGCACGGGACCACCAGCCGCGGCCTCCACGTCAACCCGGTGCACGGTGGTCTCGTGCGTCATGCGACGCCGCCAGAAGCCGTGGGTGTGATCGTCGGGCCACCACGTGTCGCAGTACTCACCGGGATCATGCCTGGCCAGCTCCATCAGCAACTCGCCAAGACCAGTGCGCACGAAACCAACCAGGTCACCATCTGGCGGTGATTGCTGCCACTGTTGTGGTCGACGCCCGTCCCGCGCCCACAACCGGGTCATCCGGTGCACGCCACCCACGTGCCGCAGTGTCTCGGCCAAGGTGAAGTCCGGGCAGCCTGGTACTTCCTCCTGCGCAGCGGCCGGCAATGCTGAGGCCGCTGCACTCAGCATCAATTCGCCCTCAATCCCGATCACGTCCAGCATCCGGCCATAGTCGATCAGCGGTTGCGGCGCCGTCATTGGGATGTTCTCGTCGCCGCGTGCGCCGCGAGGGTGAGGAACTGGCCCGCCTGCCGAACCAGGTCATCCGCATCCCGGTCACTGACCAGGCGGTGTACCCCGGCCTCGACTGCGGCACGGGTGGCCGACGTGGCCGCGAAGAACGTCGACCATTCCGCTAGTTCCGGCGCGACTCTGGCAAGCAGCACCCACGCGCTGACCGGCTGGGCGGCCCTGCGCGGGCGAGCCCGCGCCGCCAGCACGGCGGCCGCCGCCCGCAACGCCGCCCGGTGCGCCCACGCATAGCGATCCACTGAGCGGGTGGCGTATTCGGCGTCGAGCAGTCCCTGCCGAGCCTGCTCGAGGAGGTTACGTACGCTAGGCGGGCAATGACACGGCTTGTCGTATTTCGTGCTGTCGTACCGTGTCACGACGGATGGGGTAAGCGCAGCCACAGCGGCCACGTCGGCCTCCTGAGTCGGGAGTGATGATGAGCGACCTGGGTCCGCTCCGCCGTGGGGAGGCCGGCAGAGCTTGGCGGCGGCGCGCTTCCCCCGCCCCACCGCCAAGTCTGTGTTCGAACATATGTTCGAACCTTATGAAGGATAGCCCCTCAAGGCGCACTCCCGTCAAGCCCCAACTTCGGCCAGCTCGACAAGCTTGTTCGTAGCCGTAATCTCATGAAGCTCACGCAATCCGTCGACGCCGCCCGCAGCACGGCGCCGCAGGCCGATACGGGAGGTCAGCGGTGACCGCAATGCCCACCCGTGAACCAGCACGGCTCGCCGAGCTGACAACCACGCAGTTGCGCGTGCGCCTGGATGAGGCGCTGCGGATCTATGTCACCGCGATGCGCTACCCCCCTGGAACGGCGCGGCATCGCAGCCCGATGTGGCTGGAGCACATGCTGCGTGCCGGCTGGCTGTGCGTGGCCGCTTTCGACGCGGACACCCTGGTAGGCATCGGCTACGGCTACCGAGGAGCCCCCGGCCAGTGGTGGCATGACGAGGTGCATCGCGGCCTCATGCTGGTTGATCCCGCCGGCGCGCACCGCGAGCTTGCCGATTACTTCGAGCTCACCGAACTGCATGTGCACCCGGACGCGCAGGGCCGGGGTATCGGCAAGGCGCTGCTTACCGAGCTGCTGTCCAAAGTCGATGCCCCGCGCGCGTTGCTGTCTACTCCCGAAGGCCCCACCAGAGCATGGCGGCTCTACCGACGGCTCGGCTTCACCGACCTGCTACGGCACTACCGCTTCACCGGTGACTCCCGGGAGTTCGCCGTGCTGGGCCGCACACTGCCGCTCTAGGTGATTCCGCCAGCACCAAAGACCAAGACGAGAAAGCTCCGCTCTCCCTAGCGCACGGCGGCCTCGGCTGGGCGTTGGGGCGCCATGCCCAGCCGGGCCAGCACGTCCCACGTGGAGCCAGAGCGGTTGAGCGTGTAGAAGTGCAACCCCGGCGCACCCTCAGCGAGCAGCCGCTCACACAACTCGCTCGCGACCTCCACCCCAACCTGCCGCACCCCAGCGGGATCGTTACCCACCGCGACCAGCCGGTCGCGCACCGGCTCCGGGATGGTGCAACCGGAGAGCTCAGCCATTTTCTGCACACCGCGTATGGTGGTGATCGGCATCACTCCGGGCAGGATCGGCACCGTCGCCAGGTCCGGGCCCGCCGCGGTGACTTGGTCTCGCAGCCGCAGGTAGTCCTCCGGGCGAAAGAACATTTGGGTGATCGCGAACTGGGCACCCGCTCGCAGCTTGGCCACCAGGTGCCGGACGTCGGACTCGGCGTCGGGTGAGCGGGGGTGAACTTCGGGGAAGGCGGCCACGCCGACGCAGAAAGCGCCGAGCGAGTGGACGAGGCGAACGAGCTCCGCCGCATAGCGCACACCCTGGGGGTGCGCCACCCACTCCCCGAGCGGATCACCCGGCGGATCCCCGCGCAGCGCAAGCACATTGTGAATCCCGGCCTCGGCGTAACTCTCAATGACCTGGCGCAAATCGGCCACCGAGTGGTTCACCGCGGTGAGGTGCGCCATCGAGACCAGACTGGTCTGCCGCGCGATCCGTCCGGTGATCCGTACCGTCCGGTCCCGACTGGAACCCCCGGCACCATAGGTCACCGAGACGAAAGCCGGGTTCAGCGGCTCGAACTCGCGCACCGCTTGCCACAGCTGGCGCTCACCGGCGTCGTCGCGCGGCGGGCAGAACTCCACGGAGAACACCGGGCGAGCACCGCCGAGCCGGTCGATGACGGCCGTCATGTGGCCACCCTAGGCCCTATCGACAACAAGCGAGCGACTGAACCATGACCCCCGCCGCGACCGAACTCGGACACGTGTCACCACGTTCATGGGGAGCCCGGACTCGGGCACTGGGGGGGCTAGCGGAAGATCAGCGCGTGCACTCGCTCGATGACAACCTCCGCGCCGAGGTGCACCGCGAGCTCGCGGCCTTCCTGCGAGCCAAGCGTGACGAGGCGGCACTGATCGACGCGCAGTTCGTCGCCGCGGTGGACTCGCTGAGCGAAGTCGTGCTGGGACCCGGCAAACGACTGCGCCCAACGTTCGCCTGGTGGGGCTGGCGAGGCGCGGGCGGCGCCGCGGCTGACCCGCGGGCGCGGGCGGTGTTGCGAGCGGTGAGCGCGCTGGAACTGATCCACGCCTGCGCGCTGGTGCACGACGACCTGATGGACGATTCCACCATCCGGCGGGGCACACCGACGGTGCACGTCGAGTTCGCGGCCCGGCACCGCGCGGCCGGGTGGTCGGGCCAGCCGGAACGCTTCGGCGCGGCCGCCGCCCTCCTGCTCGGTGACCTGGCTCTGGCGTGGGCCGACGACATGTTGCGCGGGTCGGAGCTGTGGCCTGATCAGCTGCACCGAGCGCACCCCGTGTGGCAGGCGATGCGCACCGAGGTACTCGCCGGCCAGTACCTCGATGTGCTCACCCAGGTCAGCGGGGACGAGGCGCCCGAGGCCGCGCTGCGGATCGACCGGTACAAGACCGCGGCGTACACCGTGGAGCGCCCGCTGCACCTGGGTGCCGTCATCGCTGGCGCGAGCCTCGCGCTGGTGGGCGCCTACCGCCGCTTTGGGGCGGACATCGGCATCGCCTTCCAGCTCCGCGATGATCTGCTGGGCATGTTCGGCGACCCACGGGTCACCGGCAAACCGGCTGGTGACGACCTGCGCGAAGGCAAACGGACGCTGCTGCTCGCCTACGGGCTCCGGGCCGCTGATGAAAAGCGCCAGAGCGGGGCCGCCGATCTGCTGCGCGGCGCCATCGGAAACCCACACGTGGACGAGACCACCGTGATGGAGGTCCGTGGGCTGCTGATCGAGCTCGGCGCGGTGGCCGAGGTGGAGCGCCGGATCACCACACTCACCAACTCGGCGCTGGGCAGCCTGTACACCGCTGAGGTGGCCGAGCCGGCCAGCACCCGGCTGGGTGAGCTGGCCGCGCAGGCCACCTGCAGAGTTCGCTGAGCACGCCCCGCGTACCGTGCACCCGTGCGCACCGTGCCCGGACCCACCGACCATGTGGTCGTCGTCGGCGCCGGGCTCGCCGGACTGTCCGCCGCGCTGCACCTGCTCGGATCCGGCCGGGCGGTGACCGTGCTCGAAACCCAACCGCACCCGGGTGGCCGGGCGGGGCGCCATGATCTGGCCGGTTACCGCCTCGACACCGGGCCAACCGTACTCACCATGCCAGAGCTGGTCGAGGAGGCGCTGGCCGCGGTGGGTGACTCACTCGCCGCACGGCTGGACCTGGTGGCGCTGCACCCGGCCTACCGGGCCCGCTTCGCCGACGGGTCAGTGATCGACGTGCACACCGACGCCGAGGAGATGGAGGCGCACATCCGGGCGGTGTGCGGCCCAGCCGAAGCCCACGGTTACCGGCGGCTGCGGCACTGGCTGACCCGGCTCTACCAGGTCGAGATCGGCCGGTTCATCGGCGGCAACTTCGACTCCCCGCTGGATCTGGTGGCCGGCCGGGACGCCGTCCGCGACCTGGCCACACTCGCCGCGCTGGGCGGCTTCGGCCGGCTGAGCGCTCAGGTCGGCCGCTTCCTGCGGGACCAGCGGCTGCAACGGATCTTCTCCTTCCAGGCGCTCTACGCTGGAGTGCCCCCGCAACGCGCCCTCGCCGCGTACGCGGTGATCGCCTACATGGACACGGTGGCCGGGGTCTGGTTCCCCCGAGGGGGCATGCGGGCGCTGCCCCAGGCACTGGCCGACACGGCCACCGACGCTGGTGCCGACATTCGCTACCACACGACGGTGACCGCTCTGGAGCACTTCGGGGACCGCGTCACGGCGGTGCGCACCGCCGAGGGGGAACGGGTCGCGGCCGACGCGGTGGTCCTCACCCCCGACCTCCCAGTGGTGCACCGGTTGCTCGGCCGGGCACCCCGGCGGCTGGTGCCGCTGCGCTGGTCACCCTCGGCGGTCGTGCTGCACGCCGGAGTCCGCGCCGGCAACGGGCCGGGTTGGACCGAGCTGGCGCACCACACGATCTCCTTCGGCGAGGCGTGGGAACGCACCTTCGATGAGATCATCCGCCGCGGACAGCTCATGACTGACCCGTCCTTGCTCATCACCCGGCCCACCGCGACCGACCCGAGCCTGGCACCGCAGCGGCGTGAGCTGCTCTACATACTCGCGCCCTGCCCCAACCTGCGCACCGCGCCGCTGGACTGGGCCACCCTCGGACGGGCTTACCGCGACGAGCTGGTGAGCACGCTGGAACAGCGCGGACTGGTCGACCTGGACGAGTCAATCGAGGTCGAGCAGCTGGTCACCCCCGCTGACTGGGCCGCCCAGGGGCTGGCGGCCGGCACCCCGTTCTCCGCGTCGCACACCTTCGCCCAGACGGGGCCGTTTCGCCAGTCGAACCTGGTGCGCGGGCGGACCAACGTCGTGCTCGCCGGATGTGGCACGACACCGGGGGTCGGTGTCCCCACCGCGCTCATCTCCGGCAAGCTCGCCGCCGCCCGGATCACCGCGGTCGCGGGCCGCCGACGCGTCACTCTGAGCGGCTGAACCGAGCGTGTCAGCGCAAACCCTCCATCCTGGCCCCGGCTTGGCGCCACCGCTGTGGGACCGCGTGCGCCCGCACCGACCGCTCGCGTGCACCGTGCTGCTCGGCTTGGCCGGTTCGGTCCTCATGGCCGCCGCGGCGGTCGGGGCCGGGGGCATCCTCGTCACCGATCCGCTGATCACCGGGGGGCCGCTGTCCTGGATCCGCTACGGGCATGGGCACGACCTGACCACCGCGGTGCTCTACCTCGGCGTCGGGATGCTCGTGTGGGCCTGGGTGCGCTTGGGACGCGACGTCCTGCGCGGTACCGCGACGGTGCGAGGCGTGCAGGTCACCAGCGCGGTGTGGACCGCACCCGTACTGTTGTCGCCACCGCTGTTCACCCGGGACGTCTACAGCTACCTGGCGCAGGGCGCGCTGGCGTTGCGCGGGCTGGATCCCTACCGGGTCGGGCCCGCGCGGCTGCCGCCAGGCGCGATCGCCGACAACGTGCACCGCGTATGGCAAATCACCCCGGCGCCCTACGGCCCGCTGTTCATTCTCATCGCCAAGACGCTGAACCGGTGGACCGGCGAGCATCTCATCCTGGGCGTGCTCGGCATGCGGTTGGTGCTGCTGAGCGGCTTGGCGCTGCTCAGCGTCGCGCTCCCCCGGCTGGCTGATCAGCTCGGCGGCAATCGCGCCGTGACGCTCTGGCTGGTGATCGCCAACCCGATGACCGTGGTGCATCTGGTCGGCGGGCCGCACAATGATCTGCTCATGGTCGGCCTGCTGGCGGCGGGCACCCTGCTGGTGCTGACCCGCCGGCACGTCGCGGGGATCGCGCTGGTCACCGCGGCGATGGCGGTGAAGGCATCGGGCGGGACCGCGTTGCCGTTCCTGGTCTGGATCTGGGCGGCTCACCTGCCTGGTAGCCGTGGCGCGCGACTGCTGCGGGCCGGCGCCGGCAGCGTGGCGGTCTTCACGACGGCGTTCACCGCCATCACGGTGGTGTCCGGTGTCGGCCTGGGTTGGATCCCCGCGCTGGCCGCGCCGTCGCTGATCGTCAACTGGATGTCGCTGCCCACCGCCGCCGGGCAGCTCGCGCACGCGCTGGCCGCGCCGTTCGGTCACGCGAGCGACGACCGCCCGTTCATCCTGGTCGCCCGGTTGCTGGGCGGCGGGGTCTTCCTCGCCATCCTCGCCCGGCAGTGGTGGCTGGCCAGGGACGGCGGGGGCAGAGCCGTTCGGTGCGCGGCGGTGGCGCTACTGTGGGCGGCGCTGTTGGCGCCGGCCACGCTGCCCTGGTACTTCACCTGGGCTCTGGTGCTGAGCGCGGCGCTGCCCTGGCCGCGACACTCGCTGGCCTGGGCCGTGGCCGGGTCCACCTGGCTGGTGCTGTGCAACTATCCCACCGGGGAGGACGCGCTGAAGTCCTGGCCTTACCAGCTCGCGATAGCGGCGGTGTCGCTGCTCGCGGCAGCCGCCCTGCCGCACCGCGACTCGCTGGGCCTGAGCGGGCGCCCGCAGCGCATCGATCCAGCACCGGCAGCGGCGAGATGAGTCGCGAGCTCGATGCCGCAGGCATCACCGAGCCAGCGCTGCGCGCCTCGTACACCCGCTGCAGGGAGCTCAACGCCGCCCACGGCCGCACCTACTTCTTGGCGACCCGGCTGCTGCCACCCGCGAAACGGCCGGCGATCCACGCCCTGTACGGGCTGGCCCGCTACGCCGACGAGATCGTCGACGACCTCGCCGACCCCCGGCCGTGGCCGCGCCGCCTCGCGGAGCTGGACACCCTGGCGCGGCAGCTGCGCGAGGGGCTGGCG
>JBOHFJ010000035.1:0-19684 GCA_050699655.1 Pseudonocardiaceae bacterium
GCCGGATGCGGTGAGAGCCGCACGTCCGGTTCGGAAGAGCGGCATGGGGAAACGCCCCGGAGAAATCCGGGAAACGCGCCCCATGCCGACTCTTACTGGGCGCCGGGTCAAACTCAAGGTCGGTGACACCGAGCTCACCATCGACCGCCCCACCCGAGGTGAGGTGGAGACGGTTATCAAGGCCGTGCAGAGCGCCATCGAACGCGGCCGGTCCTGATGGGCCGCCATGCCCTGCTGCTGGGCACCGCCACGTTCCACGCTGACCCGGCGCTGGCGGCGCTGCCCATGGTGCGCCACGACGTGGAGCAGATGAAGGCACTGCTTGATGACGTCGGCACTTTCGACAGCGTCGATGCTCGCATCGACCTCGACCGGAAACGGCTGACCGAAGTTCTCGAGGACTTCTTCGGCGCCCGGCGGCAGGGTGATCTCGCTCTGCTGTACTACTCGGGACACGGGGTGATGGCCAAGCTCGACCGTGAGTCGGTGTTCCTCGCCGCGACCGACACCCGGGGCGAGCAGCTACACACCACCGCCGTGGACACCGACGGCGTGTTACGCCACCTGTTGAACATCACACGCGCCAGCCAGAGGGTGGTGCTGCTGGACTGCTGCTTCTCTGGCGCGTTCGGGGCGCGCAACCGGTTCCGCGGTGGTGTCCGGCAGGAGCCCCGCCGCGGGCTGCGCCAGCAGGGCACGTTCATCCTCACCTCCAGTAACCACGAGAAAGCGTCCAAGACCCAGGGAGACGATCGCCCTTCGGTGTTCACCGAGGCGGTGCTCACCGGGCTGCGGGGTGCGGCGGTGACCGCTGACGGCGAGACCTGGATCACCACGAATGACCTGGCGCGGTACGTGCAGGGGCAGCTGGCTCGCGATCTGTGCCGGGGGCCGGTCGAGTCGAGCGAGGGTGTCACGGAGCCCATCAAGTTGGTGACGGTTGAGCCGGCGCCCAAGACCGAACCTCGCACGACGGCGCAGCGCCAACACACCGAGGTCGACGCGGAGCTCGACCCGGACCAATGGCGGCGACTGCTGCGCTACTACATCTCCGGTATGGAGCGGGAAGCGGTACTGGGATCTTTCGTCGACGTCGGAGCGCGGCAGGCGTATCAGCCGATGCCAGCGGGTCCGGAGCGAGTGTTTGCCCGCGAGGCGACGGACCGGGGCGGCGCTGGAGAGATCACCGCCTTCAGCCAGCGGATCGCGGCTGATGGTCACCAACTGCGCTACGGATACCCGGTGTTCGTCCTGCCCGGGAAAGGAAAGAGCTCGGGACCCCAGTTCACGCCGCTGCTTGTCTGCGACGTGACGCTCACCCCGGATGGAACGCTGCTCGCCACCCTGCCACCGCAACCCAACCGGGCACTCGCTCGACAGCTCCAGCTGAGCGACGTGGAGATCGACGACCTGGTCCAGCGGGTCGAGGAAACCTTCGTCCCTGGCGATACCGCTGCGCTCGGCGAGACGGTCCGGCGCTTGATGGAGGTGCTCGGTGTCGCGGCAGCCGTGCCTCTCGATCCAGCCGCACTCGCCGGGACAGTGAACGCCGGGCCACTCAACCGGGTGCAGAACACTGCGGTGCTGTACCGCGCCGACCCGGGTGACACGGCACAGCGGCGGTTGATCGAGGACTTGCGCGACTCGATGATGGTCGATCCCGCGAAGATCGCCGCGACTGCTCTCGGCGCGCTCGCCGGAGCGACTGTGGCCGATGAGTCGCCCGCCGCGCCTGTGACCATCGTGGCGCCGGAGCGGCTCAACGAGGCCCAGGAGCAGGTCATCCAGGCCGCGATGTCCCGTCGGCTCACCGTCGCACAGGGGCCGCCCGGCACCGGGAAAAGCCAGCTCGTCGCTGCCCTCGTCGCCACCGCCACCGCAGCGGGGAAGACCGTGCTGGTCGGCTCCACCAACAACCGGGCCGTGGATGAGGTGGTCGACCGCATCACCAAGGGGGTCGACCCCGGCCTTGTGGTGCGGACCGGCAACCGGGACGAGCAGGGCAAGGAGCCGGAACTGCTCACCAAGCTGCTCGCTACCCACGCCAGCAGCAAGTCCGGCGACGAACGGACCACCGAGGCAGAGCTGCGCATCATCCAGGAAGAGATCACTCAGCTCCGCGCCAAGCTCGATGATCGACGCCTCATCGAGCGAGATCTTGCCGAACTCGCCGCGGAGCAGCCAGCCGGTGACCGCGACGATCTCCCGTTTCCGGCGGAGGAGACGAAACTCGTTTCCCTCGTTGACCTGGCGGACCGCGCGGCGCGCGGTGGCATTCTCGGCTGGTGGTGGCGCTGGCGGCTGCGCACGTTCCACCTGGCTGACCGCGTAGCGATCGAGGCGTTCGCCCACCGGGTCACCGTCGAACTGCGCTGGCGTAGCGGCCGGCGCCAGCTCGCCGAGCTCCCAGATGACACCACAACCTGGTCACGGCTAGTCGAACTGGTCACCGTCGAACGCCCAGAGCGCAGTAAACAACTCTTGCGGGCTCAGCTAGCCCGCCGGATCCGTGACGGCGCCGACGTGCTGCGGTTCCGCGTTGACGAGATGTCGAAAGCGCAGCCGAAGACGTGGCAGCGATTCCGTGAACTGCTCCGTCCGCTCCCCTCCTGGGCGACCACGACGATGTCGGCCCGTGTGCTGCCGCCGCAACCGGCACTCTTCGAACTCGTCGTCATCGATGAGGCGGCACAGTGCACTATCCCGGCGATCCTGCCGATGCTCTATCGAGCCAAGCGCGCCCTGATCATCGGGGACCCGCGGCAGCTCGCACCGGTGATCACCTTGCCGGAGCAGGAGGAGCCGCAGCGCCAGACCGAGGCAGGACTAAGTAGCGAGTGGCTGGAGTCGCGGCGGTTGGTCTACACCCGGTACTCCGGCTATGACGCGTTCGCCACCGTCGCCGGCCAGGTCAACCTGCTTGACGAGCACTACCGGTGCCACCCCGACATTGTCGCTGGGCCAAACCGACATGTGTACCAGGGGCGCCTCACCGTCCTGACCGACCCGGCCCGACTCGCGGCCCCGGCTGAACCGGCGGTGCGGTGGCAGCACGTCGACGGCGCATTCACCCCTGGTGATAGGGGCTCCGGCGCCAACCAGCCGGAGTGCGTCGCGGTGGTGGCGGAAGTGCAGGGCCTGCGGGCGGCATACCCGAGCGCATCGATCGGGGTCGTGACACCTCTCGCCGCCCAGCAGCGCCGGCTCGCGGCGGCCCTCGCGGCGGCTGGAGTCCCGGGAGCCGATGTCGTGTGCGGGACTATCCACCGCTTCCAGGGCGGCGAGCGGGACATCATGGTGATCTCGCCGGTCGGCGCGCACGGCATGCGGGAACGCACTCGGAATTGGCTGGTCCACCAGACAAACCTCTGGAACGTTGCCATCACCCGGGCCCGGTCACAGCTCGTCGTAGTGGGTGACCAAGGCTGGTGGGCGAGCCAGCTGGGACTGTTAACCGAGCTGGCACGCGGATCCACCAACGGAGAGACCAGCGCGACCTCACCCCGCTCGGCCGCAGACCAGCTCCACGCCGCGCTGCGCCGCAGCGACCGGCATGTCGAACGCGACGTCATGATGGCGGGGCGCCGATACGACATTGTGACGGGCGCTCCAGCGGTCACGATGGCGCTCGTGGTGGATGACCCCGAGGGCGACGCGGACGGGCGAGGACTCCGCAAGGTTCTGGCGTGGATCGACGTCGCGGTCACCACGGCGACCGTGCGTCGGGTACCGGCATGGCGCTGCTACGCAGAGCCCGACCTGGTTGCTGCCGAGCTCGCCCACGATGGGCTCACCCACTCCCCAACGGCCCCCGCCTCGAGGTCTTGAACCCGGGACACAGATCATTCGACCGGTTGGGATCAAGCATTACTGTCGTGAACGCCGTTACCAGTCCCGACCGTCCAGTGGGAGGTTCAGCTCGGACCTGCTGCGGTCGATCCAGCTCTCGGCGGACTGGGACAGGGCGCGGTAGAACCGTTCTTCGACGCTTCCGCGAACTGCCTGCTCGGCGAGCCGGGTGGCAGTGTCCCGCTGTTCGATGTCCCGCAGGCATGGCTGTCCGACCGCAGTCCAGCGCCCGCCGGTGAACACCGCAGAGTGCAGTGCGCTCTGCACGGCGCTCAGGCTCTCTTCGCTGCAGGCGTCGGCGGCGCGTAAGCACCTGCGGATGAAATCGGCGTCCCATACCAAGATGCGTGGGGCGCCACGCAGCATCGTCGCGACCGTTTTCATCCTCGTCGGGTCGGGTTCGTCGAGGTACTCCTCGATGACCTGACGGGGCTGCGCGTCGAACGTGCCTGCGACTGTGCTGAACAGCTCGGATCCCAGGTAGTGCCGCCAGGGCGAGCCAGGTGCCGCCGCGATCCATTCACGCACCCGGCGCAGCAGGTCGGGAAAGTCGTCGTGGTCACGGAACCGCAACGGCACGTGCCAGGAGAATGGCAACGCCCTGTATGTGCCAAGGTCAGCGCCGCCCTCCACGTCCGCTACCCGTGCGGTCAGAAGGTCGATGACACTGCGGGGATCGTCCCGGCTGAGCATCGCCAGGAACTGTGCGATCTCGAAGCTGTCGATCGACGCCGCGGCGCGCAGCGCGTCCAGGAATTCGTCCTTGTGGCGCTGTGCCAGGTCCGTCCACGACAGCGCTCCGCCCGGGCCGAAGGTCATCGTGAATTCATTCAAGAAGGCGACGTCCTTGCGGCCAGCGGGCACGCTGGTGAGAAGCTCGACGGCGAGATCCTGGTGCTGGGTGGCGAGGAAACGCACCGCACCGAGGGCGACATTGGACACGATGCCGTCGGGGTCTGGGTGTGCTACCAGGGTGCGCAGCAGCGCGGGCTCGCCGTCCAAGAGATCGGCTCGGCAGCGCTGAGAGCCGAATCCGTGAGCGACCTGCCGTGCCAGGTCCATGTCCCCCGTGGCCAGCAGCCGGTGCGCCAGGTCGATCGCGCGCAGATCGCCGGTTTGTGCCAGCGCGGACACGACGGACGCGATGACGGATGCCAGCCGACTCTCCGGCGCATCCTGCACCCGCGTGCAGAGCGCTTCGCCAAGGCTGGGGCGCGCAGTAACCGCGATCCTGAGGAATCGTTGGGCCCGCGTGCCGTCGTCGCTCAGCGCTCGGTGCAGGTCGTCAAACAGTTGCTCGATCAGGGATGCCAGCTCCACCTCCGGCAGATCGACGACGGCGACCGCGCAGTCAGTCAAGAACTGTTCGTTCGCCCGCTGCCGATCCTGGTAACCCAACGGGACCTCAGGGTTGCTCGGGGGGTCGATAGGTCCCCCGTGCAGCGCACGGGCCAGTTCGTGCTCCGGCTGGCGCGGCAGCGCGGCGAGGACCTCGCATGCCGCCTGATGAATGTGGCTGCTCGCGTGCTCAACGTCCCATTGCAGCCTTGCGCGCAGCGCCACACACACTGCGGGGGCAAGAGGATGCGCCCGCACCGCGTCGCGCAGGCGCGCAAGCGCACTGGCGAAGTGTGTCGTCCACGGCTCCCGCTCCTGGTCGGTGACCTGCAGCCCGAATCCACCCAGCGGCCCAGCCAGCGCCGAACCGATCGTTTCGACGGCAGCTCCGGCACGGCGCAGGTCGATCGACGCCAATTGTTCGAAAGCAAGATCCAGAACCGCACGGCGTAGCTCGACGACGGGTGTGGCATCTGGGTTGATCAGAAAAGGGTGGAAGGTCAGAGCATGAGGGCTCCACGTCTCCTCATGCCCCTCTGCTGCCAGCAGGGGGTGTAACACGGTCAGCGGATCGTGAACGTCGGTGTCGCGCCGCGGGCGCCGCAACCACCGCTCGACAATTGCCGGCAGCGACTGCTGATAGATGCTCACGCCGCGCCGGTCGAACCCAGCCAGCTCGGCGAGCATCCGCAAGGCGTGGTTCGGGTGCTGGTTCGGGGGGCGGGCGTCGCTCCTACCCAACTCCCAAAGCAACCCGGCCGCCTCAGGCAGAATCTCCGGGTCATACGCCGCGATGCGGAGCACCGGAGCCGCGGCGTCGCGCACCTCTTGGTCGGTGTGCGTGTAGGACAGCCCGAGCCTCGCCTGCGTCTGCGCCGGCTCGGCGGGATGCTCTAGTGCCCACCGGACGAGCGTGAGGGTGGGTTGCGGCTGGTAAAAGGCCACTTTGACCAGGACACCCAGAATGGCGACGCGTATAGCGGCATCGCCGGCCTGGAACTCAGCCGTCACCTCCTCCCACAAGGAGTCGACCAAATGCCCGCGGCGGGCTGCGGGCTCCTGCCAGTCGATCCGACTGGCGTTGACCATCAGGTTGGCCAACGCTTGCCCACCGGCCGCCAGACGCACGCGCTCGAGATATCCGGTGGCCGCGCCCGTCTCCCGGGCTTGCGCGGCGCGGGCGAGCAGGGCGTCGCCCAGCAGGTCGGGCACGACCCGGTAGGTCTGGCCCCGGCGCAGCAGGATCCCGGCGTCCTCCCATGCGGACAGGTGCGGCATCACCTGGTCGAAGGCGCGCGCGGTCAGCTCCTCAAGTGTGTCGCGGAAGTCGCTGTCCGCGGTGCGCAACGGCTGCAGCGCGGCGGCCGCGTTCAGCACTTCGGTGCGCACCTCGGTTGACCCGGATGAGACCGCGTCGGCCAGGGACTCAATCACCTCGCGGCGTAAGTGATCGTCGCCCTCGAAGTGCCCAAGGTCTACGGTGCCCTCACGCACCAGGATCGCACCGGTGACCAGGAGGAACGGGCAGTCGCGAGCCGCAGCCGCGAGCCTGGGCGCCGCATACGTGTGCGCTGGCCCGAGCACCTCCCGGGCCAGCGCTTCGGCGTCGGCCAGCTCCAGGTCCGGCAGCTCCCATCGCTCGGTCGGCTGCGGGTCGACACCGGCCTCGCGAAGCTGGCGGCGACTGCGGACCTCTCCGTCGGGACGCAGCGCCAGCAGGACGCGGGCGTCCGGATTGGTGTTCAGCACACCCGTAACGACCTTGCCAATGGGAGCGTCTTCGTCGTGCGCGTCATCGAGGACAACTAGCAGCCGCCCGGCTGGAAGCTGCTCGAATGCCCGGTGATCGATCACCGGGTCACGTTCCAGGAACCTGACATTCATCTTGTTCCCGGCCAGGCGCTGCCCCAATTCGTACAGCATCTTCGACTTGCCGGTCCCGCCGCGCCCCACCAGCATGCCCACCCACCCTGTGGGGCCGGTCGCGAACCGGACCAGGTCTTCGAGTATCTCGTCCTGTCCGACCAACGACCACTGGTGGTTGTAACGCTCACTGCCACCGGTGCGGTTGACGTACTGGTCAGGTTCGAGCCACGGACCGGGCAGAGCAACACCGAGGAAGCTCTCGCGCAGCAGCGGGAAGTACCGGTCGACCAGGGGCACGGAGCGGTCGAGGGGCAGCTCGTGCACAGCGTGGGACAGCTTGTTCTTGTCCCACAGTTGCCACCGGCGGTGCGCGCGCAGCGTGCCGCGCGCATCAGGGCTCGCGGCACGAGACAAGAAGATCATGGCGGTGCCCACCGGCATCGTGGCGGCGGCGACCGCCTTCTCGACCTCCCTGGGGCCGAATTCCTGTACGCGCTTGCACTGGATCCCGACCACTACCTTGCCGTCGCGCTCCACCACGACGTCGAAGCCGTACTGGGTGTGCCCGGACTTGCCCTGGCGGTGCGGCTCGGCATCGGGATAGAGGGCTTTGGCGAGCGTGACGGCGAAGTCCTCGAACTCATCCGGCGCGAGATTTTCGAACGGCAATTCGGACAGCGCGGCCGTGCCGGCAAGTTCGTGGTGGCCCGGCTTCGGAGGCACGACGTCGGGCGGCAGGTGCAGCACGGCGGCGACGACCCGTTTTGTAGCATCGCGTGGTTCGGATACCCCGCGCTCCCAGCTGCTGACGGCCCGCTGGCTGACGTCGGCCCGCCGCGCAAGCTCCTGCTGTGTCCAGCCGCGCGCTTCCCGGCCGACACGCACGGCTTCGCCGAAACCGCTCATACCCGTATCGTAGCATCGACTATGCTACGGTCCTCTCCTTGAGGGGTGCTACCGCAGCACCCCTGGCGGCACACGCAGAAAGAAGATCGCCTGATGACCACCCCTGCCGTCGGCGGCTTCCGGCTGTTCTACGTTGACGACTCCGGGGCCGAGGTCACCGGGTATGTCGTGTTTGCCTGGGTAGAGTGCATGTCCCTGAATTGGGGCGGCGGCCTGCGCTCCTGGTTGGACCTGCGGAAGGATCTCTACGCGCGGTACCAGATCCCACCGTCCGCCGAGCTGCACGCGACGAAGTTCATCGCCGGTCGCGGCAACCCGTCACAGAACCCAGGGGTAAACATGTCCAAGAGTGCCCGCCAGGACGTCGCCGAGTTGGCTTTGGCTACCATCTGTGGTTGCCCTGAGCTGCACGTCGGTGTGGTATACCGGCAGACCACCGCTCGCCAGAAGGGGTATGCCGTCGAACGGGACGCTGCCTACGTCGGGCTGGTGAACCACCTCGACACCCGGCTCAGTGCGGCCCGAGAGCATGGCATGATCATCATGGACGGCAACGGTATCGGTACACACGGGTACTACAGCGCTCACCGCGGGCTCAAGCTGAGCGCTCGGAGCCTGATTGAGGACCCTCTGTTTGTCCCGGCGCACCGCTCGGCTTGGGTGCAGATGGCGGATCTCGTGGCCTGGACCGCATACCAGGGTCTGCTGCGGCACCCGGGAAAGAAGTTCTCGTGGGGTTGGTACGACCGATACCTGCGAAGCTGCGACGTCAACGGCGGCCCGCTGACTGTCTGAACACACCCCCGAAAAAAGCTAGACCTGCCGATCCACATGTGTGGGGCAGGTCCGCTAGTAGAGCGTAGCACAGCGTCGCGTAGAAAACCTTCCGGCCGACAGTCCCGCCGAGGCACCCTGCCGGTGAGGTTGTTCAGAGTGCCTCCGACCGCCGATCCGGGCCTGGCGTGCCGCGAGGCCGGGTGTGTTCGGCGTGCACGGCGCGCAGGGCGCGGATGTCTCGCACGGCGTGTCGGCCGTCGACGGACTGGATTGCCATCACCGCGATGTACTCATCGTCGGGAAGCTCAAGACGGGCCCATGGGTCACCGTCGGGGAAGGACACCCACAGCACCAGCTCCCAAGGCAGGGTGCGGGTTCCCAGCAGGTTGCGCACTTCCACGCCCTGGGCGTTAGCACGCACCCGGGGCCGGGCGAACAACAACGCCAGGCCAGCGAGCACCAGCCCCAGCAACATCATGGCCACCTGGTCGGCGGGCCGGAAATAGACACCGGTCGGCGTGCGCCGCAGCAGTGCGCCGACAACCGCGAACACCGCGACCAACAACACCGCTGCGGCGATCGCGATGCGACGGGCCTTGCGGGGCCGGGCCTCGCACAGGGTGCCGGTCATGTCGCATCCCACCGCGCCTGGCGCAACTCACGCAGCACCAGAGCGGTCTGCAGCGCGGCGACGCAGGACTGGAAGCCTTTGTCCTCCACGGAGGAGGGCAACCCGCAGCGGTCCAGGGCCTGCGCCTCGGTGTCGCAGGTGAGCACGCCGTTGCCGACCGGGATCCCCTCGTCCAGCGCGACCCTGGTGAGCCCGGCGGTGACCGCGTCGCAGACGTAGTCGAAGTGCGGGGTGCCACCGCGGATCACCACCCCGAGCGCGAGCACAGCGTCGTGCGCCCGGGCCAGTTCCTGGCACACCACGGGCAGCTCGACGGCTCCTGGCACCCGCACCACCGTCGGCTCGGCGATCCCAGCCTGGGCGGCGGCGGCACTCGCCCGCTCCAGCAGTGCCGTGGTGATCCGCGGGTGCCAGCGGGTCGCGGCGATGCCCAGCCGCAGCCGCGCGCAGCACGGCACCTCCAGCGCGGGCTGGCCGGTCCCACTCATGGCCGCGCTCGCTCAGCGCGGGCCACACCCGTGGGGTCCAGGCCGTCGAGGTCATGACCCATCCGGTCGCGCTTGGTGCGCAGGTAGCGCAGGTTCTCCGGATTCGGCCGGATGGGCAGCGCAACTCTCCCGGTGATCGTCAGGCCATAACCTTCCAGGCCGGCCCGCTTGGCCGGGTTGTTGGTGAGCAACCGCATCGAGCGCACGCCCAGATCCACCAGGATCTGCGCGCCGGTGCCGTAGTCCCGGGCGTCGGCGGGCATGCCCAGGGCGAGGTTAGCGTCCACAGTGTCGGCGCCGGCATCCTGCAGCTGGTAGGCCTGCAGCTTGTGCATCAGCCCGATGCCGCGGCCCTCGTGACCGCGCACGTAGAGCACCACCCCCCGGCCCTCGGCGGCGACGGCGGCCAGGGCCGCGTCCAGCTGGGGGCCGCAGTCGCAGCGCAACGAGCCGAACACGTCACCGGTGAGGCATTCCGAGTGCACCCGCACCAGCACGTCGGCCCCGTCCCCGATCTCCCCGGTGATCAGCGCGATGTGCTCGACCCCATCGAGCAGCGAGTCGAACCCGATCGCGGTGAACTCCCCGTGCGCGGTCGGGATCCGGGCCTGCGCGACCCGCTCCACCTGCTTCTCGAACCGCCTCCGGTAAGCGATGAGATCAGCGATGGTGATCAGCGTTAGGTCGTGCTCAGCGGCGAAGACCTCCAGCTCGTCGCGCCGGGCCATCTCACCGGGATCCTTCGCCGAGACGATCTCGCACAACACTCCGGCCGGCGGCAGCCCAGCCAGCCGCACCAGGTCCACCGCGGCCTCGGTGTGCCCGGGGCGGCGCAGCACCCCGCCTTCCCTGGCCCGCAGCGGCACGACGTGACCCGGGCGAGCGAAGTCGACCGACTTGGCGTCCGGGTCGGCCAGCAGCCGGATGGTGTGCGCCCGGTCCGCCGCCGAGATCCCGGTCGTGACGCCCTCGCGGGCGTCCACCGTCACGGTGTAGGCGGTGCCCCGCTTGTCCTGGTTGGTGTGGAACATCGGCGGCAGGTCCAACCGGTCGCAGTCCTGCCCGGTCAGCGGCACGCAGACATACCCCGAGGTGTACCGGACCGTGAACGCCAGCAGCTCAGGAGTCGCCCGCGCCGCGGCGAAGATCAGGTCTCCTTCGTTCTCCCGTTCCTCGTCGTCCACCACGATCACCGGGCGCCCGGCGGCCACGTCGGCGATCGCCCGATCGATGCCGGCAAAGGCGCTCTGCGTCATCGCGTCCTCCCTCCCTCGCATCATCCCCCAGCGCCACCTTTACCGGAGGCGCGATGTGATCAGGATAACCGCGCTCAACGTCCCGCGGGCTTGGCTGCGGGGCACGCTCCGGACACCGCGTTTGCGGCGTCGATCGGCGCCAGCTTGTCAACCTTCCAGACATTGACGTCACGGTCGTCACGACGCATCTCAAGCTGTATGCGCCTGCGTACGCAGCTCATGTCACCTTGTCCATACTGGGGCTCATTTTGGGGATCATGTTGGGAGGTGACGTCCACGCCGACGATGACCCGCGCGGTACCCGCATGCTCGTCGAGCTCGGCGACCGCGCCGTCGAGGGTCCTTGCGGTCGTGGTCGTTTTTGAGTCGGTGATGGCACGGGCGTAGGTATCCCGGTTGGCGCGCACCTCATCCCGCAGCGAGCCGGTCGCCGACTGCTCCCACAGCGTCAACCCGTCCTGCACCCGCCGGTAGTCGAGGGTGTTGAGGTTGACCGTGGCCTGCTGGGCATCCCGCAGCACGGCATCCCGGGCCATTCCCAGAGCGAGGGACTCATCGTGGGCGGCCCGGTACCAGGACAGGCCGAACCAGCCGGCGGCGAGGAGAGCGACCGCGGTGAGCACCGCAACCGCGATGGTGGCCGTCCGTAGCGGCCCACCTGGGAAAGCCCGGATGGTGGCGGTGTCGGTCATGGCCGTCCAGGGTAGGGGGCGGCCGGAACCGGAACCCCCGCGCGGGGGACGTTCCGCGCACCGCGGACCTCGGTCGCACTGCCCGGCGGCTCGGCGCAGAAGGCGTTGCGGTTCGCCGGGATCGGCACGATGTCCGTCCCGGACCGTCTGATGGTGCTCTCGTAGCCACGCACGCAGGCGTACGGGTCGAAGACGTCGAGCGCCAGCCCGAGGTGCGCGAAACCATCGTCGGGCACCACCGATGAAGCGGTCACGGCGATGACCAGCGGGTAGGTGGCCAGCAGCTGGCGCAGTGCGGCCTGCCGGGGCAGCGCGACTCGGGACACCGTGAGCAGGTCGGCGAGCAGCTGGCCGATCTGGCCGCCGCTGTCCTGGATCAACCCGCTGGTCTGAGCCGAGAACCGCGGCGCCGCCCCGATCAGTCGGCGGATGTCCGGGTCCGAGGACCGCAGCTGCGCGGCGAGCAGCGCGAGGTCCCGGCTGAAGGAGATGATCGCGCTGGACTGCTCGTTCTGGGTCCGCAACACCACCTGCCCGTCTTTGACCAGGATCAAGGTCTGCGGCAGGGCGGCAATGGCGTCGCGGGTGAACGCGTCGCTGGTGTCCAGCAGGGTCTGAAGCTCCGGTCCGGTGCCGGTGAACCCGGTGCCCAGCTCGTCCACGACGGTGCGCAGTGAGTCCAGTGGCACCGAGCGGAGGAAAGTGTCCAGGTTTGCGATCAGCTCGTCTACCGGAACCGGCGTGCTGACCCGGGAAGCTGGGATCACCGACCCCGCTGTCAGCTTCGGGCCGTCCAGGCGCCGGGGTCGTAGATCGACGAACTGCTCACCGATCACGGACAGGTTGGTCACCGCGGCGTCCAGGTCGGCCGGAATGGGCGCCGCATCGGGTTTGATCTCCAGTTGCGCATCGACGCCCTGGTTGGTCAGCCGCAGCGGACCGACCCGGCCGACGCTGACGCCACGATAGCTGACATCCGCCCCGGTGAAGATCCCGCCGGAATCAGTGAGCTGCAGAGTCACTGGGTAGGGGCCGGCGCCGAGCAACTCGCCCGCATCCAGGTAGCGGACGCTGACATAGCCCACCCCGAGTACGGACACGACGACGAACGCCAGGAGCTGGAGCCGAACTGTGGTGCTAATCATGATGGTGCTCCCCTCAGCGGAGGGCGCAGCAGCGGTCCTAGCAACGGTCCGCCGGGGGCCAGCGGCTGCCCGAGCTGCGGGGGCACCCCCATCAGCGGCTGACCGGAGGCGGCGAAGTCGTCCAGCACCGTGCCGAGGTTCAGATCAGCCCGGACATACAGGTTGGCGTAGTCGCCCTTGAACGCCTCGCGGACGGCCCCGTCGGTGAACGGGTAGGTAGCGATGAGTTGCAGCGCGTTGGGTAGATCCTGACCCGCGGCAGCTAGTTGCGCCAGGGTGGGACGCAGCAGTTGCAGGTCCGCGAGCACGTTGTCGCGGCTTCGGTTGATTGTGTCGGAGGCGAGCACCGACAGCCGGTCCAGCGCCTGAAGCGTGCCGGTGAGCTGGGTGCGCTGGTCGGCGAGCACCTGCAAGCCCGGTGCCAGCCCGTCCAGTGCGGTGGCGATCTCCCCGCGCCGCCGGGCGAGTGTGGCGGACAGCCGGTCCAGGGCGTCCAATGCCCGGTTGACCTCGGCCTTGCGCGCATCCAGACCGGATACCAGCGTGTTCAGGTCGGACAGCAGGGCGCGCAGTTGCGGCTCATGGCCGGCCAGAGCTGCGTTCAGCTCGGTCGCGATTGTTCGGATCTGGTCGATGCCGCCTCCGTTGAGCAGCAACGACAGTGCCCCCAGCACCTCCTCGACGTCAGTGGCGCGGCTGGTGCGCGTCACCGGGATCCGGTCGCCGTCGGCCAGCTTGCCTCGCGGTGGCTCAGCGGTGGGTACCGCAAGATCCACGAACTTCTCCCCCAGCAAGCTGGTGGTGCGCACCCGGGCGACGGCGTTGGCGGGCAACTCGACAGTCCGGTTCAGCTCCAGAGTGACTATCGCGTGCCAGGTGTCGGGGGCGAGCGTGATGTTCCTGACCGTGCCGACTGACACGTCGTTGACCTTCACCAGGGACTGCGGCACCAGCTCCAGGACGTCGGAGAACTCCGCGGTGACCTGGTAGGGGTGCTCGCCGGTGTCCGCCCCGCCGGGCAGCGGCACGCTCTGCAGCCCCCCTTGGAGCACACCGCAGCCCGCCGCGAAGGCCACCATGATCGACACAGTGACCAGTGACGCCGCTGCGGGGAGCCGGCCCCTCACTTGTTTGTCCGCGGCACGAGTCATTTGCGTGCCTTCGGCACGGTTCATTTGCGTGCCTTCGGCACGGTTCATTTGCGTGCCTTCGGCACGGTCGGCAGCGCCAGCAGGGGCAGCGGCGGTGGCTGTCCGGCCTGCAGGGAAGTGATCACCTCAGCCACCGGCGGCAGCGGCGCGGCGCCGCTGAGTTGGGGCTCCAGCGCCCGGCAGGTGTCGGCCAGCGTTGCCGGTACCTGCCGCGGCGTACCGCGCCGGAGCAGCTCGCACACCAACAGGATCGGCGGGGACCGCAGCTCCTCGATGTTCAGGCGGGTGTCCAGAGTGCCGGACGAGGCGTTGTAGGCGTCGTCGAGGTTGTTCAGTCCGGTGGGTGCGGTGTCAAGGATGTCGGCCAGTGCGGCCCGCTGCCGCACCAGAACCGCCGTCACCTCGATGAGCCGGTCCACGTTCGACTTCAGGACGGCGCGGTTGTCCCGCACGAAAGCGGCCACCTCACCCAGCGCGAGCGACAGTTGCCGCAGCGTGGCGGCGAGATCGCCGCGCTCACCAGCTAGGAAGTTCGACACGTCGGCGAGCTGGGCGGTGAACTGCCGCGCCTGCGCGTCGTTGGCGGCCAGCGTGGACACGAAGGACTGCAGCTGGGTGATGGTGGTGAACAGTTCCTTGCGCGACCCGGCCAGCGTGCCGGACAGCTGCCCCAGGTTGCCGATGGTGTCGTGCAGCGCTTGGCCGTTACCCCGCAAGTTGCTCGCCCCGACGTCGAGCAGGTCAGACAGCGCGCCGTGGCGGTTGACGCCGTTGGGCCCGAGCGTGGTGGCTAGCTCGTTGGCGGCGCGAGCCAGGTCGTCCACCCCGAGCGGCACCGCCGTGCGCTCGAGCGGGATCACCGCCCCGTCGGCCAGCGTGGGGCCTGTGGTGTAGGCCGGAACCAGCTGGATACCGCGACCGGCGACCAGGCTCGGCGACACGACCACAGCCGAGGCGTTGGCCGGCACGGCCACCGAGCGCTCGATCGTCATCACGACCTTGACGAGGCGGCCCTGCGGCGCCACCGTGGTGATCCTGCCGACCGGCACGCCGAGGATCAGCACCTCGTTGTCCGGAAACACCCCAACCGCGGAGGAGAAGTAGCCCGTGACGGTGCGCCCGGTGCCGCGGGTCAGCCACCACACACCGGTGGCCGTGAGGAGGCCGAGCACGCAGCCGACCGCGATCACCCGGGCCGCTCGGCGAGAAGTCCACGCGAACCTCGCCATGCTCAGCACCCCCCCTCGTTGATGGCCAGCGAGCCCAGCGCGGTTGGCGGCGGCAGCAGCCCGCAGACGTAGTTGTCGAACCACCGTCCGTTGCCCAATGTGTTGGTGAACAACCGGATGAACACCGGTTCCAGCTGCAGTGCCCGATCCAAGTTCTCCTGGTTTCGCTGCAGCACCGCGGCCACCCGGTCGAGCTGTTCCAGCGCGGGACGAAGCTGCTGGCGGTTGTCCGCTACCAGGCCACTCAGCTGGACTGACAGCCTCTGCGTACCGCTCAGCAACACGCTGATCGCCTCCCGGCGGCGCGCAACCTCGGCCAGCAACAGGTTGCCGTCGCCGAGCAGGCGTTCGAACTCGGCGTTGCGGCCCGCTAACACGCCGGACACGGCATCGGTGTTCGCCAGCAGGTGGTGGATCTCCTGGTCCCTGCTGGCCACGGTCCGGGACAACCGGGACAGCCCATCCAGGGTGCCCCGGACCTCGGCCGGCGCGGCGCGGAAGGTGTCCGCAAGCGTCTGCAGGCTTCTTTCGAGCTGGTCGTTGTCGATCTTCTGAAGGGTCCCGGACAGGCCGCCCAGCGCCTCGACGACGTCGTAGGGCGCGGCGGTGCGCCGCAGCGGGATGGGCATCCGGGGATCCAGCGCGCGCTCCCCGCGCGAGTCCAGGCTCACCGACTTCGCGCCGAGCAAGCTCTTGATCTCGATCGAGGCGGTGGCCTGATCCCCGATCCAGGCATCCTTGATCCGCATCGACACCCGCACCCGGGCTGGGGCCGGAGTGAGGGCAAGTGCGACCGCGGTGACCCGGCCGACCTCGACCCCGGCGATGTACACCGGGTCACTGGCACGCAACCCAGCCGCCTCGCTGAACTCAGCGGTGTAGCTGGTGCCTCCGCCGATGATCAGCAAGCGGTCGGCGTTGTACGCGGCGGCGGCCAGCAGCCCGAGGACAACCAGTCCGATGATCCCCATCGTGATCGGGTCGCGTCGGCGCGGCGGTGTCATGGCGAGCGGCGGCGTCATGGCGAGCACCGCGCGGCGGGCGGCGGGGTGGTCAGGGGCACCACCAGAGGCGCATTGGCCACCGGGACCGTGACGGTGCCCTCGATTCCACAGAGGTAGAAGTTGAACCATGAGCCGTAGCTGCCGGCGCGGCTGAGCGTGTTGAGCTTCTCCGGCAGGAACCGCAGCACCCCGTCAACGACCTGCTCGCTGCCGGCCAGGTTGGTGGCCAGGGCGCCCAACGCGGCGATGTCGTCGCGCAGCGCGGGTCGTGCGTCACTCACCAGGCCAGCTGTGGTGTCGGCGAGCTGGCCGAGCGACACGATCGCCTCGCCGATCGGCTTGCGGTCCGCGGCCAGACCGGAGACCAGCCGCTGCAGCTGCACGATCAACGCGGCGAGCTGCTGATCTCGGACGTTCACGGTGTCCAGGACGGTGTTCAGATTCGTGATCACCTCACCAATCACTCGATCACGGTCAGCGAGATCCCTGGTCAGCGAGGAGGTGCTGGCGAGCAGGCTTTCCACGGTGCCACCCTGACCCTGCAACACCTGCACGATCTCGAAGGACAACCGGTTGATCTGCGCCGGATCCAATCCGGCGAGCAACGGCGTGAAGCCGTTGAACAGCACAGTCAGGTTCAGCGGCGGCACGGTTCGCTCCAGCGGGATGAGCCCACCCGGCTCGAGGGTCTTACCCACCGGGCCGACCCCCCGTTCCAGGGCGAGGTAGCGCTGCCCGAGGAGATTGCGGTACAGCACCGACGCGGTCACCGACGCCGGCAACCGCTGGTCGGAGTCCACACTGAAGCTCACCTGCGCGACACGCCGGTCGACGAGTTTGATGGCGTCCACCGAGCCCACCCGAACCCCCGCGATACGCACGTCATCACCCACCAGCAGACCACTGACGTCGGTGAACCGCGCCAGGTAGCCGGACTTACCGGTCAGCGTGACGTTGGCGATTGTCAGCGCGAGCAGACCGGTCGCCAGTGCGGTGACGACGGTGAACACGATCAACTTGGTCAGCGGCGCAAACACTCCCCTCACCGCAGGGTCACCACCGTTGCCCGCAGCAGCGGGCCGACCAGGAAGCTGGTCCAGCCGGGGATCTCAGCGGGCCGCTCGCCACTGGCCGAGCCGAGCAGCGCGGCGATGAATTGCCGCTCGGCTGGGGAGTTCGGCAGACCCATGGCCATTCCGGGCGCCATTCCGGGCGGTGGAGCCGTCGAGCCGTCCTGGATCGGGCCGCCCGGATACTGCGGGAACTTCGCCCCCTGGAGCACGGGATAGCAGCGCGGCCCGCGGTCCTCGTCGTAGCGTGGGCCGTCCACCCCGGGCAGGTACTTTCCGCGGTTGTTGACGACCTTCAGATAGACGTGCACGCCTGGCGTTGTGGTGCCCACACCGAATACCCGGTCGATCTTGGGAACCAGCCCGGCGATCCGGTGCAGCAGGCAGGGGTACTCCGGGGCGTACCTGGCCAGCGACTCCAAGGTGGGCCTGCTGTCGGAGGCCAGCGCGATGAGGTTCTCGCGATTGTCGCGCAGGAAACCGCGGAGGTCATCAGACACCCCGGTGACCGAGGAGAACAGTTCGGACAGGTTGCGGCGCTGGTCGAACACGGTCCGGCTGGTGGTGGTGAGATCGGCCAACGCCGTAAGCAGGTCGGGGGCGGCCCGGGAGTAGGTATCGGCCAGGCCAGCCGTGCGGGTGATGTCGTCCCGCAGTTCGGGCAGCGCGGTGTCCAGCCCGCTGACCAGCTGCTGCAGTCTCACCAGCGTGTCGCCGAGCTGGTGCCCACGACCGCGCAAGGCCCCGGACAGCGCACCGAGCGTGCTCGCCAGCTCCTGCGGCCGCACGGCCTGCAGCAACGGCAGCAGGCTGTCCAACGCCGACTCCAGCTCCCGGGCCGGCTGGCTGCGGTCCTG
Source organism: Pseudonocardiaceae bacterium (assembly GCA_050699655.1). Taxonomy (GTDB): domain Bacteria; phylum Actinomycetota; class Actinomycetes; order Mycobacteriales; family Pseudonocardiaceae. Next base: position 18,260 of record JBOHFJ010000035.1, read on the forward strand.
CGGGATGACATCCCCCGCCGACAGCGGCCGCCCTGACGAGCGGTCCGGCAGGACCAGCGAGACGTACTTCTCCCCGAACAGCGTCTTGGGCAGCAACCGGGCACTGACATTGTCCGGTATCAGGCGCACCAGTTCAGGTTTCAGCATCATGCGCACCACGGCGCCGTCCCCTGAGGAGCTCACGTCGGTCACCTCACCGACGATCAGCCCGCGGACCTTGACATCGGAACGTTTCTCCAACTGCAGGCCGGTGTGCTCGGCCCGCAGCGTCACCGGGACGCCACGCTCAAAGGCGCCGGAATACTTCGCGATGGACAGCGCGACCAGCGAGATGACCACGACCAGGAACACGACGCCCCGCAGCCTGCGCCAGATCACCGCGGTGGTCATCCGGCCACCCGTATCGAGGTGGTCGTTCCGAAGATCACCAAGTTGAGGAAGAAGTCGATGATCGCAACGATCACGATGCAGGCCCGCACCGCGCGCCCCACCGCGATGCCCACCCCGGCAGGCCCGCCGCTGGCCCGGTAGCCGTAGTGACAGCAGATCAGGATGATCACGAAAGCGAAGGCCAGGACCTTCAGGTAGGACCACAGGATATCGCTGACGGGAAGGAACAGGGTGAAGTAGTGGTCGTAGGTTCCTCCGGGCAGCCCGTCGATCACCGTGACGTTCAGCCGGGACCCAGCGTAGGACATGATCAGCCCAATGGTGTACATCGGGATGATCGCGATGAAGCCGGCGACCATCCGGGTAGTAATGAGGTACGGCACGCTGGGTACGCTCATCGCCTCCAGCGCGTCGATCTCCTCGGAGATCCGCATAGCACCAAGCTCGGCGGTGTAACCCGCGCCGAGCGTGCAGATCAGGGCTTGCGCCGCGACCAGCGGGGCGATGTCGCGGGTGTTGAAGTATGCCGTGACGAACCCGGTCAGCGCCTGAGTGCCCAGGCTGTCCAGCGCCCGGAAGCCCTGCAAGCCCACCACGCTTCCGACGAACAGCGACAATAAAGCCATCACGCCGGCGGTGCCGAGGATGACGATCAGGGCACCCGAGCCGAAGCTCACCTCGGCCAGCAGCCGAACGATCTCCTTCCGGTACCGCGGCAGAGCCCGCGGGATCCACCCGATCGCTCGACCGTAGAGCGAAAGTTGGTCGCCGAAATCGTCCAGGCTCTTCAGTAGCTTCTCCAGGGGGGCTTGCGCGAGCCTGCGGACCCGCTGGGCCATCGTGGTCACTGTCTTACCCCCCTCTCGGCGGCACGATGTGCAGATAGATCGTGGTGACCACGAGGTTGATCAGGAACACCAGCACGAAGGAGATCACCACGGACTGGTTGACGGCCTCCCCAACCCCTTTGGGTCCCGGCGGTGGGTGCAGCCCTCGGTACGCGGCGACGATCCCAGCGGCTAACCCGAACAAAGC
>JBOHFJ010000036.1:0-19603 GCA_050699655.1 Pseudonocardiaceae bacterium
ACCTCTCGGGACTACCACGGCGTCGCCGTCACCTACGCCCAGGTCGCGGCGCACCCGACCCTGCACCGGGTGCGCACCGAGACCCGCCGCACCCTGGTGGTGCTCGATGAGATCCATCACGCGGGAGACGCCAAGAGCTGGGGTGACGGGGTGCGGGAAGCGTTCACCCCGGCGGCGCGCCGGCTCGCCCTGACCGGGACCCCGTTCCGCAGTGATGACACCCCGATCCCGTTCATCAGCTACGAACCGGACGGCGCCGGCGCGTTGCGCTCGGCAGCGGATCACTTTTACGGCTACTCCGAGGCGCTGGCCGACGGGGTGGTGCGGCCGGTGATGTTCCTCGCCTACTCCGGGGAGGCGCACTGGCGGACCAGCGCGGGGGAGGAGTACTCGGCCCGGCTGGGCGAGCCGCTGACCGCCGAGCACACCGCGCGGGCCTGGCGCACCGCGCTGGACCCGGCGGGGGAGTGGATCCCGGCGGTGCTCGCCGCCGCGGTCACCCGGCTGGCCCAGCTCCGGGCCGGCGCGCTGCCTGACGCGGCCGGCCTGGTGATCGCCACCGACCACACCGCGGCCCGGGCTTACGCCGGGATCCTGCGCAAGATCACTGGTCGGGACCCGGTGCTGGTGCTGTCCGACGACCCGTCGGCATCGGCCCGGATCGCCGCGTTCGCCGACTCCGACGAGCGCTGGCTGGTGGCGGTCCGGATGGTGTCCGAGGGTGTGGACGTGCCCCGGCTGGCGGTCGGGGTGTACGCGACATCCGCGGCCACTCCGCTGTATTTCGCTCAGGCGGTCGGCCGGTTCGTCCGGTCCCGGCGACCCGGCGAGACCGCGACGGTGTTCCTGCCCAGCGTGCCCGTGCTGCTCGGGCTGGCCAGTGAGCTGGAGAAACAGCGCGACCACGTGCTCGGCGCGCCGCACCGCGCTGAAGAAGGCTGGGACGACGACCTGCTCGCGCGGGCCAACGCCCAGCGCGACGAGCCTGGCGAGCAGGAGCGTGCGTTCACCGCGCTGGGTGCTAGCGCCGAGCTCGACCAGGTGATCTACGACGGCGCGTCGTTCGGCACGGCCGCCTTCGCCACCACCGAAGATGAGCAGGACTACCTCGGGCTGCCCGGGCTGCTGGAACCCGACCAGATGCGGGCGCTGCTGCGGCGGCGCCAGGAGCAGCAGCTCGACCGGGCGAGCACTCGAGTGGCCACATCCGCGCCCGCGCCTGCGGCCACTCGGTCCCCGACGACGCGGGAACGCCTCGTTGAGCTGCGCCGGGAGCTCAACACCCTGGTCGCGCTGGCCCACCACCGCACCAACCGGCCGCACGGGGCGATCCACCAGGAGGTCCGCACCGCGTGCGGTGGCCCGCCCACCGCGATGGCCACCGCCGAGGATCTCGTCAAACGCATCGCCTACCTGCGCTCCCGATAACCGGTGTCCGTATCCTCACCGACTGTGCTGGTGCTGCTGCCGCCGTCGGAGACCAAGGCGCCCGCCGGTGACGGCCCGCCGCTGCGGCTGGACGCGCTGGCGCATCCCGAGCTCACCCCGACCCGCCGGAAACTGATTGACGCGCTGGTCACGCTGGCCGGTGACGTGCCGGCGGGGCTGGCCGCGCTGGGCCTGTCCGAGCGCCAGGGCGGTGAGCTGGAACGCAACGCCGCGGTGTGGACCGCGCCGACGCTGCCCGCGCTGCACCGCTACACCGGCGTGCTCTACACGGCCCTGGACGCCGGCTCGCTGCGGCCGGCGGCGCGCGCCCGGTTGGCGGTGGCGTCCGCGCTGTTCGGGCTGCTCGCCGCAGCGGACCCGATACCGGTTTACCGGCTGTCCGCCGGCTGCGCGCTTCCCGGAGCCGGCCCGCTGCGCTCGGTCTGGCGGCCGGTGCTGGTACCGCTGCTGGCCGGGGTTGCGGGCCTGGTGGTCGACCTGCGCTCGGGCGGTTACACCGCGCTGGGGCCGGTGCCGGGCGCGGTCACCGTGCTAGTGCTCAGCGACGACGGCCACGGCCGGCGGCGCCCGGTCAGTCACCACAACAAGTCGCACAAGGGGCGGTTGGCTCGGCTGCTGGCCGAGGCGCCCCGTGAGGTGTCCGACGCCGACGGCGTGGCCCGGATCGCCCGGCGGTGCGGCCTGCGGGCGCACCCCACCGGCGAGCATGCCTTGGAGCTCGTCGTCCCAGCCTGACCCGGGACCCGGTTTGCCCCGCTCCTTGCCTCGGGTCGCTACAATTCACCTGTGAACGCGGCGTTCGAGGTTTCGCCCGACGATCCCCAGGGGCTCGCTGAGGCCATACAACGTGCTGCCCAAGGCGCCGTCGTGCATCTTGTGCGCGACGGGCACGCCGTAGCTGACATCGTGCCCGCCACCACCGCACAGACGAGCCACACTGATCGCCGCGAGCGGGCTTTGGCCATCGAACGGCGTCACGCCGAGCGCTTCGGCGCACCGACGCTGGCGGAATACCGCAGGGTCTACCAGACCAGTGGGTGGCCCTGGCCTGGTGATGATGTGATCCGTCGCGACTACCTCCTCGCGGACTCCCGCTGAGCCAGCCCGAACTCTCGGTCGCGGGAAAAGTCCTCGACGCGAGTGCCGCCGCCGCATGGACCAGCGGCAGCATCGCGTTCAGCGCGTGGCTCGGCGCTGCCCGTGTCCATGGCCTGACCTACTTTCTGCCATTCCTGGCCATCGCCGAAGTCCGGGTCTTGAGACCCGACACCGGTGTGCTCCTTGATGACCTTGCGAACCATCCCCACGTGATCGTGGGCCAGTTCGGTAGCACCGACGCCGCTGCGGTCGAACGAGCGCTCAAGGCCACCAATGCCTTCGACGTCCTCGCCGGCTGGGTAATCCACGCTTGCCACCAACGAGGGTGGCCTGCACTCACCACCGATCCAGGCCGGCTCCGCCGGCTTGATCCAACGGTTCCGATAGACCTCCTTTGACCTGATCAAGAACGACGGTGAAGCCCGCTGGATCTGGGATGAGGATCGGTTGTAATGCGGTGTGGTCTGGCCGCCCGGTGTGCGCCCATTCTGTGATCAGGGCACGGAGCGACTCCTCGGCCTGCCCGGTGCCGGCGACGAGGATGTCCCTAGGTCGAAGGATCGCCGCGGAGTTGGGGAGCACGAGCCCGATGCCCGAGGCGCTGCCAGGCCCGACACCGCTGAATCCGGCGGAAGCCAGCCCGTGCGGTCGCCGGGCGTAGAGGTAACCGGAGAACGCGCTGCGCGCCGGGTGGTCGTCGTTGAGCGGACTCGGAACCGTGTGCCCTTCGGCGATCATCCGCGCGGCGCGGCGGGCGAGTTCGGGGTCACTGCGCACCGCTGGTGCGCTCACCCACACGGTCCTCCCGTCATCGAGCGCGTCGCGGTACCGAATGGGCACGGCGACCTCGGTGATCACCTCTGGGCACATCTCGATGAACCCGCCGGCATGGACGTCTCGGGGGATCGCCCGGCCGTGGTGTAGGTCAACGCGCAGGAGCAGGTGGACCTGGGCGATCGGGGCGACCGTGACCGGCGTGACGATCACCGCCCGGTCAGCGGCCTGCTCGACCCAGGCACCGGGGAGCAGGTGCGGGGTGGCCCAGCCGATGATCCGGTCGTAGGGCGCCCCGGCGGTCCATCCGGCGTATCCGTCGGTGGTATGCACGGCCACAGTGCCGACATTGCCCTGTGCGTGCTTGATCCGGGCGTGTTTGGTCCGGGCCCGCTCGGTGAGGTGCGCGTCGATGTCGAGGGAGACCACGCTGCCGCGCTCGCCGACGATGCGGCCGAGCAGCGCTGAGGTGTAGCCGCTGCCGGTGCCGACCTCGAGCACTCGCATTCCCGGTTGCAGCTCCAGCATCCGGCACATGCGCACGATGGTGTCCCGTGCGGTGCTCTGCGTCAGCGCCGATCCGTCGGGCTGCCGGACGTAGCTCTCGTAGTCGAGCGCGGCGGCCGCATCGGTGACGAGGTCGTGGGCGAGGGACACCTGTCCTCCTGGCGGGGAGTGTCGATGGTGAGGATGGGCAGATACGACTGAACGGGTCCAAGTTCGCCGACCGGGTGCCCGGCGATCTCGATCCACGCGTGCGCGGCGAACGGCGGGGTGCGCACGCCCAAGCGCCAGCGGACCGATCGGCGCCGCAGCCCGCACCACAGGACGACCGCGAGGGATCGTTCCAGGCAGGCGACCCGGGCCGGTAACCATGGGCTGGTCTGGTTGATCGCTTCGAGCAGATCGGTCACTTCGTGCACGGTGGCCTCTTGCCTTGCCCGGCGGTTCAGCAGGCGGGCCAGTTGTTCGATGCGCTGCAAGCGCAGTGCCCGCAGCGCGAGGGTCACGCTCGCCACGGCGGCCCAGGCCATCGCGCGCCGCCGGGCGGGAACCCGCCGGACGCGGGGAGCGACAGCCATCGGCGTGGTCATCGGGTGTGCTCCAGCAGGCCGGCGTCGGTCAGCTTCCCAACCAGTAGCCGGGTGTCGGTGAGGACTTGGTGAAAGGGCGTGCCGTAGCGCTGCGCCACTGCCCGCGCGGCCAGCGAGAGGTCACCGCCGTGCGTGCTCAGCGCGTTCCACATGGTGGCGCCGGTGTGGTTGAGACGGAACATCGTCCCGGCGCGGGTCTCCAGCAGCACCAGTGCACCGTCACCGGTCGGCGTCACGTGCACCGACGCGCTCACCCGGTACTCAGGCATGAGCGCGCTCTTGGTGCGACGCAAGGTCATGTGGCGCAGGCAGAGTGCGCAGCCACAGTTCGGCGCCGAGTACCTGGTCCAGCGCGGCGAGCGGGATGGGCAGCCCGGCGGCGCCCCGAGCCAGATCGGCGCGCACCGCGGCGTCCTCGAGCAGGCCGAGACCAGCCAGCCGGGAGCCGCTCAGCAGCTCGCTGAGCACAGGGTGGTGCCGGGCCAGGCCGCGGTAGGCGAGCATCGAGTAGTCACCTTTGGTGGTGCGGGTGAGCACGGATTCGGGTACCCGGCCGGTCATCGCGGCGCGCAGCAGCGGCTTGGCCTGCCCCGGGCTGGTCCGGTTCGCGGCGGGTACCGCCAGGCACGCGCTGACCACGGCGTCATCGAGATACGGGGCGTGCAGCTGCACGGAAAGGGCGGCGGCGAGGGCGATGTGAATGCGGTGGGCCCGGCCGTAGGAGTGGATCATGGCGAGGCTGGTGGCGTCTCCTGGGGCGACGCCGGTAGTGCACGCGCTGGCGGTGGTGCGCAGTGACGTTGCGGCCAGTTGCCGGGCGTGCCGGGTGAACCAGTGGCGGCAGACCGGTGCCGGCACCCAGCTGATCAGATCTTCCCAGTGGCGCTGTCCAGCCGTGCTGACGCTGTCGTGCTCCAGCCAGCGGGCGTGGTCCTCCAGGGCCTGCGCCCGAGTGGTGCGGGCGAGCCGGGTGGCGAGCGTGACGAGCCGGTGGGCCGGGCGATGCCGCAGCCGCGCCCAGTCCGCCGCGTGCCACCGCAGCTCGCCCCGCGTTCCTCGGCGGGCCAGGTCGGCGAGGTAGGCGGGCGGTGCCAGAAGCACGGCGTCGCCGCCGTCCCCGCTCAGGTGCGTCCAACCGCCTAGCTGGTTGACTGCGGCCATCCACCAGCGCAGCCGAGCGAAGATCGACACATCCTGGAAAGGCTCATCGGTGTGCGGCATCTCGGCCAGCGCGGCATACGGATCCACCTCGCGCGGTAGCGGCAGCTCACGGTGCCGCAGGCCGGGGATCGCGGTCGCGACCAGCCGGGCGTGCGCCGGATCGTCGCTGCCCAGCTCCTCGGCGATTACAGTGATCGCTGGCGGAGCCGGCTCGCGTCGGGTGGCGGCGGCAAGCGCGGCCACCGTTGAGGAGTCCAAACCTCCGCTCAGATCCATGCTCAGCTCGCGGTAGACCCGCGTCCGGCCGCGCACCGCCGTGGTCAACGCCCCGGCCAGCCGCTGTGCCCCCTCAGCGAACCCCACCGAGGCCAGCGGCAGCTCACGGTGTACCACCGCTGGCAGTGCGCGGAAATTCACCAACAGTATTCCACCGGCCGGCACCGCCCTGACGTGCCGGTACGGGCTGCCGGCCGACCACGTTTCCGGGACGGGACCGCAGAGCAGCCGAGCGGCAAGCCACTGCTCATCCACCTCACCGCCTACTTGCGCGGCGATCACCGCCGCGCTGGAGGAGTAGATCAGCAAACCAGTCACCGTAGCGTAGAAGACTGGCCACACCCCGGCGAGGTCGGTCACGACAACCACTTGGTGAGGTTGGCGGACCACGAGCACGCCACTTCCGGTGGTGATCGTGTCCAGTTCGAACAGGTCACCGTTGCGGGCGAACCGGTTGCCCACCGCGAGCAGCTCCGCGTCGCTGGCGGGGCTGAATCCGACCAGGTCGAGCATGAACTCGCTCGTGGCAACGTGGCGGTGTCGGCCTGCCTCGTCGGTGATCCTCAGCGGACAGGCAGCGATCCACTCCCGCTCGTGCCTGGAACCGGTGGATCCCCATGCCGGTGTGACCTGGCCAACAAACATCATCAGGAGTCCGCTCAGTTGTACCACTGCTTCATGTCGGCCGTATCCGCATCGCCGGAGCCCTGCGTCACCGCCACGACCGAACCCAGCTCGATCAAGCTCGGCACCTCGTAACCACTGTCGGTGGTGCTGTCGTGCTGCTCGGGTGTGACCTCCATGACGCTCTCCCTTCAAGGCTAGCATTAGCTACGTTGTTGAGACTAAGCTAGTCGAAAAGTCATCACATTGTCAAGACTGGGACGGCTCAGGTCTCCGGAAGTTCGGTGATCAGCTCGCGGAGGAACGCCCGCAACGGCTCACCCTCCGCAGCGGCGGCCCGCAGCCTGTCGAAGTGCTCGATGTACTCATGGATCTCCGCCTCCCCTCGGATCCTCAAGGTCCGGGTCACGGTGGTGATCCACACGATCGCCTCGTCGTCCAGCTCCGGGTCACCGATCACCGAGTAGCCGTGGTATTGGTGCGCCCGCTCGTCGATGTCGAAGCGGATTATTCTCAGGTCGATGTTGGGTTGCTGGGAAAGCTCAACTAGCCGCTCTAGTTGGGTACGCATCGCTCCTGGCGGAATGAGACGGCGGCGCAGCGCTGCCTCGCCCATCACCAGTTCGAACCGCTTGCTCTGGTCGGCAAGCGTCACCTGGCGGTCAAGTCGGGATGCCACCGCCTCGTCAAGGTGTTCCGGTGGCGTCCTACGGCCTGTCCGGAACATCGCCTCAACATAAGCGCGGGTCTGCGCCAGCCCGACAATGATGTTGGATTGGAATACCCGAACAACCGATGCCGCTTCTTCCAAGCGCTGGATCTCCGCTTGCACCCGGCGTCGCCCGGGAGCGAGCACGCGGCGTCGCTCAGTGAACTCAATGGAAGCCTGGTCGGCTAGTTCAATCAGTTCGGCGGCGAGTTCGGCGGAAGCGCAGGTTGCAGCCGCCCATGCCTCGACATCGGCTCGCTGTGGGAAGGTGACGCCACGTTCGGTCTTGGATACCTTGGACTGCGACCAGCCGAGCCGCCTGGCTAGTTGGGTGGTGGACAGCTCGGTGTCCACACGCAGGTTGCGCAGCGCTTCGGCCATGCGACGCCGCTCGTCGGACAATTCGTTCATTCTGCCATTCTGAGGGTCTCTCGAGTGAGATTCTTGTGCGCCAGGTAGTCGGTCAGCGGCTCGCTCTGGCGCAACGCGGCATCCCGCATATCGCGATACGGCTCGATGTTATCGACGAGTTCAGGGTGCAGGAAGTGGCCCTCGTCATCGTAAATCATCCGTACCGCGGTCTCGTCGTCGTAGAGCCAGAAGTCCTCGTGTAGATCCGCTAGGTCGGGGTGGTCGTCTCGATCGACGACATAGATCTCGCTACCGACCTCCACGCTGTCTAAGTAGAGATAAAGTTCGAATCGCAAGTAGGCGGTGAGGGGCTGGTCTAGGATGTGCACCCTATACCGCCGGAACCCGCGCGCTACGTCACGCTGAAGGCGGGCTAGCATTTCGCTGTTCTCTGGGGCGCGAGGTGGTATCAGTTTCCCGGCGTTCCACATCGCAAAGCGCTCAGCTTCCTGAGGCACCAGATATTGCGGCAAGGTCTCCAGGCGGAACGCTGACTTTTTCGCGGAGCCACCAATGCGGCGCAAGTCGTCAAGGTCCATGGTTGCCTAGTGGATCCGTGCGTCGCGGACAAGTCGCCGGGGAATTCGGATAGCGCCCTCGCCGGGACCGAGTAGGACCGGTGAGGGGTCGAGCAGAGGAGCCACCGCGATGACGTCCTCGGGATACTCGTCATCTTCCCATATTCCAGGGCAAGTTCCGTCATCGTCCTCACATGCGCCGGATAGTCGTCGTATCGCCATCGCTTTTCTCCGATCGGTAGTCCAGTAGTGACACCCAGTGTGTTGTCTCGGCTGGTGTCTGTCAAGGGATTATTCTGAGGGTGTCCGGGGTGAGGTTCTTGCGGGTCAGGTAGTCGTTCAGCGGTTCTGCGTGGTGCAGCGCAGTGTCCCGTGCCTGCCTATAGGGCGCGATGTCATTGATGCGTTCGGGGTGTAGAAAATGGCCCTCAACGGAGTAGATCATCCGTACCAAAATCTTGTCGTCGTAGAGCCAGAAGTCCTCGTGTAGGTCGCCTAGGTCGGGATATGTGTCTCGATCGACGACATAGATCTCCTCGCCCGCTGCATGGTTGGCCAGGTAGCCGCAAAGCTCGAAGCGCAGGTAAGGGGTCAGTGGCTGGTCCAGTATATGAACCCGATACCAGCGAATTCCCCGTGCGACGTCACGCTGGATTTCGGCCAGATACTCGTGAGTCTTGGGAGTCCGTGGTGTGCGCGGCTGACCCGCATGCCAAGCTGCAAGTTCCTCGGCTTCCTGTGGTGCCAGGTATTGCGGTAAGGTTTCCAGCCGAAACGCGGAAATCTTCACGTTGTCGATCAAGCGCACGAGGTCATCGACGTCCATCGTTAACTAGCCGATCTGCGCGTCGCGGGCTGCGCAACGAGGTAGTGGGATAGTGTTCTCTTGTGGGTCAAGCGATACCGGTGAGGGTGTCGAGCAGTGAGCCCGCTGCGATGGGAGCTGATGGCCTTCCCAGTGGTCTAGGCGTGATATTTCATCCTGACGCATCTCGGGCAATTGTCGCAACTTCATCGCTGTACTCCACTCGCTGGTCAAGTCGTTGCGCAGCGACTAGGGTCGGTCAAGAATAATTTTGGGGCTTTCCGAAGTAAGGTTCTTGCGAGCCAGATAGTCGATCAGTGGTTCGGCGTGGTGCAATGCGGCGTCCCGCACCTGCATGTAGGACTCGATATCATCAACGAGTTCGGGGTACAGGAAGCGGCCTTCGTCGTCGTAGATCATCCGCACCGCGATCTCGTCGTCAAAGAGCCAGAAATCCTCGTGCAACTCCATCAACTCGGGATGGGAGTCCCGGTCGGCGACATAGATCTCGTTACCGACTGCCGCTCCCTCCGAGTAGCTGTCGAGTTCGAAGCGCAGGTAGGAGGTGAGCGGCTGGTCCAGGATGTGCACCCGGTACCACCGGAACCCGTTGGCGGTATCACGCTGCAGCCGGGCCAGCCACTCGCTGTTCTCGGGGGTGCGGAGAGGCAGCGGCTCACCGGAATTCCATATCGCGAAACGCTCAGCTTCCTGAGGTACCAGATACTGCGGTAGGGTCTCCAGCCGGAATGCGGATTCTTCCGCGTCTTCACTTATGCGGCGCAGGTCGTCGAGATCCATTCTCCTAACCGATCCTCCCGTTGTGCACCGTCCGCCTGGGCAACCATGTGGGGGCGCTTGCTGGGCAGCCCTAGTGCTGTGATCGCTAGCTCCGTTCCGGTGGTTGAGTCTCAACCATAGTATGCATGCTCGACTAGCCGTCGGTCAAGACTTCGGGCGGCATGACTGTCACGGCGGGTCAGATGTGAGGGGACCAGCGCGCGATGGTGGTGTCAGGCTCGGGTGGTGGCGACCTCGCGGGCTCGGCGGGCCAGGTCCCGGGCGTCGCTGCTGGGCCGGGAGTCCAGCGCGTCGGCCAGGGAGGGCAGCCACAGCTCGCGAACCAGCCCGGAACGCAACCTGGCCGCGTCGTCGATCGCGGCGGCGGCGAGCGGGAGCCCGTCGCGCTCGCCGGCCCGCACGTGCAGCCGGGCCAGGGTGATGTCCGCGACCACGCCCTCGCGCCGGTCGGTGCCCCGCTTCCAGGTCTGGATCGAGGTGGCGACGGCCGCCTCGGCGGCGTCGAGCTGACCGAGCTGCAGCAGCGTCTGCGCCGTGGTCAGGTCCATGTCCGCCCGCGCGTGCCCCGTGGGCGGCTCCCATCCGTCCCGCGATTTGGCGAGAGCGGAGCGGGCCTGGTTCTGGAACACCTCCGGGTTCAGCCTGGCCAGCGCGTACCCGGACACGGCGGACAACTCCGATCGCAGCACGGGCACCCGGGGGTCCTCGCGCGGCGCGTCGTTCAACCCCAGGTCGGCGAGCTGGAGCAGCTTGAGCGCGTTGTTCGGCTGGGACCGGTCGATGAGCATCCTCCCGGCGTGCCGCATCGCGTACGCCCCCCGGTAGGCATCGCCCGCGTCGATCGCGAATTCCACGGCCCGGCTGAAGTGATAGTGCGACCGGGCAACGGCACCCACGTCGTGGCAGCACCATCCGGTGATGGTGTGCAGATCGGACAGCTCGGCCAGCAGGGCGCGCCGCGCGGTGGCGGAGGCGTCCACGGTGAGCCACGGATCCGCCGACTCCGTGAGCGCGACGGCGGCCCGGGCCTGCCCGCCGTAGCTGCGGGCCAGGACGCGCAGCTGCCCGGTCTGGCCGCGGATCGCCGCGACGTCGGCCGGGCTGATCCGGGACGGCAGGTTCACCGGCGCGGCGGGCACGGCGAGGTCGGGGGCCAGCGTGCCGCAGCCCGTGGGCTGGCCGCCCCACGCGGCGGCCGCGCCCACAGCCAGCAAGTGCTCGAAGTGCCGGCGTAACACGTCCTCATCAACCTCTTCCGGGGGCGTGGCGGTCGTAACCTCCCCAGCGTAAGCGCCGAAGGACAAGCCCATGCGCTCCCGGGGGATGCCGAGGCCCGCGGCGATGCGCACCAGCACGTCGTAGCCGAGCACCCGCCGACCCCTGACGATCTCCGAGATCTCGGACTGCTGGGCCCCGGTCGCCCTGGCGATCCGGCGCTGGCCCCACCCGTGCTCGCCCAGCACCCGGTAGAAGGCGCCGATGTCGTGGGCGGCCAGCATGCCGCGCACGTCAGGCCGGTCGATCAGCTCCGGGTCAACCGGATCAGGCCGCCCATCGGGTTCCTCGCTCATCCCCATCACCCCAGTGCCTCGCCGCGTGTGATCAGGCAGACAGTAGCCGCCCAGGTGGCGCGGTGGCGTGCTTGGCCAGTCGTGTGGGCCGGGAGGCTGGCTAGTGGGCAGTTCGGCGAGTGCGTCGCGGATTTCGGTGCTGGTTAGTCCGACGCTGTGACACCCGAATCATGGCAATCCGGCAGAGGACATCGCCGCGGTAGCGGCGTTGGTTGCCGCCGATGCGGTCGCTGGTGATCAAGCCGGGACGATCCCGCTGCGACCAAGGAAGCAGGAATCCTTCATGGCAAAGAACAGCACGATTCTGGTCACCGGGGCAACCGGCAAGGTCGGTGGGCAGGTGGTCATTCAACTCGCGGAGCCCGGGCGCGGACGTTTCAGCAATGGGCCACCGACCACGCCAGCGACTTCCGGTGAAAGCCGTGCCGGTGCACGTCGGTGCCATCCTTCCGCTCAATGTCGCCCGGGTCGGCGAGGAGATACCCGATATCAGGCGTGTCGCAGGAACGCGCCGCCCCAAGGCCCCAGATTGGCACCATGGTGTTCACGACACTGACCATGCAGCCCTCAGGGGACGCCAACGCGCGCATCATCAACTACCTCGTCGTCTTGCGGTTTGCCAAGAAGATCAGCGGTACCTGGACTCGGCGAGGGTTATTCAGGTGCTGGCGTAGAAGCTCAAGGAAATGTCGTCGTTGGATCCATTTGAGTCCGGTCTCCTGTTTGGTCAGGGTGTGGTGGGTGCCCAGTTGCCGTGGAAGCCGTAGGGGACTCGGGTGGGCAGGTGAATTGTGGCGATCGTTTCGAGGGTGGCGGCGTCGAGCAGGGTGAGGTTGCTGTGGTCGGTGTTGATATCGTAGACGAATCCCATGAGTACCCCGTCGTCCTCAGGGGCCTGCGGCGAATGGGGGACGAAGACGAACTCGCCGACGCGCTGGTGGGTGCCCAGCCGCCGGGCGGTGGTCTGGTCACGGTGCAGGTCGTGCTTGAGCACCGAGTCGCCGACGATGCTTCCGGTGCTGGATATCTGCATGGCGTACCCGTAGCGATGCGGTCGGCCGACGAGCCGGTCGTCGATGCGGGGGAATTCCTGCGAATGGTCATCAAGGCGGGTTTCGCGGACCTTGCCATCGGCGAGGTCGACGGTCCAGCGGTCCAGGGTGGTGGGACCCTCGTTGGGCCCGTGAAAGTCCGTGTCGAACATCTTCGGGTGCCGCACGACGTCCAGGACGATCGAGTCGCCCTCGTCGTAGGCGTTGAGCGGGTGGAAGACGTAGCAGGGCTCGACGTCGAACCAACGGACCTCACCTGCGCCGCCAGTGCGCGGCATGACGCCGACGCGTGCCGGATAGCGGGGGTCCCACCGGTAGGGCAGCGCGTTCCCGCGCGCTGCCTTCCCCATCATCGCCCGGATCGGGTCGGGGATCCGGACCCGGCCAATGAGTGCGGAGAGCACTAACCGTGCCGGTGCCCGCAGGCCGCGCGGCACGGTGATAGCGGCTGCCTGGCGGGGATCGAAGGTGACCGGGAGGTCGTAGAACACGACGTGGTTTTCGGTCAGCGAGAAGTTATGCATCATCGGAGCGCCGGTGACCTCGACATCCACGGTGCGCCGGGCCTGCCCGTCGACGCCGATGACCGAGTACTGCACCCGGTTGCCCCGGCCGAAGGAGTAGGAGACCGCGTGCAGTTCCCCGGTGTCCGGGTCACGCTGGGGGTGCGCGGCGTAGCCGCCGCGCAAGGTGCCCTCGAAGTCGCAGGGCCCCACGGTGTTCAGCTCGTCAGTGAGCTCGTAGTTGGTGAACCCGGCCTCCACCAAGGCCAGCGTGCGGCCGGCGTGGCTGAGCACGTTGGTGTTGGCCCCGAACGACTCCAGCCCGGTCCGGCTGGGGGCGCGGCGGGGTGTGGGCTCGCCGAGTGCGCGCGCCACGGCGGGGGTGCGGATCCAACGATTGCGGTACCACTGGGCCTTGCCCTCTCGCAGGCGCACCCCGTGGATCATGCCATCGCCGGTGAGCCAGTGATAGGTCTCCGGGTCGACCTCGGCGATCGGGTTCGGCCCGATGCGCAGATACCGTCCGTCCAGATGCGCTGGGATGACACCGGTCACCGCCAGCTCGGTGAGCGTGTGTTCCCGCCGCACCGGTGCGTAGTTGCCCTCAAGGTAGTCGTTGCTCATGGCGTGGCCTCCCAGCACTCGCCCATCCGCTCGCAAATCTTGTCACTGGAAAGATTACCTGGGCTATCGAATCTTGTCAACGTAAAGATATGCGGTAGGCTGCTGACTTATGAGCGATCAGGGGCGCCCCTACCATCACGGGAACCTGCGCCGGGCGCTGCTCGACAGCGCGCTGGAACTGATCAACGAGCGCGGGCCCGCCAGGCTCAGCCTGCGTGAGGTCGCCCGCCGGGCCGGGGTATCGCACGCCGCCCCCATCCACCACTTCAAGGACAAGACCGGACTGCTCACCGCAATCGCCGCGCAGGGATGGTCGATGCTGGCCGCCGCCCTGACCGACACCGCGGCGCGGAGCTCCGAGCTTGCCGAGCTCGGTGTGAGCTACGTGGTGTTCGCCACCACCCACCCCGCCCACTTCGCCGTGATGCGTAGCCCAGGCCTTGTACTCGCCGACGACCAGGACCTCACCACCGCACGTGACCAGGCGCGCGTGCCCCTGCTGCGCGGGGCCGCGCAGCAGGCCGGCACCCCGGCCGAGCCCGGAATGGTGCTCGCAGCCTGGTCACTCGTGCACGGCTTGGCCGTGCTCCTCCAGGAAGGCCTCGTGGTACCCGAGCCCGGCCAGGACGCGGCATCCCTCGCCCGCGCCATCACCGGCCGGCTCAGATAGGCCCAGCGCTCCGATAGCTGGCCCCGGGCCCAAAGTGGGGTGATATGGCCTGCTCATGGTGTATCTGGGTCTTGAGGCGACCGGAAGCGAAACGGCGACAGCCACCCAGCGCGGATCTGCCCGGCTACGAACTGACCGACGATGATGAGGAGATCCACGTAAGTCGATCCACTTCGGAAAGGAGGGATTGACACCCCGAACCGCTATGATCATCAAGCAAGCGCTGCGGGCAAGGTGACCGGCTGCGCCAGCAAGGAGGCCTACCCATGCCCGAAACCGACACGACTACCAGTCAGACCGGCCCGATCGGAGGCTTCGCATTGCTGCCGATCCACCATGTGCAGCTGGCGATCCCGCGCGGTGGAGAGGACCGGTGCCGCGCGTTTTGGGGTGACGTGCTGGGCATGGGTGAACTCGACAAGCCTCCGGTCCTGGCTGCCCGCGGCGGCTGCTGGTTCCGCGGCGGCGACCTGGAGATCCACCTCGGCGTCGAGGACCCCTTCGTCCCCGCTCGCAAGGCCCACCCTGGACTGCTCGTGGAGGGCCTCAATCACCTCGCGCGGCGGCTGCACCAGGCTGGTTACCCCGTCACGTGGGACGGCGAGTTCCCTGGCCACGACCGCTTCTACTCCGCCGACCCCTTCGGCAACCGCCTGGAGTTTCTTCAGCCGCGAACTACGCTCATGACAGCTTGCGCGCATCCTGAAGAAGTTCAGAATGTTCGAGCCGGCGAGTTGTAGCGTCGTGGTTGGTGATCGTGACTCGGCACCAACGACTGAGATACCCAGAGCTGAATGATCGACGCAGGGCTACCCGAATGGGCTACAGGGACACACCTGCCCGGAAGGCCATCCTCCGCAGCTCCCGACCCGCCACGTTTCGCCGCGCGTGGGCTAGTAGCTCGGCGAGCACCTCGCGGACCATTGGATCTCGGTGCACTTTGGTGGGGAAGAGATCCTCCGCGGTGCGCAGTGCCCACACAGCGTCATCGCGGCGCCCCCGCAGCCGGGACAGCGCGCGGCCGTAGTGGATCCAGTAGTGCGCCCGGTCCACCGGGAAGGGATGGCGCTCGGGGTCGACGCCCCGCGCGATGCTGGCCGCCTGGTCGGGCTCGTCCGCTTCGAGCGCGAGCCACATCCGCATGATGCCCACGTCGAGCGGACCGATCAAAAACCCCAGGGAGTCGGGGGCTCCGGTGGCGCCGAACCGCTCGGCCAGCTCCGCGGCGGCCTCCATCGGAGCGGCCGCATCGCCCGGACGGCCGTCCAGTACGGCGGCAATAGCGTGGGTCTCGGTGACTCGGGCCACCAGACCGGCGGTGGCGGCGGTCGTCGACGGCAGGGTGATCGAGTCCAGCTCGGCTTGACCCAGCGGGAACGCGCCGCCGGCCAGCAGCGCGTCGGCCACGGCGAACATGCCCGCGCCCAGGGTGGTGGCCGCATCGCGTTCCTGGGCCAGGCGCCGGATTAGGAAGACGGCTCGGCGGAGCAGGTCGGCGGGCGCGACCGCTGCGATGAGCCACGTGCGGGTGACATGCAGATGCAGGTAGACGCCCAGCTCGAGCAGTTCGCTGTGGTCGGTGCCGGTGGCCAGGGTGGTGTGCAGGTTGCGGATCAGCCCGGGCAGCTCGGTGGCGACCTCGGCGAACTGGCAGGCCCGCCGCTGCTGGTCGATCTGGGCCACCTGCTCCCGCAGCACCGCGGCTGGCAACACGATCCCGCCGGGGCGCTCGATGTCGATCGAGTCCAGCGCCAGCCGGACCGCCTCGGTGGTGGAGTCGGTGTGCCCGTTGGCGGGGGCGGGTACCGGCAGCCGGGTCAGCTCGCTGGGGGCGACCTCCAGCGCGCTCGCCAGGGCCACGATCATCCTCAGGTTGTCCAGCGGGATCTTGCCGGTCTCGATCCGGCTCAGCGTCGCCGTGCTGGTCCCGGCCAGCCCGGCGACCACCTCCAGCGTCTTGCCCCGAGCCTTCCGGATTCTCCTGACCCGGCGGCCGATCGCGTCCGATTCCTCAGCGTCCATCAGGACCTCCCCGAGTCTCCACCACCGAGGGCCTCGGAGAGCGACCCCGGGGCAGGCACCTCAGCATGGAGGTGTCGCAAGGCTACGCGACCCACTTCTCAGCCACAACGCTCAGTCACGACCGGAGCCCCCGGGCGGGGACCTTGATGCGAACTCAAGGGGCGGAGTCCCTCATTGAGGATCTACTGGGGACCCATCCCATCACACCCTAACTGCGGGACAGTGCCCGAATCAGAGCCGACCAGGCCGGCGGCGAGGGTGTTGCCGTCAGCGGTGTCGATGACGAGGAAGCCGCCGGTGTGGCGGTGGGTGGCGTAGGAGTCCACGGCCAGTGGCTGGGCGAGTCGGATCCGGGCGCCGCCGATCTCGTTGAGCGCCAGCGCTCCGGGCGGGTCGATGTGGCGCAGGGTGTGCAGGTCCAGCCGTCCGGTCAGCTCGGTGACAATCGCGCGGACGGTGCGGGTGCCGTGCTTGACCAGCACCCGCGCGCCGGCCCGCAGTGGCTGGTCGGCCAGCCAGCACAGGTCAGCGTCGAGCTCGGTGACCACTCGCGGCGCCTGGTGCGGGCGGGCCAGCACCTCGCCACGCCCGACGTCGAGGTCATCGGCGAGCAGCACGGTGATCGACTGGCCGGCGGCGGCGCGCGGCAGCTGGCCCTCGAGGGTGTCGATGCCGGCCACGGTGGAGCGGCCTCCGGAGGGCAGGGCGATGACGTCGTCGCCCACCTCGAGCACCCCGGAGGCGACCCGGCCGGCCAGGCCCCGGTAGTCGGGGTGCGCCGTGGTGCGGGGGCGCAGCACCAGCTGCACCGGAAAACGCATCGGCTCGCTCACCGCGTCCCGCCCGGTGGGCACTGCCTCCAGGTGCTCCAACAGCGTCGGCCCTGAGTACCACCAGGTGTGCACGCTGCGGGCCGCGACATTGTCGCCACGCAGCGCCGACACCGGCACGGTCAGCACATCCGGCACGCCCAGTGAGCGAGCCGCCGCCGCGAAGTCCGCCTCGATGCGGCGAAACGTCGGCTCGTCGAAGCCCACCAGGTCCATCTTGTTCACCGCGAGCACCACGTGCGGCACCCGCAGGAACGCCATGACGGCGAGGTGGCGGCGGGTCTGCTCGACCATGCCGTTGCGCGCGTCGACCAGCACCACGGCGAGCTCGGCGGTGGAGGCCCCGGTGACCGTGTTGCGGGTGTACTGCACATGCCCGGGGCAGTCGGCCAGCACGAACGTGCGGGTCGGGGTGGCGAAGTAGCGGTAGGCGACGTCGATGGTGATGCCCTGCTCCCGCTCGGCACGCAGCCCGTCGGTGAGCAGCGCGAGATCCGGCTCACCACCGCCGCGGGCCGCGGTGGCCCGGCCCACCGCGGCGAGCTGATCAGTCATGATCGACTGGGTGTCGTGCAGCAACCGCCCGACCAGCGTGGACTTGCCGTCGTCGACGGAACCGGCGGTGGTCAGCCGCAGCAAACTGGGCATCAGAAATAGCCCTCGCGCTTGCGGTCTTCCATCGCGGCCTCGGACAGCCGGTCATCGGCCCGGGTGGCACCGCGCTCGGTGACCCGGCTGGCGGCCACCTCGGTGAGCACCTGTTCGATGGTCGCGGCGGTGGACTCCACCGCGCCGGTGCAGGAGGCGTCCCCGACGGTGCGATAGCGCACCGACTTGGTGGCCAACCGCTCGCCCTCGCGCGGGCCGCCCCACTCACCGGCGGTCAGCCACATCCCGTCCCGGGCGAACACCTCCCGCTGGTGCGCGTAGTAGAGGCTCGGGATGGGGACGTCGCGGCGGGCGATGTAGCGCCAGACGTCCAGCTCGGTCCAGTTGGACAGCGGGAAGACCCGGACGTGCTCACCGGCGGTGTGCCGGCCGTTGTAGAGACTCCACAGCTCCGGGCGCTGCCGGCGGGGATCCCAGCCGCCGAAGGCGTCGCGGAGGCTGACGATGCGCTCCTTGGCTCGCGCCCGGTCCTCGTCGCGGCGGGCGCCGCCGAACACGGCGTCGAAGCGCTGCGAGTTGATGGTGTCCAGCAGCGGGACGGTCTGCAGCGGGTTGCGGGTGCCGTCGGGGCGCTCGGTCAGCCGCCCGTCGTCGATCCAGTCCCGCACCGCCGCCACGTGCAGCCGCAGCCCCAGCTCCGCGACCAGGCGGTCCCGGTAGGCGATCACCTCGGGGAAGTTGTGCCCGGTGTCCACGTGCAGCAGCCCGAACGGCAGCGGCGCCGGGTGCACCGCGCGCAGCGCCAGGTGCAGCAGCACCGCGGAGTCCTTGCCACCGGAGAACAACAGCACCGGCCGGTCGAACTCGGCGAGCACCTCGCGGATGATGTGCACCGCCTCGGACTCCAGCGCCGCCAAGTGATCACTCTCTACTGTAGACGGTGCCGCTATGGTCGCAGTCATACCACACCCCGGCTCATTGGTGGATCCCGCATTCGGTCTTGGCCGAGCCGGCCCAGCGCCCGGCCCGGGGATCTTCCCCGGCAGCCACCGCCCGGGTGCACGGGGCGCAGCCGATCGACGGGTAACCCGCGGCCACCAGCGGGTTGACCAGGACGGCGTGCTCGGCGATGTAGTCCTCGAGGTCGGCGTCGCTCCAGGCCGCCATCGGGGCGACCTTGACCTTGCCCCGCTGGGCGTCGTAAGACACCACCGGTGTGCCGGCTCTGGTCGGTGCCTCGACCCGGCGCAGCCCGGTGGCCCAGGCGTCATAGCGCTCCAGCGCGCGCTCCAGCGGCGCCACCTTGCGCAGCCCGCAGCACCGGTCGGGATCGCGGTCATGCAGCCGGGGCCCGTAGACGACGTCCTGCTCCGCGACGGTCTGCCGGGGCGTCACGGTGATCAGGTTGACGTCGTGGGTCGCCGCGACCGCGTCACGGGTACCCAGGGTCTCGGCGAAGTGGTAACCGGTGTTCAGGAACAGCACGTCGACGCCCGGCGCGACCCGGGACACCAGGTGCACCAGCACGGCGTCCTGCATGGACGACGCCACCGCGAACCGGGCACCGAAGGTCCGCGCCGCCCAGCGCACGATCTCCAGTGCGGGTGCCGCATCCAGCTCACGGCCGGCTCGCAGGGCCAGCCGCTCCAGGTCGACGGTCTCCACGTCGGTCATCGCAAAGCCTCCTCATCGGCGCGGGCCACCCACTGCGCGAACCGTTCGCCCGGCGCGCGCTGGTGCGCATAACCGCGGACCAGCCGCTCCACGTAGTCGGCCAGCTCGGTGGAGGTCACCTTGTGCCCGCGCAGCTTGCGGCCGAAGCCGCTGTCCAGCCCGAGCCCGCCGCCCAGGTGTACTTGAAAGCCCTCGACCTGGTTGCCCGCCGCGTCGGTGACCAGCTGGCCCTTGAGCCCGATGTCGGCGACCTGGACCCGGGCGCACGAGTTCGGGCAGCCGTTGAGGTGCACCGAGACCGGGGTTTCCAGGGTGGACTGGACGTCGG
>JBOHFJ010000037.1:0-19550 GCA_050699655.1 Pseudonocardiaceae bacterium
ACCGGCACCACCTGGGTTGCCGGCGCGCCGGACTCAGCGGGTTCGGCAGCGTCCGGCGCCGACGGGCCATCCGCCGATGTTGGCAACGGCGCAACCCCCGCAGCGGGCAAGTCCTGCGCCTGCTCCGGTGCCGCAAGGGCGGTTCCCGCCGCACGCCCACGGGATTTGGAGCGACGGCCGTTCACAGCACCGGCGTCCCTGGCCACCGACTGCGCCCCCACACACGAACCAGAAGACGACACAACCTCCTGGCTTCGGACGTTCACTGGTTCCGCAGCCAACACCACGCCGCGTCCCTTGCAGTGCTCGCAAGTACTGGAATACGCCTCCAACAGCCCGGTACCCACCTTCTTCCGGGTCATTTGGACCAGGCCCAATGAGGTGACCTCGGCGACCTGGTGACGGGTGCGGTCCCGGCCCAGGCATTCGGTCAACCGACGCAGCACCAAGTCCCGATTCGACTCGAGCACCATGTCTATGAAGTCAATGACGATGATCCCGCCGATGTCCCGCAACCGAAGTTGCCGGATGATCTCCTCCGCGGCTTCGAGGTTGTTGCGGGTGACGGTCTCCTCCAGGTTGCCGCCCGACCCGGTGAACTTGCCGGTGTTGACGTCAATCACGGTCATCGCCTCGGTACGGTCAATGATCAGATATCCGCCGGAGGGCAGCCACACCTTGCGGTCCAGCGCCTTGGTGATCTGCTCGTTGATCCGGAACTCGGCGAACACGTCGCCCACACCGGCATGCCTGCGCACCCTGGTCATCAGGTCCGGGGCAACGTGGCTGACGTAACCCTCCACGGTGTCCCAGGCTCCGTCGCCTTGGACGACCAGCTCGCGGAAGTCTTCGGTGAACAGATCCCGCACCACCTTCACCAGCAGGTCGGGCTCCTCGTAAAGCAGCTCCGGAGCGGTGCCCTTGCCCCTGGCTCTGCCCGGGGAACTTTCCGGGGAACTGTCCGCGGCGACACCTGAGCGGTTCTGGATGACCTCCCATTGAGCCTGCAACCGGCGAACGTCGCGGGCCAGTTCCTCCTCGCTGACTCCTTCGGAGGCAGTCCGGATGATCACTCCGGCATCCTCGGGGACGATCCGCTTGAGCAGCTCTTTGAGTCGCTTGCGCTCGATGTCGGGAAGCTTGCGGCTGATCCCCGTCGCCCGTCCGTCCGGCACGTACACCAGGAACCGACCGGGCAGGCTGATCTGGGTGGTCAACCGCGCGCCCTTGTGGCCCACTGGGTCCTTCGTGACCTGCACGAGAATACTGTCGCCGCTGGACAGCGCCTGCTCGATGCGGCGTGCCTTGCCTTCGAGCCCGGCGGCATCCCAGTCGACCTCACCGGCGTAGAGCACCGCGTTGCGGCCCCGGCCAATGTCCACAAACGCGGCTTCCATGGAGGGCAGCACGTTCTGCACCCGGCCGAGATAGACGTTGCCGACCAGCGACCCGGAACCCGACGTGGTGACGAAATGCTCCACCAGGATGTCGTCCTCGAGCACCCCGATCTGGGTGCTCTCGGGTCCCTCGCACACGACCATGGTGCGCTCGACGGCCTCGCGCCGGGCGAGAAACTCCGATTCGGACAGGATGGCCACCCGCCGCCTGCCGGCCTCCCGGCCGTCGCGTCGGCGCTGCCGCTTGGCCTCCAGACGAGTCGAGCCGCGGATGGACTGCACCTCGTCCTCGACCAGCGGGCGGGCGGTGCTCTCCCGGACATGCACGACGGTGTCCGGTGGGTCGTCCTCACTGACCACGGCATCATCAGCGCCGCCGTCCCGGCGGCGCCTGCGGCGGCGGCGGCGGGCCACGCTCCCGTTGGGCTCCTCGAGCACCTGATCCTCGGTCAACTCGCCCGAGGAGTCCTGTTCGTCTTCTTCGTCTCGGTCGTCACTGTCACCTTGCGTGATATCACCCCGGGCGATGTCACCCTGGGCGATCGGGACGCCCTCGCCGTCTACACCGACCTTGCTGCGGCCACGGCCACGGCGGCCCCGCCGCCGGCGGCGGCGGGTGGCCCCGTCGGTCTCCGCCTCGTCCGCATCGGCGTCATCGTCGCCCACCTCATGCACGGCATTGGGGTCATCAGGCGCATCGGCCGTCTCGTGCGGCGGAACTGGCGGGAGGAACGGGGCTGGCGGGAGGAACACTGGCGCCGAAGAATTCCACACCGCCGGCCGAGCCGGCGCGTGCACCACCGGCGGCAGGGGTGTCTCCGGCGCGCTTCGCCGCGCCACCTCGTCAATCTCCAGTGGGTCCGGCTCAGGATCTGGCAGCAGCACCCGCAGCACCCGCAACGCCGCCTCGCGGTCGATGCTGGACTGCGCGCCGCGTACCACGATGTCGAGCTCGGCCAGCGCGGCCAGGACGTCCTTGCTGCTCACCGCGAGGAGCTTGGCCAAGGCATGCACGCGCAATTTGTCCGGCAACGAGAACGCCAGGTCAGGCCAGTCGGACGCGGTGATCTCGGGTGCGTCTGGGTCCCCGCCGATACCTCCGGCGGGCGTTGTCATGTTCGCCATTCAACTCCTCCAGCCCCCGGGCGCGTCCCGACCTGTCAGAACGCGGCCGCGCAGGGGCCCTGTGCGTTATCCGCCGCCGAGTCCGACGACGGAAATCCTGTCTAGCGCCGGCAGCTCCGTGGTTCGGAGTGGTCAACCGGTGTGTCCCGCGACGTCGTACTGAGCCGACCGGTCGTCGGATTGCGCCACACCATCCAGGGCCATAGCCGTTCGGGCGAACACCCGGTCCGCAGCGAGCGGATCGACGAGACCCCCGTCGTCGTCAAGCCGGCCTTGCGCAGTCCGGATCGCTTTCACGAGCACCGACGACGGAAGTCCGGCGACGGCGCCGAGCGCACTCAGCACATCGTCGGGTCGTACCGCAGGGCTGACCTGTCGCACGACCGCCGTCAGTATCCCACACCGGCCGAGCGGATCGGGCGCAGGCAACACCGCGGCGCAATCATCGACTTCCAGCGAGACGATTGCGCCGCGCGCGTCGACCGATCGCCGGCCGTCCTTGGTGACCCGTTCGACCAGCAGTGTTGAGGTGGCAAGCAGCGTGTGGGCAGCCTGGTGCAACTGTTCACCACCCACCCCCCGGACCTCGATGCGCCAGGCACTGGCCTCGATCCGCTCGGCGAGACCGCCGGGGCCAGCCAGCACCCCCTCGAGCACGGCGAGCCCATCGGGCAGTGCCGCGTCGAGCTCGGCACAGACCACCCGGGGATCGACGCGGCGCACGAGCGCGATCTCGGCGTATTCCGCCTCGCTGGCCACCCCCGTGGGTGCGGCACCCACCCAGGAGACCAACGGATGCGGGCTGTAACCCTGTGAGTACGCCATCGGCAGACCAGCCCGCCGAAACGCCCGCTCGAAGGCTCTGGCGACGTCACGGTGCGAGGTGAACCGCAGCTTTCCCCGCTTGGCATAACGCAGCCGCACCTTGCAGACCGGAGCCGCGGAGGGGTTAGGGCTCATCTGCGTCCAATGTGGATGGGGCCGACGTGGATAGGTCCGATTTGGATGTCGGTGCCCATCGACGGGCAGACCCCGCAATCGAAGCAGGGGGTCCACCGGCAGTCGTCCTGCTCTCGGCCGGCCAGCGCGTCCTGCCAGTCGTCCCAGAGCCAGTCGGCGTCCAAGCCGGAGTCCAGGTGATCCCAGGGCAGGATCTCCTCGCGACCACGCTCGCGGGTGGTGAACCACTCCAGCGACACTCCCTGGGGCTCCAGCTCGGCCGCGCAGGCCGCGACCCACCGGTCGTAGCGGAAGTGTTCGCTCCAACCGTCGAACCGTCCGCCCTCGCGCCACACTCGCTCGATCACCCGGCCGACCCGCCGGTCTCCCCGCGACAGCAGCCCCTCGATCAGCGAGGGCTTCCCGTCGTGGTAGCGCATGCCCACATTGCGGCCGATCTTGCGGTCACTGTTGATCTCCGCGCGGAGCAGCTTCAACCGCTGATCAACGACATCGGGATGCTCTTGGGCAGCCCATTGGAACGGCGTGTGCGGCTTGGGCACGAAGGCGCCGATCGAGATCGTGCACCGGATATCTTGGCTGCCGCTGGCTTGCCGGCCGGCCCGGATCACCCGATGCGCCAGCTGGGCGATCTGCAGCACATCGTCGTCAGTCTCGGTGGGAAGCCCGCACATGAAGTACAGCTTCACCTGCCGCCAGCCCGCGCCGAACGCGGTGGAGACGGTGCGGATGAGGTCCTCCTCGGACACCATCTTGTTGATCACCCGGCGGATTCGCTCGGAGCCGCCCTCGGGAGCGAACGTCAAGCCGGAACGACGGCCGTTGCGGGAAATCTCGTTGGCGAGGTCGATGTTGAAGGCGTCCACTCGGGTCGACGGCAGGCTCAGGCCGATTCCACTGCCTTCGTAGCGATCGGCCAGGCCCTTGGTGAGCTCGCGGATCTCCGAGTGGTCCGCGCTGGACAGCGACAGCAACCCGACCTCGCTGAACCCACTGGCCGCCAGACCGCTTTCGACCATCTCCCCGATGCCCCGCACCGACCGTTCCCGGACCGGACGAGTGATCATCCCAGCTTGACAGAACCGGCAGCCCCGGGTGCAGCCACGGAAGATCTCCACACTCATCCGCTCGTGCACACTCTCCGCGATCGGCACCAGTGGCCGCTTCGGGTAGGGCCACTCGTCGAGATCCATTGTGGTGCGCTTGGCCACCCGCAGCGGGGCTCGCTCGGTGTTGCGGACGACTTCGGCGATCCGGCCGTCGGGAAGGTAACTGACGTCATAGTGGCCCGGCAGGTAGACGCCGTCGAGCTGAGCCAACTGATCCAGCAGTTCCGGGCGTCCGCCGGGACATCCGCGGGCCTTCCAGTCCCGCACGACCCCGGTGATCTCGAGGACCACCTGTTCGCCGTCCCCCAGAACCGCGGCGTCGATGAAGTCGGCGATCGGCTCCGGGTTGAACGCGGCGTGGCCCCCGGCGATGACGATGGGATGGCCGTCGGTGCGGGCGCTGGCGAGCGGCGGGATCCCGGCGAGGTCCAGCGCGGTGAGCAGGTTGGTGTAGCCGAGCTCAGTGGCGAAGGACACCCCAAGCAAGTCGAAAGCTCCGACCGGCCGGTGCGAGTCCACGGTGAACTGCGGGACACCGTGCTCACGCATCAGCGCTTCCAAGTCGGGCCACACCGCGTAGGTCCGCTCAGCGAGCACGTCGGGCTGCTCGTTGAGCACCTCGTAGAGGATCATGATTCCCTGGTTGGGCAGCCCGACCTCGTAGGCGTCCGGGTACATCAACGCCCAGCGCACCACGGTGGTGTCCCAGTCTTTCACGGTGGCGTTCAACTCACCTCCGACGTACTGCACCGGCTTGGAGACCCGCGGCAGAAGTGGCTCAAGCTGCTTGAACACCGATTCGACCGCCATGGCGCCCAGGATAGTGGGGGTGTGTTCGGCTACCGCCAACCCGGCCCAGCGGTGCCCATTAAGGCAGGAGGAGGACCGTCAGGCGGCGGGAGGCCACCACGACACCCACGGCGGCCAGCACCATGAAGTACGCCACGTGCCCGAGCATTGACCAGCCGAGGACGCCGGTCGTCAGACCGCGCAGCAGAGCCACCGCGTGATAGAGCGGGAAGACTCGCACCAGCCACTGCAGCGCCGCAGGGTATACCGACAGGGGAAAGAACGTCCCGGAGAACAGGAACATCGGCAGGGCCACGAGTACGGCCAGGTCGAAGTCCTGCCAGGAGCGCATGAACGTGGTGGCGGCAATCCCGACCGACGCGAACCCAAACGCCACGAACAGTGTTGCGGGCAGCGCCAGCAACGCCCACGGTGAGGAGATCAACCCGGCGGCAAGCATGATCGAGAGGAAGCCGGCCGAGTACATCCCGGTCCGGACCAGAGCCCAACCGATCTCCCCGAGCGCGATGTCCACCGGACCCAGCGAGGTGGCGAGCATCGCCTCGTAAAGCTTCGCGTACTTGATCTTCAAGAAGACGGCGAACGTGGTGTCGTACACCACCCCGTTCATCGCCGAGGCGGCCAGCAGCCCAGGAGCGATGAACGCCGCATAGCTCAGCTGCTGCCCGGCCGGCCCCACCACGGTGCCGATCAAGCTGCCCAGCCCCTGACCCATCGCGGCCAGGTAGAACAGCGGCTCGAAAAACCCGGAGACCAGAGCCAGCCAGACGCTTCGCGACGCCAGTGCCGAGCGCGCGACGAGCATCCGGGCCCGGCCGGCGTACAGTCCCGGCGGCAACACCCGCAACAGCAGCCCGGCGCGCGGCGTGCGCACCTGCGCCGGCAACCCCTGAAGCGTGCTCATCGAGTGAGCCGCACCCGGAACCGCCAACGGGACAGCTGCACCCCCACCACCAGCAACACCATCAGATAAGCGAGGTGTCCCGCCGCGGGCCACCACCGCAGCGTGCCGAGCGCGGCGCCGCGGGCGAGCTCGGTGCCGTGCCACAGCGGGCTGATCCAGGCGAACGGCTGGACCTCCCTGGGCAGCCGCGAGATCGGGAAGAAAGTCCCGGAGAACAGGGTCATCGGCAGCACCACGAATCGAAAGACGGCCGCGAACGCGCCCCCTTCTCGCTCCCGCGACGCCGAGAAGGCAACCAGCGGCGCGCTGAACGCCATGCCGCACAGCACCGCGAAAACCAACGCGAGCAACACGCCGGGCCCCCGGAGCGCACCGAACAGCGCGATCACCAGCAGGTAAGCGGCACCGGACAGCGTCAGCCTTAGCGCGATCCAGGTGAGCTCCCCAGCAGCCAGCTGGCCGGGCGTGATCGGGGTGGCCGTGACGCCTTCGTAAGTGCGCCACCAGGTGAAGGACGCGAAGATCGGATAGCTCGACTCGAAAGCCGCGGTCTGTATCGCACCGGCCGCCAGCAGAGCGGGCGCGAGATACACCAGATAGGGCACCCCGCCGGTGGCCTGCGCCGCGCTGGCGCTGGTGCCGATCAGCCGCCCGAGACCAACACCGAAGGCCACCAATAACAGCAGCGGCTGCACCACGCTGGAGACGACCGTGGCCCGCCAGTTGCGCCGATACCAGGTCCACAGCGCTTCGACCACGCGCCAGGAGGCTCCCCACCCGGTCAACACCCGGCCACTGGAATGTGCGGTCATCAGTCGCTCAGTCCACCAGGGGTCGGCCAGTGAGCCGGAGGAACACGTCCTCCAGGGTGGATCGCCGGACCAGGCTGGACACCGGCCGCATTCCGCGCTGGTGCGCGGCGACCAGCGCGGCCTCGCCGTCCGCGGCGTAGAGCAGCAGCCGGTCCGGCAACTCCTCGACGCGCTCAGCCAGGCTATCCAGCTTCGCACGCCAGCCCCGCTGCGCTCCGGGCTCGCACCGCAGTTCAAGGACGTCGCGTGTGGAGTAACGGGCGATGAGCTCGCGCGGTGAGCCCTCAGCGACAATCAGCCCGTGGTCCATCACGACGAGGCGGTCGCACAGCTGCTCAGCCTCGTCCATGTAATGCGTGGTGATGATCAGCGTGACGCCTTGCTGCTTGAGCCGAAACAGCCGGTCCCACAGCAGGTGACGGGCCTGCGGGTCCAGACCGGTGGTCGGCTCGTCGAGCAGCATCAGCTCCGGTGAGTTGACCAGCGACCGCGCAATGGTCAGTCGCCGCTTCATACCACCGGACAGCTGCTCAACCGGGCCGGTGGCCCGCTCGGTGAGCTGTACGAAGTCCAGCAGCTCGACGGCTTTGGCCCGCACCACGGCCCGGGACATACCGAAATAGCGGCCGTAGACGTGCAGGTTGTCCCGCACCGAGAGCTCGACGTCCAGGTTGTCCTGCTGCGGCACCACCCCGAGGCGGGCGCGAATCCGAGGGCCATCAGCATCCGGGTCCATCCCGAGCACCTGAAGCTCACCGGCGCTGCGCGGGGACACACAGCCGATCATGCGCATGGTGGAGGACTTGCCGGCTCCGTTGGGTCCCAGGAAACCGAACACCTCGCCAGCCCGGACGTCGAGGTCGATGCCCCGGACTGCCTCGTGCACACCGAAGTGCTTGCGCAACCCACGCGCCTGCACGAGCGAATCCGACACGGCCCCGACGCTACCCTGCGCCACCGACACCCTGCGCCACCGACACCCCGGGCCACCGACACCCTCGGACGCGCGGTGTTGTGAGCCGCCCTGGGTTCAATAAGCGAGCTTTTCGGCGAGCGTCTCGTAATCGAATTGCTCGTCATCGCCGAACCACAGCGCAACCTCATACTTTGCTTCCACGGAGTTACCCGAGGCATGCACCAGGTTGATGATCGCTTTGCCGCTGAGCTGAGATGACGCCTTGGTCTGATGCGCAAAGTCACCCCGGATGGTTCCCGGTGGCGCCTCGTTGGGATACGTGCCACCGATAATTGTGCGCACCTTGCGCACGGCGTCCACGCCTTCGAGCACGAGCGCGATCACGGGGCCAGTCTGCATGAACTCCGCAGTGGTGCGGTAAACGTCCGCACCCAGACGTTCTTCAAGATCGAAATAGTGCTGGCGGGTGAACTCCGCGTCCAGATGCTTCATCTTCACGCCAACCACTTTGAGGAGTGCGTCCTCAAATCGAGCGACAATTCGGCCCGTGAGTCCCCGGGCAACGGCGTCAGGTTTCAGCAGAACAAGAGTGCGCTCGACACCCACATCAGGCATGTTAACCATTGTCTTCCTTCCGATCACGTCCATGACTAGCGCAGTCCGCGCGCACCGCCACTGCCCATCGCACGTATAGCAGGTAGCCCCAGACGAGCATAAACAGCAAGCCCAGCACGCCCAGCGCGGGGTGGGCAAACCAGCCGGCAACCATCGCGACCTGCAGCGCCACGCCTAACCCCCAACCCCACGGGCGGCGCTGCACGGAGGCGGCGGCGACCATCGCCAGCGCCAGCGCGGCGGTGTACCAGCCGGCCAGCCCACCACCCAGACCGCCTCCCCCGAGCCGACTGATGACGAGCAGCGCCAGTCCGACGACGATCGCCTCCATCACCAGGATTCCCGCAAAGATGCCGGACAAGCCGCGCAGCGGATCCACCGGGGCCAGCGGCTCACTCACCCCGATTCCCGGCCGAACACGGCGCGCGCCTCGCCGACCGTCGCCATCGACCCAGTGATCACAACCGCGGCATCCGCGACTGCCTCGGAGCCCTGATCGAACTCAGCCATCGACGCCAGGGCTGTGTCGATCGCGTCGGACAACCGGCGTCGCACCCGCAGCCGAGACTCACCGAAAACCTGCCGGGCCACCACCGCGAGGTCTTCACTGTCCATCGCGCGCGGCGAGCTGCTGGCGGTGACCACGACGTCGTCAACGACCGGCTCCAGCTCCGCGAGAATGCCGTGCGCGTCCTTGTAGCGCATCACCCCGACCACCGCGACCAGCCTGCGGAAGCTGAAATCCGCACGCAGAGCCCTCGCCAGCGCGCACGCGCCGTGCGGGTTGTGCGCACCGTCAAGAATGACCGAGGGCGCCGTGCGGACCCGCTCCAACCGCCCGGGGGCGGTCACCGTGGCAAAGGCGTCGCGCACCGCGTCGATGTCCAGCGACCGGCTAGCACCCGCGCCGAAGAACGCCTCGGCGGCGGCCAGCGCAAGCGCGGCGTTGCCAGCCTGGTGGGAACCGTGCAGCGGGAGGAAGACCTCGTCGTACACCCCACCGAGACCCTGCAATCTCAGCCACTGCCCATCACCAGTAGCCGCACGGTGCAGCACACCGAACTCCATGCCCTCACTCGCCACGGTCGCGTCCATCTCAACGCTGCGAGCCGCGATCACCCGGGCTACCTCCGGCGGTTGCTTCGCAAGCACCACCACTGAGCCGGGCTTGATGATCCCAGCCTTTTCCGCGGCGATGCCCGCAATGTCACTGCCCAGGTATTCGACGTGATCCACGGCGATGGGAGTGATCGCCGCCACCGCGCCGTCAACGACATTGGTGGCGTCCCAGCTGCCACCGAGGCCGACCTCCACGACAGCGGCCTCCACCGGAGCGTCGGCGAAGACCGCCAGCGCCATCCCGGTCAGCACCTCGAACTTGCTCATGGGCACCGGCGATCCGGCATCGACCAAGGCCACGTACGGCTCGACGTCGCGGTACGCCTCAGCGTAGCGCTCTGGGCTGATCGGCGCCCCGTCCAGGCTGATCCGCTCGGTGACGCACTGCAGGTGCGGGCTGGTGTAGCGGCCCACCCGCAGGCCGAACCGGGAGAGCAGAGCGTCCAGCATCCGGGCCACCGAGGTCTTGCCGTTGGTGCCGGCGACGTGAACCACCGGGTAGGCACGCTGCGGCGAGCCGAGTAGATCGACCAGAGCCGCGATCCGGGTCAGCGACGGCTCGATCCGGCTCTCCGGCCACCGGAGGTCCAGCTGGGCCTCGACTGCCTGGAGCGCGGCACCCCCGCTACGAACCGAGGGCTGAGTCACGCTCAGGCCGACTTCTCGCGGCGTTCGCGGCGGGTCGGTTGACGGGTCACGATCGTCGGGTTCACGTTTTCCCGCACGGTCTGCTCCGTGATGACAACCTTCGCCACATCGGTTCGGCTGGGGATGTCATACATCACCGGAAGCAGCACCTCCTCCATGATGGCGCGCAGCCCCCGCGCGCCAGTACCGCGAAGGATAGCCTGATCGGCGATCGCCTCCAACGCGGTGCCAGTGAACTCCAGTTCCACTCCGTCCATCTCGAAGAGCTTGCAGTACTGCTTCGATAGAGCGTTGCGGGGCGCAGTGAGGATCTGCACCAGCGAACACTTGTCCAGATTCGTCACACTGGCGATCACCGGAAGCCGACCGATGAATTCCGGGATCAGCCCAAATTTGATTAAATCTTCCGGCATGACATGACTGAACACGTCAGAATTGTCGATCTCGGTCTTCGACCGCAACTCGGCGCCGAAGCCCAGCCCCCGCTTGCCGATCCGATCATCGATGATCTTGTCCAGACCGGCGAAGGCGCCGGCCACGATGAACAGGACGTTCGTCGTGTCAATCTGGATGAACTCCTGGTGCGGGTGCTTGCGACCGCCCTGTGGCGGAACGCTGGCGGTGGTGCCCTCCAGGATCTTCAGCAGGGCCTGCTGGACACCTTCACCGGAGACATCCCTGGTAATCGACGGGTTCTCCGACTTACGAGCGATCTTGTCAACCTCGTCGATGTAGATGATGCCGGTCTCGGCTCGCTTGACGTCATAATCCGCGGCCTGGATGAGCTTGAGCAGGATGTTCTCCACGTCCTCGCCGACGTAGCCCGCTTCGGTGAGCGCAGTCGCGTCAGCGATGGCGAACGGAACATTGAGCAGCTTCGCCAAAGTCTGGGCCAGGTAGGTCTTCCCGCACCCGGTGGGACCGAGCATCAGGATGTTCGACTTGGCGAGTTCGATATCGTCGTCGCGACTCTTCTCGCCAGCCTGAATACGTTTGTAATGATTGTAGACAGCAACCGACAACGTGCGCTTGGCGTCGTCCTGACCGATGACGTACGCCTCAAGGAAGTCGTGAATCTCGCTGGGCTTGGGAAGTTCGTCGAGTTTGACGTCACCCGCTTCGACGAGCTCTTCCTCGATGATCTCGTTGCAGAGGTCGATGCACTCGTCACAGATGTACACGCCGGGGCCGGCGATGAGCTTCTTGACCTGCTTTTGACTCTTCCCGCAGAAGGAACACTTCAACAGGTCGCCGCCATCACCGATCCGTGCCATGGGCGCTGGCCTCTCGTCCTTCCCGGCGCGTGGTGTGCAGCGCGCCTGGCTGCCTGTGTGCTTGACGGTACCCGTCCGACCCCGCCGCGCGGGAGGACTAGCTTCTCTGACATTGACCAGCTGACGCGCCTGCGCTGCTCGCTCGGCGTGTCGGCCAACCCAGGGTCAGAGTCTGACTGCGGAGAGCTTCCGGATCTGGGTGATGTCGTCAACGATCCCGTACGCCTTGGCCTCGGCGGAGGTCAAGAACTTGTCCCGGTCGATATCGGCGCGGATGCGCTCCACGGTCTGACCGGTGTGGTGCGCCAGCGTCGCCTCCATCAGGCGGCGCATCCGCTGGATCTCGGCGGCCTGGATCTCCATGTCGGAGGCCTGGCCGAAGACATTTTCCATGGCCGGCTGGTGGATGAGGATCTGGGCGTTGGGCACCGCCATCCGCTTGCCCGGCGTACCCGCGGCGAGCAGCACCGCAGCAGCCGAGGCGGCCTGGCCGAGACAGACCGTCTGGATCTCCGGCCGGACGAACTGCATCGTGTCGTAGATCGCCGTCATCGCGGTGAACGACCCGCCCGGTGAGTTGATGTACATGATGATGTCGCGGTCGGGGTCCGTGGACTCCAGCACGAGCAGCTGCGCCATCACGTCGTTGGCGGACGCGTCGTCGACCTGCACGCCGAGGAAGATGATGCGCTCCTCGAACAGCTTGTTGTAGGGGTTGGACTCTTTGACCCCGTAACTGGTGCGTTCAACGAACGAGGGCAGGACATATCGTGCCTGTGGAGTCCGGTCGCGAGACATCCGATCGTGGGGCATGGCGCCTCCAAGCAGGTAGTTCATCGGGACTCCTCGAAGCTCAGCGGCTCGTGTCGCGCAGCTGGTTGTCGCGGTTCAGGACATGGTCGACGAGGCCGTACTCGCGGGCCTCTTCCGCGGTGAACAAGCGATCACGGTCGGAGTCGGCGATGATCCGCTCCACCGGCTGGCCGGTCTGCTCGGCGGTGAGCTCTGCCATCACACGCTTGAGCATGCTCAAGTTTTCAGCCTGGATCGCGATGTCCGCCGCGGTACCACCCAGGCCGCCCGACGGCTGGTGCATGAGGATCCGGGCATGCGGCAGAGCGTATCGCTTGCCCCGGGTGCCCGCGGACAGCAGGAACTGCCCCATCGAGGCGGCCATGCCCATCGCATAGGTCGCCACGTCGGGCTCGATCAACTGCATGGTGTCGTAAATAGCCATGCCCGCGGTCACCGAGCCGCCCGGCGAGTTGATGTAAAACCGGATGTCTTGCTTGGAATCCTCCGCCTCCAGCAGCAGGAGCTGGGCCCAGATCTGGTTGGCGATGTTGTCATCGACCTGGGATCCGAGCACGATGATGCGCTCGCGCAGCAGTCGCTCATAAACCGAGTCGGTCAGATTGAGGCCAGCCGTGGCGGCCCGCATCGCGGGGGCGTCCCGCGGCGGCACGGCCGAAGCGATGTGGTCGGTGCTCACGTGTGCCTGCCTTCTGTGATCAGGTCCACCGGCGGTGGGTGAGAGTCCGGCTCGCGAGATCGATTCGGACTGGTGACCCAAGACTGGAAACGCTGTGGATACTGCCGACCCTAACGAAGGTGGGGGCCGACTACGTCCTGCCGCGCCCCCAGTTCGCTCAGAGCGTTACGCCAGCCGCCGGGCCGGGTCACTCCGGACTACTCCGGGGTCGCCGCGTCGTCCAGGGCTTCGAGATCGACAGTGTTGCCGGCGCCGTCCGTGACAGTGGCTTGGCGCACCACGGTGTCCAGCGCCTTGACGCGACGAACGTTGGCGGACATGGCACGCAACTCGCCCGATTCCTGAGCCTGCTGGGCGTACTCGGCGGGGCTGATGCCGCGGCGCTGCGCCTGGTAGACGATGCGCTCGGTGAGTTCGTCGTAGCTGACCGAGAGCCGCTGCGCGTCGGCGATCGTGTCGAGCAAGAGATTGGCCTTGACTGTCTCCCGCGCACCTGTGCGCAGGTCGGCCTCGAACTCCTCCTCAGTCTGGCCCCGCTGCTCCAGCCACTGGCCAAGGCGGTTCTTGTCGTGCTCGAAGGTACGCAGGGCGTCATGCAGGCGCGACTGGAACTCAGAGTCGACAATCGACTCCGGGAGCGGGACCTCGGTGGCGGCAAGCAACGCCTGGAGTACCTGGTCCCGGGCCTGAGTGCTCTGCCGCAGCACCTTGTCCCGGCGCAGCCGGGTGCGCAGATCGGCGCGGAATTCCTCAACGGTGTCGAATTCGCTGGCGATCTGGGCGAACTCGTCATCGACCGCCGGCAGCTCTCGCTCCTTCACCGCCTGGATCGTCACCGTCACCTCGGCCGGGCGCCCGGCATGCTCCCCGGCGGCGACCACGGTGGTGACCACACGCTCGTCACCCCGCGCAGCCCCCAGCAGCGCGTCGTCAATGCCCTCGATGAAACCGCCGGAGCCGATCTGGTAAGAGAAATCGGTGGTCGCCAGCTCCGCGACCTCTTCACCGTCGACGGTGGCCGACAGGTCGAGCGCGACGATGTCACCCTGCGCTGCGGGACGCTCGACCACGGTGACAGTGCCGAAGCGTCCGCGAAGCCCGTCCAGCGCCTGGTCCACGTCGGTGTCGGTTACCTCGATGCCCTCGACGGACACCGCAATCTCAGCGAACGCCGGCATCTCGATCTCGGGCCGGACGTCGACCTCGGCGGTGAACGCGAGGTGGTCTCCGTCCTCGATCTTCGTGATCTCGATCTCTGGACGGCCGAGCGGGTGAACCTCGCCAGCGGAGACAATCTCGGCCCACTTCGCCGACACTGCCCCGTTGACCACCTCCTCGAGCACCGCGCCGCGGCCCACCCGCATCTCCAGGATGCGGGCCGGCGCTTTGCCCGGCCGGAATCCCTTGATCTGCACCTGCTGACCGATCTTCTGGTAAGCGCGGTCGAAGTCCGGCTTCAACTCGTCGAACGGCACCTCAACGTTGATCTTCACCCGCGTCGGGGTGAGCTGTTCGACGGTGCTCTTCACGGAGTACTCCTTGAGGAAAGGGGGGAACGCGCCGGCTGAGCCGTCGCCGCGGGACACAAGATGCGAGCCGAGTGTAGGCGAGTTCGCGGATCAGCCCGCTGGCGGCGCCGCGGGCGTCCCACCGGGGCGCCCGACCAGAGCCGTCGACATGCATGGCGCCCTGTCGGGGTGGCGGGATTCGAACCCACGGCCCCTCGCTCCCAAAGCGAGTGCGCTACCAAGCTGCGCCACACCCCGTGCACCGTTTGGTGCAGACCGCAGCCTACGCGAGGACCGGAACCCCCGCGTCGGCCGCCGCACTTCCTACCCGGAGCGGGAAGCAGGTACGCTAGGCGCGCTCCGCCGCGGAGCATGCGGGCGTAGCTCAATGGTAGAGCCCCAGCCTTCCAAGCTGGCCATGCCGGTTCGATCCCGGTCGCCCGCTCCACCGCCTCTACCAGCCGAAACAGTGACCCCATCCGATCATGGGAAGAGGATGAGCGCGGCGCGCATTGAGCCGTGCCCCATCCGGTGCATCAACGCACACGTCATCGCGCCCGAGTTGGCCGCAAAGCCCGTTACCCGTGCGCCGTAGATCCTGGAAGGGGAAATCGTGGGCAACCCTGCCGCCACCACAACCACCCGGCCATTGTGTGCTTCTGCTGACGTTCCCCCGGCGCTGCATAGCGCCATTTTCCCCAGTTCTCCCGGGTCAGCAGCGGCACAGCTCACCACCGTCGCCACTCCCCCGCCCAGATCACCCCAGCCACTCCGTCAATATATAGAGCAGCGTCCTGGCACCCTCCTCATCAAGAGCCATCACACAAGCTCCCGTGACATGCGGATCAAGCACAATTGACCCCTCCTGCATGCTCACCAGAAGATTCGCGAAACCCACCGGGCCCCGATGCAGCGCACACGACGCCGGTATCGCCTTACGACGACGCTTATTCGGGCCATTCTCATAATAACTATGCCAGTTCATTACAACTCCTTTCTTTGAATGTGCGACACACCTTCCGGTCTTCCGCCACGATCCGCAGCATCCCCGCCTTCTCTGTGAATATTGCGATTCTTGGGCGGTTCATCGGCTGTCTGGATCAGCATTTCCCTGACGGCATCGTCGAGCCTGCGACCTCAGGGCTCCGTCATGTTTGATTTTTGACCGTTTTGAGTGGTTTGGTGATGAGGTCGACGCATCGGCTGGTGGCGTGGGAGAAGTGGCGGCGGGCTTGTTTGAGGTTGGTCCATCCGGTGAACCGGAACGCGGCGATGAGGGTGTTTCTGATGATCGCCATGGCTTGGGGCGCGGTGCCGGTGCGCAGGGTGGAGGCGTCTTCGTTGAAGGTGGTGTCCCGGACCCAGTGGGTCTTGTTTTCGATGGCGCCCCAGTGACCGCGCAGGAGTTTTCCTAGTTCAGGGGCATCCGCTCTGGTTGGGGTGAGGCTGGTGAGACAGTAGGCGACCTCTTTGGTGCGGCGTTGGTCGTCGAGGTCTCCGACGTGGCGGATGACCCGGAATAGCTGGGCGGCGTGGGGGAAGTCAATGCCCATGTTGTCGGTCACCGGGATCGTGCGCAGGATGCGCTCTTCGGTGCGGCCGTGGCCTCGGTCGTCCTCGGTGTGCTCGACGAACTCGCTTGCTGGCCCGGATAGTGCTTGCTGTGCGGCGGCGAGCAGGCGCGGCTGGTTGGCCTTGATCGTCATGATGTAGTCGGCGTGCTTGACGCTGACCAGGTGCTCAGCGGTGGCGCGCTGGGTGTGCAGGGCATCTTATGAGGACGTGCGGGTTATGTCGATGTGCTGCCCAGGGCCGCTGCTGGCGGCGGTGTCCCGGTCGCTGAGGTTGGCATAATCGCGCGCAGGATCGGCCTCTTCTACTCACGGAGAGGGAAGAGCATGAGAGATCCTGCATCGATCCAGTTCGCGGGCCCGCTGGCGCCGTTCGTGGAGGGGTTCGTTGCCCGGCTGGAGCTGTGGGGCTACGCCCAGGGGTCACGGGCCGGGCATCTGCGGCTGATGGCTGACCTGAGCGGCTGGTTGGGCGGGCGCGGGTTGGACGGCTCGGCGTTGGACGCCGAGACCGTGGATGGGTTCGTTGCGGATCGTCGCGCGGCTGGGCACCGGGACGCGCGGTCGGCCCGATCACTGAGGCCGCTGCTGGAGCACCTGCGGGCGGTCGGGGTGGCAGCCCCGCAGGTCGTGCGGCAGCAGGTGCTCGGCCCGGTGGAGGCGATGCTGAGCGACTACGCCTTCTACCTGACCCAGGAGCGGGGCCTGTCCGTGCTGACCGTCAGACGCAATACGGACCTGGTCCGCCCGTTCCTGGCCGCCCGGGTCTGCGGAGACGTGCTCGGTCTGGACTCGTTGACCGCCGCTGAGGTCACCGCGTTCATGCTTGCCCGCACCGAGCGTGCTTCGCCCGCGACGGTGCAGCGCACGGGCACGGCCCTGCGCTCACTGTTGCGGTTCCTGCACCTGCGCGGGGTGATCGGCGCCTCGCTGGTGGGTGCGGTGCCCACCGCCGCCAACTGGAAACTGGTCGGGCTGCCGAAGTATCTGACGCCCGAGCAGGCCGGCATGCTGCTGGCCTCGTGCGACCCCGCTACCGCTGTCGGGCGGCGTGACCTGGCGATAATGACGCTACTGGCCCGACTGGGGCTGCGCGCCGGCGAGGTGGCCGGGTTGCGTCTGGAGGACATCGACTGGCGGCGCGGCGAGATCACCGTGGTGGGCAAAGGCGACCGGCGTGAGCGCCTCCCGCTGCCGGCCGATGTCGGCGAGGCCCTCGTGTCGTATCTGAACAGGTTCCGACCCGCCGCGACCGCGGACCGGGAGGTGTTCCTCGGCACACGGGCCCCGCATCGGGCTCTGACGAGGGGAGCGGTCACCCAGTTGGTGGCCCGCGCCGCACGCCGGTGTGGTCTGGGGACGATCTACGCGCACCGGCTGCGGCACACCGCGGCGACCACCATGCTGCACGCGGGAGCGTCGCTGGAGGAGATCGGGCAGGTACTGCGGCACCGGCACGCGCTGAGCACCGCCGGCTACGCGAAGGTCGACCACGAACGGTTACGCGCGCTGGCCCGACCCTGGCCGGGTGACCTCGCGTGAACGGGCTGCACCGGCAGTTGCGGGACTACCTGGCCATCCGCCGGGCCATGGGGTTCAAGATGGAACGCCACGCCAAGCTCCTCGGGCAGTTCACCGACCACCTCGCCGCGCACAACGCCGCGACGCTGACGATCGAGCACGCTCTGGCCTGGGCGGGCGCCCCAAGCGCGGCGGACCCGCGCTGGTGGGCGGCGCGGCTGTCGATGGTCCGTGGCTTCGCCGTCTATCTGCACGCACTCGACCCCGCCCACCAGGTGCCGCCCCGCGGGCTGATATCGGGCGGCTCCCGACGCATCGTCCCCTACCTCTACACCGACCCGGAGATCGCCGCCCTGCTCCATGCGGCCGGCGCGCTGTCGGGCCCGCTGCGGGCCGCGACCTACCAGACCTTGATCCGGCTGCTCGCGGTCACCGGGATGCGGGTCGGAGAGGCGATCGGGCTCGACCGCGAGGACTTCGACGAGGGGCTCGGTCTGCTGACCATGCATGGCACCAAGTTCGGCAAGTCCCGCCAGCTACCGCTGCACCCGAGCGCCAGCACCGGTCTGCGTGCCTACTTGGACCTGCGCGACCGGCTGCAGCCGGATCCACGGACATCGGCTCTGCTGCTCTCGACCCGCGGGTTCCGGTTGCGCTACGAGCGGGTCTGGGAGGTCTTCCACCGGCTGGTCGGACAGGCCGAGCTGACCCCGCGGTCACCGGGTTGCACACCGAGGATTCACGATCTTCGCCACACCTTCGCGGTCACCACCCTGCTCGGCTGGTATCGCAACGGCGCCGACGTGCGGGCCATGCTGCCGCGTCTGTCGACCTATCTTGGCCACGTCGATCCCAAGCACACCTACTGGTACCTGTCCGCCGCTCCGGAGCTGCTCGCGCTGGCGGCCGATCGGCTTGCCGTTCACCAGGAGGGCCTGCGTTGACCACACTCGCTCCCACCCTGCAGGCGTTCTTCACCGACCGCCTGGCCCGGCACCGCCAGGCCAGCCCGCACACCATCGCCGCCTACCGCGACGCGCTGAAGCTGCTGCTGGTCTTCGCCGCCCAGCACACCGGCACCCAACCGTCGGAACTGGAGATCACCGACCTGGACGCGCCGTTGATCGGTGCGTTCCTCGACCACCTGGAAACCGAACGCGGCAACGGCGCCCGCACCCGCAACGCCCGACTGGCCGCGGTGCACGCGCTATTCCGGTTCGCCGCCCTACGCCATCCCGAACACGCCGCAGTCATCCAGCGCATCCTGGCCATCCCACCCAAACGCTTCGATCGCAGGCTGGTCACCTACCTCACCGAGCCCGAGGTCACCGCGCTTCTCGCCGCCCCGGACACCGACACCCCGACCGGGCGCCGCGATCACGCCCTGCTGGTCCTGGCCATCCAAACCGGTCTACGGGTCTCCGAACTCACCGCGCTCACCTGCGCCGATGTCCGCCTGGGCACCGGAGCGCACGTCAACTGCCTGGGCAAAGGCCGCAAGCAGCGGATCACCCCGCTCATCTCCGCCACGACCACGGTCATCACCGCCTGGCTCGCCGAACGCCGCGGCGAGCCAGGCGATCCACTGTTCCCCAGCCGACACGGCACCACCATGAGCCGCGACGCACTGGAACGACGCCTTGCCAAACACGTCGCCACCGCCGCTCGCGTCGAACCAACCCTGACCGAGAAGAAAATCTCACCACACGTACTGCGCCACACCGCCGCGATGCGCCTGCTCACCGCCGGTGTCGACAGCACCGTCATCG
>JBOHFJ010000038.1:0-19503 GCA_050699655.1 Pseudonocardiaceae bacterium
TCCAAATAACGAGGCATCATCAAGGATTCACGGTTGTTCACCCCTCCAGCCTTCCCCTCGCCTGTGGCACCCGGACGGAACGGGCATCCCTTGGGCTTTACCCTGAGCTTCACACCCGACTGAGCCGGACCCAGCCACGCATGTCAAGGTGGGGACAGGTCTTGAACACTGACCCGGACTACGTCCTCGACATCAGTCGACCTCCTCGACGTCGTCACTCACAGCGTGCGACCTCACGTCGCAACCACGGTTTGCCTCGCTCTCGTGAGCTTACTGCGGCGTTGACGACTTCACCCTTTTGGGTGAAGCGATGAGCAAACCGTACGTACCCGCGTTGCTCGTCCTCCTTCTGTTGATGGGAGCTGTCAGACGGGGAAGGGATGTCGAGATGTCAGCTGGCGGTAAGCAGGATAGCGCCGGACGGGAGCGACGCCGAGACCAGTGTGCGGCGGGAAACCGGCGATAGTGGTCCCCCTCCAGCAGTGGTCCCCCTCCGGCCTGGATACGCCTCTCGAATGGAGGAGAGGGACATATTCGGCGACATGATTCGCCACCAGGAAATTCAGCTAAAGATCATGAAGAGGACATATGCCCGACTCGACCGCCACGACTAGCCGGCCCGGTTTCCACTTCGACCCGAGCGCGGTGGGATTCGATGTCGACCCATTTCCGACCTACGCCTACATGCGGGAGCATGAGCCGGTTTTCTGGTGGCCGCAGCAGCAGGGCTGGATCGTGACGCGGTATGACGACGTGGTCATGCTGCTGAAGGATCCACGGTTTAGCGTCGAGTTCCGGTATTACGGCCCGGCCGAGCTGCCCGATGACCAACTCAACGCGCACCAGCTGCTGACCAGGTATGGCATGTTCTGGATGTCCGACGAGAACCACGACCGGGTCCGCGCTACCGTCGCGCCCCTCTTCGGGGCCAGATCCGTCGCGGCATTGCGGCCACAGGTCCAGCGCGTTGTCGACGAGATTCTGCGCGATACGGAGGGACACGTGGAGTTCGACATCGTCAAGGATTTCGTTCTCGGTTATCCGGCGCAGGCCATCACCACACTGCTGGGCATTTCCGGCGAACGGCGTACGGAGTTCCTGCGATTCGCCAGCTCGATACTCGACGCGTTCTACCCGCCGATCGACGCGGCCGGCTACGACGAGAGGATCTCGTATCTGCCGCAGGGCGTGGCGTTGGTCGACGAGCTGATCGAGCAGGATTGCCT
The DNA here is from genome assembly GCA_050699655.1 of Pseudonocardiaceae bacterium. Classification (GTDB taxonomy): domain Bacteria; phylum Actinomycetota; class Actinomycetes; order Mycobacteriales; family Pseudonocardiaceae. Next base: position 1,227 of record JBOHFJ010000038.1, read on the forward strand.
GCACACGCGCGGCGGCCTGCTGACCAAGCTAATCGACGCCCGGCGCGACGGTCGCGGGCTCAGCCGCAAGGAACTGCTGGGCATGGTTGCGGTGATCATTTCGGCGGGCAGCGAGCCGACCCGTCACCTGGTGAGCTTCACCCTGTACAACCTGCTGCGCCATCCCGACCAGCTACGCATCCTACGTGCTGAACCGCACCTGCTGGGCAACGCGGTGAACGAGGTTGGCCGGTACGACAGCATGGGCAAGCTGAACTTCCCCCGGTTCCCCCGGCAGGACGTCGAGATTCACGGGGTGGCCGTCCGGGCGGGGCAGCCGGTGTACGGGGTATTCGCCAGCGCGCAGCGTGATCCGGCGGTGTTCCCCGACCCGGACCGCTTCGACATCCGTCGCGACCTGCGGCGCAGCCTGCTGTGGAGCCAGGGACCGCACAACTGCCTTGGCCGCGCACTGGCCCAGCTAATCGTCGAGGTGGCGGTGGAGACTTTCCTGCGCCGGTTCCCCCGCGCCCGGCTGCGCGGCGGCCCCGTCTACACACGGGACACATTCTTCCGCAAGATGATCTCGCTGCCGGTCGACCTGGGGGGATGATCGGCATGCCTGGGAACGAATCGCCGGGACGAGAGCCAAGCCGCAAGGCCGTTGTCGTGGGTGCCGGCCCGGTCGGATGCCTCGCGGCCCTCGTGCTGAGCAGGCGTGGCTATACCGTGGAGGTGTACGAGAAGCGGCCACACTTCCTCCGCCGGGGCATCGTGGAGCAAGGCCGCACTATCAACCTGTCCCTGTCCCCCAGAGGTCTGCACGCGCTGGCCGCGTACGGTCTGGATGCCGAGTTAGCTGGAGCCGCCGTCCCGATGGACAGGCGCGCGTTCCATGGCGTCGACTGCCGCCTGCTGACAACTAGATACGGCGCCCCGGACTGGCACACGTACTCGATCGGCCGCAACGACCTCAATCTGATGCTCATGCGCGCGGCGGAACGGGCATCGTCGGTTCGGTTCACGTTCGACGCGAAGTGCACGGACGTCAGTTTCGAAGACCGTACAGCCACATTCGACTTCGCCGGCCGAGGCTGGACACGGGTCGGCTTCGACCTGCTCGCCGGAGCGGATGGCGCATATTCGGTGGTGCGCCGGCTAATGGGGGCCGCCCGGCTGACCAGCTTCACGGTACGGGAGCTGGAATCCACCTACCGCGAACTCGTGCTCCGCCCGGCGGCGGACGATGCGGACCTGACACGCTCGGCGATCCATGTCTGGCCACGCGGCAGGTTCTTCATGGTCGCACTGCCCAACCGCGACGGTTCCCTGCGCGCCACACTCGTACTGCCGTCGGAGGGCCCGGACAGCGATATCCAGCTGCGCCACCGGGATGACCTCGACCGGTTTTTCCGACGGCACTTCCCGGACGTCGCGGGGATCCTGGACAACAGCGGGGACGGACTGCCCCCGGTCAACCGTATCTCCGTCGTGTCTTGTAGCCGGCTTACCCATGCGGACTCCGTGCTGCTGCTGGGCGACGCGGCACACACCCTGGCTCCCTTCCTGGGACAGGGCGTCAACGTCGGGCTGGAGGACTGCCTCTCGCTCGGTGTGCTGCTGGAGAAGTACCGCGACGACCAGCGCCTGGCGTTGGCAGAGTACGAGCGGGAGCGACGCGCCGAGGGCGAGGCGGCAGCCACCCTCTCGCTGTCCAACTACGCGGAGCTCAGTGGTACAGCCGGTGAGCATGCCCCTCCGTCCGCTCCCCCGGTCACCGCAGACCACGGCTTGCCTGCGGCAACGTGGACTGAATTCCCCCTCGCCGTGATGGTGAACTTTCTCGGCGTGTCCTACCGGGAAGTCCTCGACAGAGGCCGCGCTGCGGCGCCCCGCCCTCCGGTTGGGGGCGGCAGAAAGGTAGGGGCTGTGACCGACGACCGTACCCCCGCCCAAATCATGCACTGGCAAGACGACCGGACTGACGCACGCGGGTGGCTGGTCATCGATTGCCTTCTCAACGGTGTCTCCGGCGGCGGGCTGTTCATGCACCCGGGGGCGACCTACGAGGAGGTCGCCGATCTGGCCGCCACCATGTCATTGAAGAACACCATCCAGGAGCCGCAGTTCGGCGGCGGCAAGGGCGGGATCCGGTTCGATCCGCACTCACCGGCCGCGGTCGGGGTGCTGCGCCGGTTCATGCTGGCACACCGGGAGGTGATCGAGCACCGGTGGAGCACTGGTGGGGACCTCTACACCAGCAACGAGGTGATCGAACGGATCGCGCGCGAGGACTTGGGGCTGCCGTCCGCGTTCGTGGCACTCGCCACCATGCTCAGCTGGCGCTATGACATCCCCTCCCAGGCGGTGACCATGTCCGACCGGATCGCCGCGCCGTGGAACGAGTACTTCTCCCTGGGCGAGGCGGCGACCGGGCACTCCGTCGCCGAGTCCGTCCGGGTGGTTGCGGGGGACCGGCCGCGGGTCGCCGTCCAGGGCTTCGGGACAGTCGGCTCCAGCCTGGCTCACTTCCTCACCGTGTCGGGCATCGGCACCGTCGCCGGGATCTGTGAGCAGGACGGCTGGCTGCATTGCCCGGACGGCATCGACGTGGCGGAGCTGCTACGGCGCAGGGCATCCGTCCGGCACAAGCAGCCCACGTTCGCCTGTCTGCTCGGAGCCGACCTGCCCCGGGGTTGGCACTGGACACCCCGCCGCCCAGGACAGCCCGATGAGGACATGCTGGCCGAGTTTACTGCGGCGACCCGCGCGGATGTCATCAGTGCTTGCGCGACACGGTACGCGCTGACCCGTACGGTGCTGGAGGCGTTCGCCGACAGTGGCGGCAGGTACGTCGTCTGCGGTGCGAACAACGCACTGGCATCCGCCGCACTCGCCGATGAGTTCGGCCGACGTGGTGTGATCGTCGTACCCGAATGGGTCTCCAACGCCGGCACCGCCATCCTCTTCGTCGAGATCCTCAAGACCCCGGTCTGGCACGACGGGACCAAGGACCGGATCTTCGCCGCGATCACCGAGCGCATCACACGGTTTCTCAGAAACAACGGGCCGGCCGTCGGTTTCGACGTGCCCGCCGTGCCGGCCGCGGCGGACACACCGGGAGTGGGGTAGGATCTTGATACGCAAGAACAGGACGCTGGAACTGATCAGGTGCGGCGAGCCCGCGGTGGGCACTTGGCTGCAGCTGCACAGCGTGCATGTCGCGCGGCTGCTGGTGGCACAGGGCTTTCACCGGTGGATGCTGGTCGACTTCGAGCACACACCGGTCGACCACACCACCGCCGCGCACATCTTTTCCACCATCTCCGACCTCAGCCGCGGCGAGATCACCCCACTGGCGCGGGTGGCCGCCGGTTCGGTTGAGCACATCAAGCAGGCGCTGGACGCGGGCAGCCAGGGCGTTATCGTGCCCATGGTCAACACCGCGCAGGAGGCGGAGGCCGCCGTCCGGTACGCCCGGTTCCCACCCGCCGGGGTGCGGGGAGCCGGCGGACTGGCGCCGCACCTGGGATTCAGCGTCAACCGGCCAACCTACCTGGCCGAGGTGAACCGGGAGACCCTGGTCGGGGTGCAGATCGAGACGGTAGAAGGGCTAGCCAACGTCCGCGAGATCACCGCGGTCGACGGCGTCGACCTGGTCTTCGTGGGGCCGTTCGATCTGCACATGGCGCTCGGGCTGCCATCAAGGGTGTGGAGCACCGATCCGGACTTCCTGCGGGCGGTGCACGAGATCACCCTCGCGGCCAAGGAGGCCGGTAAACCGCTGGGCACCCTGTGCGCCGAGGCGAAAGGCGTGCGGGAACGGCTCAGCGAGGGATTCACCTTCGTCGGGATGGCCAGCGACGCGCACGTGATGCTGACCTATGCCGGCCGCCAGTACGGCGAGCTGTACGGGATCGAGGAGCCGGAGGAAACCTGGTGCAACGTGTCCAATCTGGACCGTCTGCCGGACTCACTCCGCGGTCTGCCGCGCTAGCTGCTCGGCATGCAGACGAGGAAAGGAACAGGGATGGCCAGAAAGATTGTCATCGTCGGTGGTGGGACGGCCGGCTGGATGACCGCTTCCTACCTACGCGCCGCCTTCCAGGACCGGGTGGAGGTGACCCTGGTCGAGTCGGCCAGGGTCGGGACCATCGGGGTCGGTGAGGCCACGTTCAGCACCGTGCGGCACTTTTTCGACTACCTCGGGCTGCGGGAACCGGAGTGGATGCCCGGCTGCAACGCCACCTACAAGCTGGGAATCAGGTTCGAGAACTGGCGTGCGCCCGGTCACCACTTCTACCACCCGTTCGAACGGTCGAGGGTGGTCGACGGCTTTCCTATCACCGAGTGGTGGCTGCACGAGGGCGCGTCCGACCGCTTCGACCGGGACTGCTTCCTGATTGCCGCGATGTGCGACGCCCAGCGCTCGCCTCGGTACCTGGACGGCAGGCTGTTCGAGCAGGACATCGAGCAGAGCCGCACCGTGTACCGGACGACGCTGGCGGAGCAAAACACGCAGTTTCCCTACGCGTACCACTTCGATGCCGCCCTGCTGGCCGACTTCCTCGCCGGCTACGCCACCGCCCGGGGCGTGCGGCGTGTGGTGGACGACGTCGTCCACGTGGCGGTGGACTCCCGGGGGTGGATCGAGCACGTGCGCACCCGGGAGACCGGTGAGTTCGACGCCGACCTCTTCGTCGACTGCACCGGGTTCCGCGGCCTGCTGATCAACCAGGCGCTGGGCGAGCCGTTCGTGTCCTACCAGGACACCTTGCCGAACAACCGGGCCGTCGCGCTGCGCATCCCGGTGGACATGGCGGACAACGGACTACGCCCCTACACCACCGCCACCGCCATGGACGCCGGCTGGATCTGGACCATCCCGCTGTACGGCAGGAACGGGACAGGCTATGTCTATGCCGACGACTACTGCTCCCCCGAGCAGGCGGAGCAGACACTCAGGCGGTTCGTCGGACCGGCTGCGGCGGACCTGGATGCCAACCACATCCGAATGCGCATCGGACGCAGCCGGCGTTCCTGGGTCAACAACTGTGTCGCCGTCGGCCTGTCGAGCGGCTTCGTCGAGCCGCTGGAGTCGACCGGGATCTTCTTCATCCAGCACGCGGTGGAGCAGCTGATCAAACACTTCCCCGGGCCGGACTGGAACCCCGCGCTGAGCGACTCGTACAACCGCGTGACGGCACAGTGCATGGACGGCGTCTGCGAGTTCCTCTGCCTGCACTATCGCGGTGCCGCCCGGGCGGACAACGACTACTGGCGCGACACCAAGACCCGCAAGGTCCCGGACACGCTGCTCGACCGGATCGAGCGGTGGCAGGTCAAGCTACCGGACAGCGAGAGCGTCTTCGAGCACTACCACGGGTTTGAGGCCTACTCCTACGTCTGCATGGTGCTGGGGCTCGGCGGTATCCCGCTGCGGCCGACCCCCGCGCTCATGCTGCTCGATCCTACGCCGGCGCACACGGAGTTCCAGCTCGTGCGTGACACCGCGCGCGACTTGGTCGCGACCCTGCCCAGCCAATCCGAGTACTTCGCCACGCTGCACTGAGCCGGCGGTGCCGGGCTCATGCGTGGTCCGGCACCCGGACCACGCATGAAGGAAAGGGGGTCGCATGACGACGAACCCGTGCTCGGGGCACTCCGTCACCACGTGCAGTCCGTTACAGATGCGGGCCCTAATGGCGGGCTTCCCGACCGGCGTCAGCATCGTGACGGCGATGGAACCCGCCGGACCGCCCAGAGGCATGACGTGCTCCTCGCTGTGCAGCGTCACGCTGACGCCGCCCACGCTCCTGATCTGCCTACGGGGGCAGAGCCCCACCCTGTGGGCCATCCGGACCAGTGGGATGTTTGCCGTGAACCTGCTGCACGCCGAGGCCCGCGCGACAGCCCAGCTGTTCGCCTCCGGCGCGGCGGACAGGTTCGACCGGGTGCTGTGGCATGCGGACCCGGACAGCGCGGGTCCGCACCTCTCGCAGGACGCGCACCTCGTCGGCGACTGCCGCGTCATCGACGTCCAGTTCGTCGGTGACCACGCCGTCGTGTTCGGCGAGGTCGTGCGGGTCACCCAGGGGCAGGCACAACCGCCGCTGCTCTACGGACTTCGGCACTACGCGACCTGGCAGGCACCATGAGAATCCGCGTCGATTACGCCCTCTGCTGCGGCAACGGGCTCTGCGTCTCGATTGCGCCTGGTTACTTGAGCCTCGACCAGCGCGGGCACCTGTCCGTCATGGACGTACCCGTCATGGACGACGACGTCGACTCGATCGAGCGAGCCGTGTCCACCTGCCCTGTCGCGGCACTCCGCCTGGAACGTTGAGGAGCGCACTGTGTCATTACCCCAGCTCGAAGTCTACGCGCCCGGTTTCCTGGACAACCAGGACCAGCTGCTCGACGCGGCACGTGCACGTCATCCGTTCGCTGTCAGCGAGCGGGGTGTGGAGATCCTCGGCTACCCCGAGTGCCAGGCCCTGTTACGCGACCGGCGGGCGCAGAAGGACCACATGGCCCTCGTCGAGCGGGTCGGCATCACCGATCCGGAGGTCATCGCGCACAAGCGCAGGATACTGGTGGGACAGGGGCTGGACGCCAACCGCGACCGGATGCGGTCGGTACTCTCCCGGGCGATGTCGGCCAGGCGGATGGACCGACTGCGGGCCGAGACCCGGTCGGCGGTCCACCGGATACTGGACGGAGTCCCGGCGCAGCGCCCGGTCGACTTCGTCGCCGAGGTCGCCTCCCTGGTGCCGTCCACGTTCTTCTGCCGGTGGGTTGGCCTACCGGAGGAGGACGCCCGCTTCGTCAGCGCCCTGTCGGACGTCATGCTCAAGATCTTCTGGATGGACCCGGCCTACACCGAGCGCATCGAGGCCGCCTACCGCCGGCTCTTCGCCTACATGGACCGCCAGCTGGACACCTTCCGGCCCACCGGGAGGAGAGCTTCCTCGCCCATCTGGCACGGGAACAGCGTGACGGCAACGTCCACCCGACGGAGGTGCGCGACTGGGTGATCTTCGCCCTCGAGGGGAGCACGGACAACACCGTCCACCAAATCGCCCTGCTGCTGGGCCGTCTGCTGGAGACACCCAGCCTGTGGGACCAGGTCCGGCGGGACCCCGCTCTGGTCGACATTGTCACCGAAGAGAGCATGCGGCTGGACGCGAGAACCCGGGCCATTCATCGGCTGGCGGCCGACGACATCGAGGTGCCGGGCGACGTGATCCGGACCGGGACGGACATGTTCTTCTGGGTGCGGGCGGCCCACCTCGACCCCCGGGCGTTCCCGCAGCCGCACAGGTTCGACATCCACCGGCCGCAGACGCCCGGCCCCTGATGTTCGGCCGCGGTCCGTACTCCTGCCTGGGGCAGTGGCTAGCCCGGATGGAGGTGCAGGAGACCCTACGCGCGATGCTCGAGCGTTTCCCGGTCGTCCGGCTGGCCGGTGTTCCCCGACGGTCGGTCGACATGTTCTCCCTCGCCGCCGAGCACCTTCCCGTCGTGCTCGAGCCGTGAACCACTCCGGTGCACGGCACATCCCTCAATCAGGAGCCTTTCCGGCGATCGATTCGCCTATCACGTCGACCGTTGGACACCGTGCACGAGAACGGGAACACTATAGTGAGCCAGCCGACAGGATCTGGAGCCGGTCACGCATGAACATCATCATTCACCTACTCCCCGGCGTCGCCGTGCTTGCCTGCGCGGCCGTGTACGGCGCCGACCTGTTCGCGGCGATCGTCCTACGTTCAGCTTTGTCCGAAGTAGACGACCAGACGCTCACGCACACCATGGGCCGCGTGCACAGGTACGGTGACCGGCGGATGCCCGTTCCGTTCGTCCTCAGCGTCGCCGCCAGCGTCCTGAGCGTCGTGGCAGCGGCACTGGCCGGACGTGCGGCTGCTGCGGCGGCCAGTGCCGTCGCGGTCGCCGCCCTCCTCTGCTGGATCACGGTCTACCTTCGGGTCAGCGGACCGATCAACCGTAAGCTCACCGCTGCGGCCGTCAACGGAACCCCTCTCCCCGAGGCACGCGCCATGCAACGCCGCTGGGACAGCGTGGTTCCGCTCCGCCTCATTCTGCAGGGCATCGCCGTCGCCGCGTTGTGCATGGCGCTCGCATTGGCCTGATAGCCCTTATAAGAGACGACCATGGCCCTGGCGGGCCACCCGCGGATGGATGAAACGGGGGTGCCGCTCACCGACGTCGGTCAGCTCAGTGGTGTTGTGAGCCCGTCAAGCGGGTCCAGCCGAGATACGTGTAATTCCGGCAATCAGTCGATCTTGAGGAATGCCGCCGGGTGGGGGATCCGTGCGGCAGGCGGTGGCAATGCGAGGATTCGCGCTGGTCAGCGGTCGGTGGTGACGAGGTTGAGGGCGTCTACTTTGTCTTTTTCCGAGGGCAGGCTGTAGCGCCGTGTTGTCTCCAGCCGGGCGTGGCCGAGCAGCTCGGCGACGATGACCAGGTCGGTATGGCCGCGGACGAGGGTGGTGGCCAGGGTGTGCCGCAGGACGTGCGCGGTGAGCTCGTCGCCGAGCGCGGCGTCGCGGGCGATGGCGCGAATGATACCGCTGGCGGCCCGGGCGGTCAGCCGCCCGCCTTTGGTGTTGAGAAACAGCGCCGGGTTGGTCTCGGTGTGGGGCCAGTGCGGGCGTTCCTCCAGCCACTGGTCCAGCTCGGTGCGGAGGTTTTTGTGGATTCCGACGGTGCGGGGTTTGCCGCCTTTGCCCCAGATCCGGGTGTCGTGAAGGTTGCTGCCACCAGCCGCAAACGAGCACGTTCCCGCTGGTAGAGAGCTTCTATCCGGTCGAGGGTTCTCGTTTACACGGGGTACTGGTTGATGACGCCGCCGTAGGTGTGCTGGGCGTCGGCCGCACCTAACGCGATAAGAACGCGTCGGATGCGATCCGGCGGCAGCTCAGTGCGGAGGGACTGCCGCGCCGTTTCGGTGTCACGGTCCGATGGTGACGGCGCAGGACGAGTCGCTGACGCGAAGATTCAATGACCAGACCGCACGCGACACCGCAGCTGGCCCCGGAATCTTCGCTAGCCACGGCGAGCCCTCAAGAGGGCTCTAAGTTGCTGACCAGTGATTTTGTGTAAGTTTGCGCTTCGCCGAAGCTTCGGAAGTGCCGGGCCGAGTCGTGGTTAGAATTTTGATCTACCGAGCTATGACGTCGATCCGGACGTCATTACCGTCTTGGAGAAAGAAGACGTGGTCGCGACCGTGCTGCCACTTTGATGGTAGCAGCAGAAATTTATCCGCAGACCGAATGAGCAATCGAAGTCCAGTGTATTTGTAGTGGTACTTGATGTCAGGAGCTGTGATTTCTCCGACCTCGACGCCAGGGCCGTTCAGTGCGATGCGTTGGGTACTGTAGATCACGATTCCGGGTCGGGCGGGCAGCTGGTCAGCAAGCTCGGTAGCGACGCGATTACCGACATGCTCAGCGTAATTACTCACTGTCCATAGTCCGGCTACCATACCAGCCGTCAATAAAGCCAAAATATAAGCCAAAGTCGAAGCATAAGCCAGAGAAGGCGGGGTGGACGAAGGGGTGGTCATTGCGGCGAGCGACTCCACATACCTCAAACGCAAGTGTTCAATATAACCAAGAAGGATGACGGTTAGCATGAACAATAGCGGTAAAAAAATCCCTAATGGAGTCCCAACCTGTTCGGGAAGTAATACCCCAGCAAACACAGTTACCGCAAAGATGATCGTGACCGCTTGGAGTGCGCCAATGATCCACCTAACCCCAGAAAGCCCCAGCTGACACGGACGCAATGCCCTCGCCCAACCGCCCACCGAAGCCACTGTCTGACTTATCCGGGATCGGATTGATTTCGGGGTAGAGGATCTTCCGCTTACGCCACTGTTAACAGTTTTCGATATTTGATAAGGAACACACGTAACCCTCATCAACATCGGGACAACCATGAGGCGATGGGCGTTAAATAGTACGAATGCGACAAAAATCAGATACATAAATGGATCGAACGTCGCGTTGATACTGCGCAGCAAATAATCGGTGGTGCTGTAGTCGACCAAACTTGAATCAACTCCAAAATAGCCGAAAAAACTGTGGGCGTACACCCAGCCGAAGTAATAGAACATTGCGGTAATGAACACTGCCTGAGATGTGATTGTTCCGATGGTTGTGAGCAAATTTCTTGGAGCTGTCACCGTGCGCTGCCTCGGACTTGAAGGAACGCCGATATCCGAACAGAACGCATTCTTTGGAGATGTGTCCCGAGTCGTACCGGATTTGTTCATCTCGTATCTTTACTAAGAGAACCGAACCTCATCTCGGCAGATTACTCCGGTGGTACATTAGGAATTACTGGACCCACAGAATAGTGTGGAGGTGTTGTTAGTCCTGGCGTTTCATCTGGCGGAAGCCCGGGGTCACCATGACCATCGCCCGGGCCTGGCGGCGGCGGGGACACTCGTGCCGCGAGGACGACGGACGTCTCTGGGGTTAGCGTACTGGCCGATGCTCCCCGCGTGGCACTGTTGTTGCAGCTAATCGCTGTCAGGGCCAGGAATAGCACGCCGCCCACGATGATCACCCTGTCAGTTGTCTGCGCCATAATACCTCAGCCTTCCCCGTATTCGCGACCAGGTTTTTCTATCTTTCGAGAACGCGGGAGCCCCCGGCGCGCAGGCTTGCGTCTCGGCAGGAGGTGCGGATGTGTTGCGGTGGCGAGTTGTTGAATGACACCTGTCACCGCCTGCTTCGTGAGTGCTGAACGTTCTCCATGAGAAGGACCCGCATGCGGGGCCCGCTGCTGGTTTGGTCAAGTTAGTTGTCGCGAATCCAGTAGGGGGGCGGTGGTCCTGACCAAAACGTCGCCAGTCGTGACCCACTCCCGGCGAAGAATATTGAGACGGAGTAAATTTGGGAGTCATAATGCGCTCCTTTTTTTGACTTTTCGCGGTCCGGTGAGAGCTAGCCGGGCTTCGCCCCAGCCCGACGAGGCATGCCGTGGGCGGCTGGGGTGCGCGGGCTCCGGTCGGCGGGATCTAGGCCGCATGCACGTTCCTGGATTGCGGAACAAGGGAGCCGCTCGCGGCCTGCGACACGCTCGTCGCGGGGGGCCCGGTCGGCACGTGGACCATGCTGACGCCTGCGGCGTTAGCTGGGACCGCCGAGATTACCGACGCCATCAACGCGAAGGCGCCCAGCAACAGCAGTGAGACTCTGCGCATCGAGGTCGTCGTTCCCCTCTTCGTGTGGACGGGTGGAGGTGCTGGGCGGTCACCATCTGGCAGACTTCAGGTGCGACGCGTGAACCGACAGGCGGTGGCCGCCGAGCACGTCCCACTCTGCGCGTGCTCCCGCCTGGAAAGCACTGGGTTGACACCAGGTTTTCACCGGCGAGGAGCGGGATCATGACTGACCGGCACCCAGATGGTGACGCGCAGCGGCTCCAGCACTCCGCTCCAGCTCCGAGTGAGACCGGTTGCCGCGTAGCTCCGTTCGTCGCCGACCTGCGTCGACTGCGCAGTGACGCCGGGCAGCCATCGTTCCGAACGATGTCCGCGACCGCGCATTACTCCCACACCGCCCTATCAGGAGCCCTGTCCGGCGGCCGGCTGCCCTCCCTGGACCTGACCTTGGCGTTCGTGCGGGCCTGCGGCGGTGATGAGGAGGAGTGGCGGGCCCGCTGGACGGCGGAGAACGCGCGCATTAATCCGACCGCGACATCGGACCCGACCGGTGGGCCGGCCCAACGCCTTCGGCGAATCCCTCGTACCGCGCTTGCGGCTGTCTTCGTGGTGGTGCTCGCTGGCGCGGTCGCCTTGACTGTGGTCGCTCTGCACCACCTCGGGCGCGCGTCGGTACCCAACCGGTCCATCGATGCGAGCACAGCAGCGACGGCGGGGAGCCCGTCGATCTCCGCGGAAGTGGCCGGAGACAAAACCGCCTTCGTGGCTGATACCACGATGCCGGACGGGTCGACGGTCCAAGTCGGTGAATCATTCGTCAAGACCTGGGATATCCGCAACACCGGCACGGTCACCTGGAAGGGACGGTATCTCCAACGAATAGGCGCCACGGGCGGATTCGGTATTTGCGGGTCACTCACTCGCGTTCCTATCCCGCTCACGCGCCCGGGCGAGGACGTCCAAATCAGTGTGACCCTCGTGGCGCCAAGCTTACCCGGGTCATGCAGGACTGACTGGAAAATGGTAGACGCGACCGGACGCTATTTCTTCCCTCACGAACATAGCGTCTACACCATCATCAACGTGTCGGATCTGGGGCAGGGACCTGACCAAAGCCATTGATTCTGGTGACCGTGTCAATAAAATCGGGAATATTCCACGTTTACACGGGGAACTGGTCGATGACGCCGTCGTAGCTGCTCTGGGCGTCGGCGAGGGCGAGGCGACTGTAGATCTCGAGGCTGGTGCGGGAGGTGTGCCCGGAGTAAGGCTGGATCAGGGCGTCGTCGATGCCGTGGGTCTTGAGCCAGGTGAACAGGAAGTGCCGGAGCCGGTGGGGTGGCATGTGGTGGGTCAGTCCCGCTTTGGCGGCGTACCGCGAGAGCATCGCTCGCACCCCGCGGGTGGAGTAGGGCTTCTTCCAGCTGGATTCGAACAGGAACGTTGCACCCTTGTCCTTGGCGGCGTCGAGGTGCAGGGCGAGGGTTTCTTTGAAGGAGTTGGGGAACGGGACGTAGCGGTCTTTGCCGCCTTTGCCTTGGGTGATACGGATGCGGCAAGCGTCGAGGTCCACGTCGTCGCGGCGGATGCGGACGAGTTCGGCGACCCGGACCCCGGTGTAGAGCAGGGTCTTGATCAGGACGATGTCAGCGGTGCGCCGCGCGGTCCACACGGTGTCGTAGTAACGGCGGATCTCGGCTTCGGTGGGGACGTAGGGCAGCTTCTTGGGCTGGCGCGCCACCTCGATGTCGAGTTCGGCCCGCAGATGCCGGAACACCTCTTTGAGGTAGGCGTAGTCGGGCCGTTCACCGCGCAGGTGCCGGGCGAGCTGGCGGGCCTTGTGCTTAGCCGGAGTCCGCGTGAGTGACGGTGTGCCCTGATCGGTCATTTTTGACCACCGTGCCCGTCGGTGTCGTCTCCTTCGGGCTGGGCGGGTGATGTGGCGCGCAGGTCCAGGCGGTGGTTGGGTCGTAGCAGTACTTCACCGTAGGGGATCATGTTCGAGGTGAACAGCGGGGTGAGCCCGCGCTGATCTGCCTCGCCAAGGCTGTCGGCCCATTCGGGTTCGGCCATAAGGTCTTGGATCATGAGGGTATTAATGAAGCCGAGACTTGACTGCAATATTTGCAGGCACAGCATGGACAGTTCCTGCTCTTCACGCCGGTTGGAGGCCAGTTCACCGCGTTTCCCGAAGTGGATGTAGTCGCCCACGCCGTTGTAGTTCTCCACCACATTGAGCCCGGAGTTGGTTTCCCGTTGAAGATCCCGGTCGCGGAGCCACCGAGCCAAAAAGATGGTGCGCTGGGCTCGGCCGACCTCGAGCATCGCGGCATAGGCGGGGTGGGTGACATCTTTGGTGAAACGCCGCAGGATCGCCTCGGTGGAGGCGGTGCCAAGCCGGATCGCGGTCGCGTACTTGACCATCAAGTCGTAGTTCGGCTCGATGACGTCCCAGCGGATCGGGCGGGTCAGCGCGGGTGCCAGCCTGGGGTAGGTGTCGAGCTGGCCCCGACCAGGCAGGTAGAGCTTCATCTTGTTGATCTGTTTGAACCGGGCGATCAGGTCGAAGCCCAGCAGCCGGGTGATGCCGAACCCGATGTAGCTGGCGCCATGGGAATCAACCGCGTTGGACTCCAGGCGCATCTCGGTGCCGTGGCGCATCGCGCCCTCGACCATCGCGTGGACCTCCGAGGCCGAGCAGGACAGCAGCTGGGAGTAGATCGCCATCGCCCCGGCGGTCTCGACCGTCCAATAGACAGGACGCCCCGTTTGGCCCGCTTGTAGCGCGAGTGGTACTCGGTGAAGATGTTCTGGTCGAACGCGGAATAGTGGGTGGAGTCCGAGGCCACCACGGTGGTTCCCTCACCCCACAGCCACCCTTGACGGGCGGCGAAGGTGGCGTTCGCGATCGCCCGGGCGACCTCACGGCAGGCCTCGACGGTGAAGTACCGGCGGCGGGTATAGCGCAGCTCTTCCTCGGTGTGCCGGTGATTACCCGCCGCCACCGCCCGGACTCCCATGTTCGTCCCGGCCGCATGGACCAACAAGAGCAGTCGCTCGAAGAGCACCGACGGATCCGGGGTTGAGTAGTACAGGTACAGCCGTTGGCGCTGAGAACGATCATGATGGGCGGTGTCGGTCTCGGGCGCAGGCGAGTGATCGCGGTCACTATGGTTCGCGGTCATGGCGGTGGAGTTTCTGACCGATGAGCAGGCTGCTTACGGGTGTTTCAAGGAGGTGCCCACGCGGCCGGAGTTGGAGCGGTTCTTCTTTCTTGACTCCGACGATCTTGATTTGGTCGCGTTGAGGCGGACCGATGGTCATCGGTTGGGCATGGCTTTGCAGATCTGCACGGTGCGCTACATCGGATTGTTCCTGGAAGACCCGCTGGATGTGCCCTGGTTGGTGGTGGAGTACTTGGCTGAGCAGCTGGGGATCAGCGACCCGTCGTGTGTGAAGCGGTACGTCGAGCGGGCCAAGACGGCCTACGAGCACTCGTGGGAAATCCGGTGCCGTTTGGGCTACCACGAGTTTGAGGATCGGGCGTGGGGCCGAAAGTTCCGCACGTTCCTGTACGGGCGGGCGTGGACGCACCCGGAGGGGCCGGTGGCGCTGTTCAGCCATGCGGTGGCGTGGCTGCGGCGCAACCGCGTACTGCTGCCGGGGGCAAGTGTGTTGGCCCGGCGGGTCGCCGAAGCCCGGGCGGTCGCCGATCGCCGGCTGCACACCACGGTGAGCAGAGCGCTACGGCGCGCCGATCCCAGTCTGCCGGCGGCGCTGGTGGCGCTGCTGGATGTGCCGGACGGGGCGCGGTTCTCGGAGTTGGAGCGGTTGCGCCGCCCGCCCACGCGGTCCACGGGAACGGCGATGGCCCGCGCGATGGAGCGGGTCGAGGAGATCGCGGCGTTCGGGCTGAGGCGAGTGGATCTGTCGCGGGTGCCAGTGACGCGGTTGGTGACGCTGGCGCGCTACGGATCGCTCTCCAAGGCCCAGGCTATTGAGCGGACGTCCGAGCCCAAGCGCACGGCGCTGATCGCGGCGGTCGTACGCGGTCTGGAAGCCGCGGCGATCGACGACGCGCTGGACTTGTTCGCGTTGCTGATGGCCACCAGGTTGATCAGCCCGGCCCGCCGGGCGACCGAGCGGGACCGGCTGGCGATGCTGCCGGTGCTGGAAAAGGCCTCCCGGACGCTGGCCCGTGCCTCCCGGGTTTTGTTCACCGAACTGGAGGGGTTGGAGAAGCGGAAGGCGACCTTGGACCCGACCGCGGTGTGGGCGACTATCGAAAAGGTCGCCTCCCGCGCCGCGGTGGCCAACGCGCTGGAGGCCGTCGAGCGGCTCGTACCTGAAGACGACGGGTCGGCGGAGACCGCGCTGCGCACCGCTCTGGGCGCCCGCTACAACACTGTGCGCCCGTTCTTGAGGCTGCTCGGCGAGTCCGATGCGCTGTCCGCGGCACTGGGCGGGCGGCGGGTACTCGCCGCGGTACGCACGCTGCCCGCGCTGGCGCGCCGGCGGGTCGGGCAACGCCCACTGCTCCCGGCCGACATCGACACCGATCTCGTCCCTGCGGCGTGGCGCCCGGCGGTGTACGCCAACCGCGCGTTGGCCGACGGTGCGGTGGACCGCGACGCCTACGTGGTGTGCGTACTCGAGCAACTGTTCACAGCGCTCAACCGCCGTGATGTGTTCGCCGCGCCGTCCCAGCGCTGGTCGGACCCGCGTGCCCGGCTACTCGACGGCGCCCGGTGGGAGGCGCTCCACCACGACGTGCTGGCCGGGTTGAGCCTGCAGGCGCCCGTGCGTGAGCACCTGGCCTCGCTGAGCCGAGGGCTGGACGCGGCGTGACGACAAATGGCCGAACGACTCGACGAGGCCGGGGCGGACGCCAAGGTTGAGGTCATCGTCCCGACCGACGGCGGGCGCCCCCGGCTGAGCGTGGACAAGCTCGGCGCGCTGGATGAACCAGAGTCGCTGACCTGGCTGCGCACGACCACCGCGGCGATGCTGCCGCCCATCGACCTACCCGACCTGCTGTTCGAGGTGCACGCCTGGACCGGGTTTCTGCACGCCTTCACCCACGTCTCCACTCACACCGCCCGGATGGACGGACTACTGACTTCGCTGGTCGCGGTGCTAGTCAGCGAGTCGTGCAACGTCGGGCTGACCCCGGTGATCAACCCCAATCTGGTCGAGCTGACCCGGGCTCGCCTGTCCCATGTTGACCAGAACTACCTGCGTGCCGACACCATCGCCGCAGCGAACGCCCTGCTCATCAAGGCCCAGTCACGGGTGGAACTGGCCCAGCTGTGGGGCGGGGGCCTACTCGCCTCGGTCGACGGGCTGCGCTTCGTCGTACCCTCACGCACCATCAACGCGGCCCCCTCGCCGAAGTACTACGGCTACAAAAGGGCCTGACCTGGCTCGATGCGGTCTTCCGCGCCGAATTGCGCCTGATGCAACATTGGCCACTGTCCGCACAGGTGGATGACCTGCAGGTCGTAGGGCACGCTCCCGGACCTGATGGTGGTCCCGCTACCTCTTCTAGCTGGGAAGATCGAATCCCGGCTGGACATGACTCAACGATGTTGTGTTAGATGCAACGCCATGGAACGTGCTGTTGATCTACCGGGTGCGGCGCATCTGATGCTGGTGGACGGGGTGGTGCACCTCGATCCGGCTCCGGCGGTGTTCGAGGCGATGTTGGATGGTTGGGGGATCCAGCAGCGTTCTCGGTTCCTGAAGGCTGACGGCACGATCAAGCCCCGAGTGGACCTGGTGCGTAGGCTGGCCCGGTTCAGCAACCAGTACCCCTGGCAGTGGGAACCGGCCGAGGTGGAAGCGTTCATCGTCTCGTTGTCGATCGTGCCGTCGACGGCACGCAACTACCAGAACACGCTGCGGCTGTTCTGCGAGTACGCAACCGACGCCCGGTATGGCTGGCCCGCGAAGTGCCGGGAGCGGTTCGGCGCCGCGCCGCGGCAGGTCCTGCACGAGTGGAACACCATCGCGCACGTCGCTGACTACGAGGGGGCTCCGGGCCGTCGACCGTTGACCTACGACGAGATCCAGGCGCTGTTCGACGCGGCCGATGGCAGGGTGGAGGAGATCCGGTCCCAGCATCGCAAAGGTGTCTTGACGGCGATGCGGGACTCGGCGCTGCTCAAGACCGTCTACGCGTTCGGGTTGCGCCGCCGGGAGGCGGCGATGCTGGATGTGGTCGATTTCGCCGGCAACCCGGCGGCTCCGGAGCTGGGCCGGTTCGGGGTGCTGCATGTGCGTTACGGCAAGGCGATGCGGGGCAGCCCGCCGCGGCGGCGGGCGGTGGCCACGGTGATGCCGTGGGCGGCCGAGACGCTCGCCCAGTACCTGGAGGAGGTCCGGCCCCACTAGGCCTGTGACGAGGATCGGAACACGATCCTGAGTCGCGGCTGATCGGGCGCGTAGACAGTAGTCGCAGCGGCCATGTCGGACGCCGGAATCTGTGATGACCCGTGGTCTATCCTGTGCGACAGCAGGGTATCTGATCTGGGCAAACGCCATCCGTGGCGGACATGGCGGTGACACGTTCTCGCCGCTGCCATCGCCCGGCTCTCCCCAGTACCCGGAGATCATGATCGCCAACGCTCGAGGCTGCTTGACTAGGAGCGCTCAGGATCCGGTACGCATCCTCGTCACAGGCCACCTCCTACTCCAGGTCCGCACCCGGGTCCTCAACAACGACCTCACCCACGACTTCCACCGCTGGTACCCCAGCTTCACCCACACCACGACCGACCGGCGCGACCTCGCCGCGTAGCCTCCCCCAGTTTTTCTCGCTCTCCCCCGCTGGGCCTGTGGCGTCTGGGAGTTGCCCGTATCGTGTCATCGGCTGTGACGCGATAGGTGGGTGATCGTGGCTCATATCTTTATCAGCTATGCCACTTCGGACCGGTCGGTGGCTGAGGAGGTGTTGACGTGGCTGCGGGCGGCGGGTCACGAAGCGTTCCTTGACGATGACCTTCGCAACGGGATCAGCGTCGGCGAGGACTGGAAGCAGCGCCTGTATCGCGAGCTGCGTGAGGTTGACGCGGTGATCGGGGTGGTGACATCGTCGTTTGT
>JBOHFJ010000039.1:0-19461 GCA_050699655.1 Pseudonocardiaceae bacterium
CCGCGGCTGCGCCGCCGATCGTGGCGGTGTCGCGGGTGGCCGACGGGCGATGGCTGCCCGACGCCGCGCGGTCCGCGGCTGAGCTGCCCGCCCGGTCCGTCCCGCTCGCGACGGCGGTGCTGTTCGCGGGACCGGCGCTGGCCGCGGTTGGGGGACTGTTGCTCGCCGCGGCCGGTGTCACGCTAGGGGTGCGAGGGCACCGGATGCCGCGGCTGGGTCGCCGGTACCAGGCACCCGCGGCTCGCGCCCGGGGCAACGTTGCCCCGGAGCGACGGTTTTGGGAACTCATGGACGCCGATGAGGATCCCACCGCGTCGGGATACCCCCGGTGACGGGGCGCCGCGCCGCCCGGAGCTAGCATCGAGACCCTGCTGCGCAGGGGCGGAAGGGGACAAGCTTGAGCGTCTTGGAGGCGATCCTCGAAGGGGTCAGAGCGGACCTCGCTGAGCGCGAAGCCGCTGTCGGGTTCACTGAGATGAAGCGGCGCGCCGCCCGAGTGCCGGCTTCCCGGGACGCCTTGGCCGCGCTGCGCGGCCCCGGGATCGGTGTCATCGCGGAGGTGAAGCGCCGCAGCCCTTCCCGGGGAGCCCTGGCTGACATTCCGGACCCAGCCGCGCTCGCCACCGACTACGCCGAGGCCGGCGCCCGCATGATCAGTGTGCTCACCGAGGGCCGACGCTTCGGCGGCTCGCTGGCCGACCTGGACGCGGTGCGCGCGGCGGTGGACCTCCCGGTGCTGCGCAAGGACTTCATCGTCAGTCCCTACCAGGTGCACGAGGCACGGGCGCACGGCGCGGACGTGGTGCTGCTGATTGTCGCCGCGCTGGAGCAGAACGCGCTGGAGTCGCTGGTCGACCGGGTCGAGTCGCTGGGAATGGCCGCGCTGGTCGAGGTGCACACCGCCGAGGAAGCCGACCGCGCCTTGGAAGCCGGCGCGACCCTGGTCGGGGTCAACGCCCGCGACCTGCACACCTTGCACGTGAACCCGGACGTCTTCAGCAAGATCGCGCCGGGGCTGCCCGGTGACGTGCTGCGGGTCGCCGAATCCGGGGTGCGCGGGCCAGCGGATCTGCTGGCCTACGCGGGTGCGGGTGCGGACGCGGTGCTCGTCGGTGAAGGGCTCGTGACCAGCGGCGACCCCAAGGCCGCGGTCACCCAGCTGGTCACCGCGGGGTCGCACCCATCCTGTCCCAGGCCGGCCCGGTGAGCGACTCAGTGACCAACACAGTCGGCATCCAGCCCGTTGCCCAGAATGCCGCCCAGCCCGACTCCCGCGGGTACTTCGGGAGCTATGGCGGCCGGTTCGTGCCCGAAGCGCTCATCGCGGCCCTCGACGAGCTCGCCGCCGCCTATACCGAGGCACGGTCGGACCCGGAGTTCACCGCCCGGCTGAACGGCCTGCTCACCGACTACGCCGGTCGACCGTCGCCGATCACCGAGGCGCCCAGGCTGTCCGAGCACGCCGGTGGAGCGCGGATCGTGCTCAAGCGCGAGGATCTTAACCACACCGGGTCTCACAAGATCAACAACGTGCTGGGTCAGGCGCTGCTCACCGAGCGGATGGGCAAGCGGCGGGTGATCGCGGAGACTGGGGCGGGCCAGCACGGCGTCGCCACCGCGACCGCGTGCGCGCTGCTCGGGCTGGAGTGCGTGGTCTACATGGGCGAGGTGGACACCCAGCGCCAAGCGCTCAACGTCGCTCGGATGCGGCTGCTCGGCGCCGAGGTGATCCCGGTGACGACCGGGTCCCGCACCTTGAAGGATTCCATCAACGAGGCGTTGCGGGACTGGGTGACCAATGTGGACACCACGCACTACATTCTCGGCACCGTCGCTGGGCCGCACCCGTTCCCGGTGATGGTGCGCGATTTCCACCGCGTGATCGGAGTGGAGGCCCGCGCGCAGATGCTGGCCCGCTACGGCCGGCTGCCTGATGCGGTGGCCGCCTGCGTCGGTGGCGGCTCCAACGCGATCGGCATCTTCCACCCATTCCTCGACGACCTGGGGGTGCGCCTGGTCGGTTTCGAGGCGGCCGGCGACGGGGTGGACAGCGGCCGGCACGCCGCGACGCTGTCCGCTGGTGAGCCCGGGATGCTGCACGGCGCGCTGTCCTACCTGCTGCAGGACTCCGACGGGCAGACCGTGGAAACGCATTCGATCTCAGCTGGGCTGGACTACCCCGGGGTGGGGCCGGAGCATTCCTGGCTCAAGGACACCGGGCGGGCGCAGTACCGGCCGATCACCGACGCCCAGGCGATGGACGCCTTCCGGCTGCTGTCCCGCACCGAGGGGATCATCCCGGCGATCGAGTCGGCGCACGCGGTGGCCGGGGCACTGACGCTCGGCGCGGAACTCGGCGAGGGGGCCTTGCTGCTGGTCAACCTCTCTGGCCGGGGTGACAAGGACGTGGACACCGCGGTGACGTGGTTCGACCTGCTGGAGGGACAGCCGTGACCACCCGGCTCGCGCCACTGTTCGAGGCCTGCGGCGCGGAGCACCGGGCCGCGCTGATCGGCTACCTGCCCGCCGGCTACCCGACGGTGGACGGCTCGCGAGAGTTGCTGCAGGCCATGCTGGACGGTGGCTGCGACCTGCTCGAAGTCGGGGTGCCCTACTCCGACCCGGTGCTGGACGGGCCGACCATCCAAGCCGCCGCGGACACCGCCCTGCGTGGCGGCGTGCGGCTGCGTGACGTGCTCTCAGTGGTGGAGTCGATCGCCTCCCGCGGTGGTCGAGCGGTGGTGATGACCTACTGGAACCCGGTGCACCACTACGGCGTGGACGCCTTCGCCCGCGACCTCGCCGCGGCGGGGGGGCTCGGCCTCATCACCCCCGATCTGATTCCTGACGAGGCGGCGGACTGGCTGGCCGCGGCGCGGGCGCACGACCTGGACCGGATCTTCCTGGTGGCTCCCTCGTCCACCGGCCAGCGCTTGGCGGCGACCGCCGCGGCAACCCGGGGTTTCCTCTACGCCAGCTCCGTCATGGGTGTCACCGGTGCCCGGGACAAGGTGAGCAGCGCCGCCTCGGAACTGGTCGCTCGGGTGCGGCGGCACGCGCCGGAACTGCCGGTAGGCGTCGGCCTCGGAGTGCGCGACGGCGCCCAGGCCGCCGAGGTGGCCGCGTTCGCCGACGCCGTCATCGTCGGCTCAGCCTTCGTCACCGCCGCCACAGGCGGCCCCCCCGGAGTCCACACCCTAGCCGCTGCTCTCGCCACCGGAGTCCGCCGTCCCGCCTCCCAACCCGCCTGAATCCCTCGCCTGAGATCAGTGTCTACTGGCCAGTGGGCGCGAGGTGTCAAGCACTGAGCGCTACCCTGTGGTCGTGACAACCTCGTCGCTGCGTGAAATCAGGCTCACGGCCTTCAAGTCCTTTCGCGGGGCTGTCTTGCCTGTCGACGCTATTACTGTTCTTACTGGGAGAAACAGTGCTGGAAAATCCAATGCCTTGGACGGCATCGAGGTTTTGTCGCGCTTAGCGACAGGAGAAGAACTTGCTGACGCGCTTGATGGCCGACGACGAGAAAGTGGCCAGGTTCGGGGAGGATCCCGTGGCTGCGCTCCGCATGGCGCGACCAAATTCTCCTTGGGATGCACCGTTGAATCCGGGAAAAGCCAGTTTAGTCTTGACTTTAAAATTGAGATAGAGCCAGAACTTCGTCTAATAGAGGAAGTTCTGATAGGTCCAGCGCCGACTCTTGAGACGGGTCAAGTCGAACGTCGGAATCTTCTATTTAGCTGCGAAGCTACTGACACCGACGCGGCCTTAAATGCCGAGATCTATAATGGGAAACGTGGACCCAATCCAATCATGGCCTTCAGGGATTCGAGATTGCTAACCTCTCAATTACCCCTGAGAATAGTGCCACAAAATAAGGCGGACGAGGCTGTCGTAAAAGCCGCGCAAGCGGTTACCGCAGCCCTCCGTGGAGTTTTTCACCTCGATCCTATTCCGCATCTGATGCGGGAGTATGTACCAGAACGCGATACCGATCTTCGGCGCACGGGCGCCAATGTCTCCGCGGCAATCGCCAGACTGCGGCGAGAGGACGAGCCGGTCTTTGATCGGGTCAGACGTTTGGTTCAACAAGTGGGTGATGAGCGTATTCGTGGAATCTCGGTTATTAGATCCGAGCTTGGCGACGTGATGCTCGCGCTGCAGGAGAATCCGGGGCGGAAGAGCGACCTGACTCCGGCGCGCGAGATGAGCGACGGGTTGCTGCGGTTTATGGCTATCGCTACGGCGCTCCTCACTTCTAATCGAGGCCTAGATATTGATCCCGGGCTTTCTACAGGAGGCCCTCGCTCCGGAGTCCTGTTGGTTATCGAGGAGCTGGAGAACGGATTGCACCCCTCGCAGGCCGGTCGGGTTCTGGAGCTCATCAAGGAAGTGAGCCGGGATCTCTCAACGCGAGTGATGTTGACGACTCACAGTCCAGCCCTGCTCAATGCGATGGTCGGTGAGCTGAATCAAAGCGTAATTGTGTGCTACAGGGATAATGAAAGTGGCCTGAGTCGACTGTCTCGGCTTCCCGTACTCCCGGGTTATGCGGATGCTATGGCCGCTGGCCGCTTGGGTGACGTGGTAAGTCAGGGTCGAATGGTTGGTCCAGAGAGTAGAGGTTCTGACTATGACAAATTTAACCGTCTTCTGGGGATTGACGGATGACGAGCGGCGTGAGTTTCGTGGATACGTCTATACTCTGCAACATTCTTCCCATTCCAGGTCGCGACCAGGATCGGAAGGCGGTTGTTGAGGAGCTGTGGTCTAAGCGTCACGCGGGCGAGGCGCTAATTCTTCCTGTAGCGGCCGTTATTGAAGCGGGCAATTTTATCGCACACCTGGCGGATGGTCATTCCAGGAGAATAGTAGCACAGAAGTTCAGTGGCATGCTCGAGCTTGTCATCAAAAATGAGGCTCCGTGGAAGCTCCACCAGTTCACGTGGGGCGACTCGTTTCTCAAGGAGCTGATCGACGGTGGCGGGACCGGGGTAACCTTAATTGATCACGCAGTTCGTGAGATGGGCGCCGGAGATCTGTGCATTTTGGCTGAAAGGAAAATCTACGCGGAGAGGACCGGTTTGAGTTCGGTGAAGATATGGACGAAAGATTACTCTCTGGCTAGCTATTGTTAGCTCGGTCTTTTCGAATTTCGAAGCAGCTCGTGGTCTCCTCTATGCGATTTCCGTCATGGGTGTGACCGGTTCCTGGGATTCCTGGGATGCGGTGAGCGGCACCGCCTCGGAACTGTTCGGCCGCGTGCGGGAGCACGCGCCGGGACTGCTAGTGGGAGCTGTCGGCTCAGAAGTGCGCGACGGCGCCCGGCCGCCGAGACGACCGCGTTCGCAGCCCCGCTCCCCAACCCGTCTGATTCCCCGAGTGGTTCCTCATCTGCTGAGAATTGACTCTATCTACATCGTCTGTCGCCACGCCTGAGCGTGTTTCCACAATCGATTGATCGCTGAAGCTGTCCTCCACGCCTCATTCGTCGTTTGCTGACGTGTTGACCAGGTAGGCCCAGGACCTCACTGTCTCAGAACGGGTGAGGTCCACAGCCGTGAACTCGACGAGACCGACCTAAAACAGGACCAATAACGCCGGTGACGTCGAGTTCACGGACAACGCCTACCGCGCATCCACTATTCTGCGACGACATCAGGAGGCTGCGGCCATCCTGACCCACCAACACACTCCCACGCGCCACGCGTGCCACTGCCAGCGACAACGCCACGCACATCACAAATGTGCGGGTGTAGCGTTAGGGACGCTGCGGGCGATCTGGTCGGCGCTGAGCGGGCCTAGATGATCATCGGCCGGAGGAATTCAGTGGACCTGTCACATCGCAACGGACTGCGGCGGCTTCCAGATCCCTCTCTCCTGACAGTCCTACAGACGATGAAAAGAGCGTTGTCGACTATCTCGAAGCGCTCGCGGAAGATCTATCATTTCACGCATCACTTCGACGAATCCGTCGCCGCTTCCGGTGATAGCGAACGCACCGTCGTCGCAATGAAATAAACGATCTATTCCCTCGGGAATTCGCTGCACTGCGTGTCCAGCGAGCGGTCTTTCATAAAAAGAAGCTTCCCTATGATTTTCAATCTTCTTGCACAATCCAGACTCCATGCGCTGTTGATTGGTCATCAAGTTGCGCAGATTCTCAAAAATCTGCGGCCCTGTATGAATTTCTTCAAAAGAAATTTCGAAACCAAGAGTACAGGAGAGGTTCTCGTGTCTCGAAGTCGTCTGAGTGTTCCTTCAGGCGGTCAAGGCCGGCCTGGAACAAACAGTGCGCCAAAGCGGCTATTAGCGAGAGCTGAGGCTTGGCTTCCGTGCTCGCAGATTCAGTCGCAGCCTCGGTTCGATAATACCAGGCGGCGTCGCCAGCGGCAATAAGACGGTCGTAGGCATCTTCGCGGGCATCGGCATGACGCGCAGCAATTGCGTTCTTCAATCAAGGAACTTTCCGTGCAGAGCTACAGTCCCACCAATGAGCGCCACAATGATGGCAATGATGCCGGCGAAAAGTGTCACGGTGGGGGAGAATAGCTGTTTGCCCGGATCTGGTCCACTGTCGCTTGCCCAGGGCAACTTGTCGAAGCGTGAACCGGTACGGGAAAGCGCTGTCGGCCGGGCGCGGTGAGTACCCCCTGATCTGCTGAGGGACCGACCCGGAGCTGTGGTACCCGCTTGGTACCCGCTTTGTGTTGGGGCTGGGTGTGCTGGCGCCGGTCATCACTCCGGCGACGTCGTGGGGTGCGTCGGGGCCTTGGCTGGGTCGTGAGGTGGCAGAAGATCGTCGTGACCGGACTTGATCGTGATCTGGGTGCGGGCAGTGACACCGGATGTCGTTCATCGCGCATAGACGGTGATCACAGCGCGGCTGTGGGTGAGGAGGGCTGCGGGTGGGCAGTCTGGGTGGGAGATACCGTGTGGCGGTGCTTACCGCGAGTTTCCTTGCCGACATTCCCAGTCCGGATCGGGGGGTCTGGCACCTGGGGCCGGTGCCGATCCGGGCTTACGCGCTGTGCATCATCGCCGCGATCATTGTGGCCATCCTGTGGGGAGAGCGCCGCTGGCGGGCCAGGGGCGGCCAGGCGGGGGCGGTGACCGACATCGCGGTGTTCGCGGTGCCGTTCGGCCTGGTGGGCGGGCGACTCTACCACGTGGCCACGGACTGGAAGAAGTATTTCGGGCCTGGTGGGAATCCGATCGGCGCGCTGGAGGTCTGGCAGGGCGGGCTCGGCATCTGGGGGGCGGTCGCGCTCGGGGGGCTCGGCGCCTGGATCGCCTGTCGACGCCGGGGCATCCCGCTGGCCGCGCTGGCGGACGCGGTGGCGCCAGCCATCGTCGTCGCGCAGGCGATCGGCCGGCTGGGCAATTGGTTCAATCAGGAGCTCTACGGCGGCCCCACCACGTTGCCGTGGGGATTGGAGATTCGCGACCGGGTGAATCCCGTGACCGGCGCGCTCGATCCGCTCAACGGGATCGCCCAGGGACCACCGGTGGAGATCGTCCACCCCACCTTCCTCTACGAGCTGCTGTGGGACTTGGGCGTGGCCGCACTCGTCGTCTGGGCTGACCGGCGGTTCCGACTGGGCCACGGGCGGGCCTTCGCCCTCTACGTCGCGGGTTACACCGCGGGCCGGTTCTGGATCGAGCTCATGCGGGTCGACCCAGCCACCATGGTTTTCGGGTTGCGCATCAACGTGATCACGTCAACGGTGGTGTTCCTCGGCGCGGTGCTGTACCTGACGCTGGCCCGCCGCGGTCGCGAGGATCCGGACACACTCGAGGCGCGCCGGCAGGTCGCGCTCGCTTCCTAGTGCCTGCCGGGCCGGTTCGGCTGGGCCGCTAGGCTGTCCGTTATGAGTCGACGCGCGAAAATCGTCTGCACCATCGGGCCGGCCACCGCGACCCGGGAGAAGATCTATGAGCTGGTGCGGGCCGGCATGGACGTTGCTCGCCTGAATTTCAGCCACGGCACCCACGCTGAGCACGCACGGGTCTACTCGATGGTTCGCCAGGCCAGCGACGAGGCCGGCCGGGCGGTCGGGATCCTCGCCGACCTCCAGGGGCCCAAGATCCGACTGGGGCGGTTCGCGGCCGGTCCGGTGGAGTGGCGCACCGGCGATGTGGTGCGAGTCACCGTCGAGAACGTCGTCGGTACCCACGACCGGGTCTCTACCAGCTACGCGGGGCTCGCCACGGACGCCCGCGAAGGCGATCGACTCCTCATCGACGATGGCAAGGTCGCCCTGCTGGTACGCAAGACCGAGGACACCGACGTGGTCTGTGAGGTTCTTGAGGGCGGCCCGGTCAGCGACCACAAGGGCTTGTCTCTGCCGGGGATGGGTGTGTCGTTGCCCGCGCTGTCCGCGAAGGACATCGCCGACCTGGAGTTCGCGCTGCGGCTGCGGGTGGACATGGTGGCGCTGTCGTTCGTGCGTTCGCCGGCTGACATCGACTTGGTGCACCGCACGATGGACGACGTGCCGGGCGGGCGGCTACCGGTGATCGCCAAGGTGGAGAAGCCTGAGGCGGTGGACAATCTCGAGGCGATCGTGCTGGCCTTTGACGGGGTGATGGTGGCCCGCGGGGATCTCGGGGTCGAGCTGCCGTTGGAGCATGTGCCGCTGGTGCAGAAGCGGGCTGTCCAGGTTGCCCGAGAGAACGCCAAACCGATCATTGTGGCCACCCAGATGCTCGACTCGATGATCTCCAATGCCCGCCCGACGAGGGCGGAGGCCTCCGACGTGGCCAACGCGGTGCTCGACGGCGCCGACGCGGTCATGCTGTCTGGGGAGACCGGTGTCGGTCGCTACCCGATCGAGTCGGTGGAGATGATGAGCCGCATTGTGGAAGCGGTTGAGGTCGGCTCACCGAACGTTCCGCCGCTCAACCACGTGCCGCGGACCAAGCGCGGTGTGCTGTCCTACGCGGCGCGCGACATCGGGGAGCGGCTGGACGCCAAGGCGCTGGTCGCTTTCACCCAGTCCGGGGACACTGTCCGCAGGCTGGCCCGGCTGCACACCCACCTGCCGCTGCTGGCATTCACCCCGGAGCCTCAGGTGCGCAACCAGCTCGCGTTGACTTGGGGCACCGAGACCTTCCTGGTACCCCAAGTGGATACCACCGATGCGATGGTCCGGCAGGTGGACCTTGCGATGCTCTCGATCGGGCGCTACCAGCCAGGCGATCTCGTGGTGATCGTGGCGGGCTCCCCCCCAGCCACGGTGGGTTCCACCAACCTGGTCCGGGTGCACCGCTTGGGCGAGGACGATCTCGGCTAGGGCCGGGCTCGGTACCGCGCCGCTCGCACGAGCGCACGCCAGCGACCTAGCTCACGCCAGCGGCGTCCATGCCGCGAAGCTCCTTCTTGAGGTCGGCGATCTCGTCCCGGAGCCGGCCGGCCAGCTCAAACTGCAGCTCCCGGGCCGCGCTCAGCATCTGCTCAGTGAGCTGTTGCACGAGATCCGCGAGCTCGGCGCGGGGCATCGACGCGGTGTCTCGACTCTCCAGCACCCCCGCGCCACCCCGGGGTCGCCCTGGCTCGCCAGCGGCGCGCTTGCCCCGGGACGCGTTGCGACCCGATCCCCCAACCTGTACCGCCTGCACCCCCACGGTGTCCGACGTGTCGCTGGCCTCGGCGTAGACCCGCTCAAGAATGTCGTTGATCTTCTTGCGCAGCGGCTGCGGGTCGACCCCGCGTTCAGTGTTGTAAGCGACCTGCTTGGCCCGACGCCGGTTGGTCTCGTCAATGGCCCGTTTCATCGAGTCGGTGACCCGGTCGGCATACATGTGCACCTGGCCCGACACGTTGCGCGCGGCCCGCCCGATGGTCTGGATCAGCGACGTCCCGCTGCGCAGGAACCCTTCCTTGTCGGCGTCCAGGATCGCCACCAGCGACACCTCGGGCAGGTCCAGGCCCTCGCGGAGCAGGTTGATCCCCACCAGCACGTCGAACTCGCCCAGCCGCAGCTGCCGCAGCAGCTCCACCCGGCGCAGCGTGTCGATGTCCGAATGCAGGTAGCGGACCCGGATGCCGAGCTCGAGCAGGTAGTCGGTGAGATCCTCGGACATCTTCTTGGTCAACGTGGTGACCAGCACCCGCTCGTTGCGCTCGGCGCGCAGGCGTATCTCGTGCACCAGGTCATCGATCTGGCCTTTGGTCGGTTTCACCACGACCTCCGGATCCACCAGGCCGGTCGGGCGGATGACCTGCTCGACGAACTCGCCACCAGCCTGGGCCATCTCATACGGCCCCGGGGTCGCCGACAGGTACACCGTCTGGCCGATCCGGTCCTGGAACTCCTCCCAGCTCAGTGGCCGGTTGTCCAGCGCGGAGGGCAGCCGGAAACCGTGTTCCACCAGGGTGCGCTTGCGGGAGGCGTCGCCCTCGTACATCCCGCCGATCTGCGGCACCGTGACGTGCGACTCGTCGATGACCAGCAGGAAGTCCTCGGGGAAATAGTCCAGCAGGGTGGCTGGTGCCGAGCCGGCCGCCCGCCCGTCGATGTGCCGTGAGTAGTTCTCGATGCCGGAGCAGAACCCGACCTGACGCATCATCTCCACGTCGTAGTGCGTCCGCATCCGCACTCGCTGGGCCTCCAGTAGTTTGCCTTGCTTCTCCAGCGCGGTCAGCCGATCCGCCAGTTCGGACTCGATGTCCGTGATCGCGCGCTGCATCTTCTCCGGTCCGGCGACGTAGTGCGTGGCCGGGAAGATTCGCAGCTCGGGCACTTCCCGCACCACCTCCCCAGTGAGCGGGTGCAGATAGTAGAGCGACTCCACCTCGTCGCCGAAGAACTCGATGCGGACCGCGAGTTCCTCATAAGCGGGGATGACCTCCACGGTGTCCCCGCGGACCCGGAACGTCCCCCGGGAGAAGGCAAGGTCGTTTCGGGTGTAGTGGATGTCGACCAAGGATCGCAGCAGCGCGTCGCGCCCGATCTCCTCCCCGACTGGCACATGGATCGACTGGTTCAGGTATTCCTGGGGCGTGCCGAGTCCGTAGATGCAGGACACCGAGGCGACGACGATCACGTCGCGCCGGGTGAGCAGCGACATCGTGGCGGCGTGCCGCAACCGCTCCACGTCGTCGTTGATTGAGGAGTCCTTCTCGATGTAGGTGTCGGTCTGCGGGACGTACGCCTCGGGCTGGTAGTAGTCGTAGTAGGAGACGAAGTACTCCACCGCGTTGTTCGGGAAGTACTCCCGCAGCTCATGGGCCAGTTGTGCGGCGAGGGTCTTGTTCGGGGCCATCACCAGTGTCGGGCGCTGCACCCGCTCGATCAGCCAGGCGGCGGTGGCCGACTTGCCCGTTCCGGTGGCGCCCAGCAGCACGACGTCACGCTCACCCGCGGTGATTCGGCGCTCCAGCTCATCAATGGCGGCCGGTTGGTCACCAGCGGGGGAGTAGTCGCTGACCATCTGGAACCGGCCGGGCGCCCGGGAGGTCATCCCGAGTGGGCGGAACGCGGAGCGGGGGAGCAGGTCGCGCTGGGTGGTGGCGCCGCCGCCGGACATGGCTTGAGTCATGGCAGTGAGAGTAGGCCGGAGCTCTGACAGTTTGTGCTCGCGTAGGGTCGAGCGCTATGACGGTCCCGCACGGACTGAGTGCGCACGCCCCGCCGCACATCCACCCGCCCAAGGTCGAGCTGTTCGACCCGGACACGATGACCAGCACCGACTTGAAGGGGCGCGTTCGGGTGTTCCGGGAATACCGGGTTGAGCCGTTCGGTCTCTACCTCGCCCGCGACTACGTCGACCACGCGTCGATCTACGCGATGGAGTCCTGGCTGCTGCCTGAGATCGGGCTGCGGATCACTGACAAGCTCTATGCTTCCGAGCATCCTTGTGACGGGGACTACAAAGTCGACGTGGCGCGCATTGACGTCGAGGGCAGGTGCTGGCGTACCGAGGACCTCTACCTGGATCTCGTGGTGCGGCCCGGCCGCGGCGTTGAGGTGCTCGACACCGATGAGTTGTTGGATGCGGTCCTCGCCGGGCTGCTCGATCGGTCCGTGGCGCAGCAGGCGCTGGCCACCACGTATCGGGCGCTGGACGGCCTGGCTCGGCATGGCTACCGGTTGGAGCGTTGGCTCTCGACGCTGGGCGTGGCGCCTACCTGGAGCCGGCACTGAGCCGGCCTGGGATTCACCCCACCAGCCAGCCGGTTCGCTGTGCCCAGCGCTCGGCCCGATCCAGCGCGATGCGGATGAACGGGGTCTTGGCGCTGGCGTAGGCATCGATGCTGTCCCACTGCCGCTTCGCGAGCCGGTGCTTGAACTCGGCGTAGTCCCGAGCATCGTCCGGATGAGCGTGCAGCCAGTCTCGCAGCAGCACAGCATCCCGCCAGGTCGGGGAGTCGACGGGCCGGATGTGACAGTTGACGTCCCGAGCGGGATCGGCGTTGGTCACGTACGCCTTGTCCCAGGTGCTGCCGTCGCGGGCGTTGTCCCGCCACCGACCGGCCATCGTGACCAGGCCCACCGCGCTGAGCTCCACCGCCAGGCGCTTGCCCACCTCGAGGTCGGCGACGACCACCTGCACGTCCAGCACGTCCTTCGCGTCCAGTCCGGGAACCGCCGTCGAGCCGATGTGGTCGATGCGCAGGGCCCGCTCAGCCGCCACACCGCCGACACGGGCGATCACCCGCTGCGCCTGCCGCGGCCAACTGTCGTCGGGTGCGACGAGCACCGGGGTCGAGCTCCTCGGCGCCCGGCGGTGATGCCGGAGGTTGTCCTCGAAGGGCACCAACCGCTGGGCCCACAACCGGTCGACCGCGGCGAGGGTGTCCTCCCGGTCGCCGCTGTTGTCCAGCCACACGTCCGCCGCTGCGCTGCGCTGCTCATCGGTGGCCTGCGCGGCGATCCGCGCCGCGGCGTCGGTGCCCGCCATTCCACGTAACTCGACCAGCCGGCGCAGCCGAACCCGCATATCCGCGTGCACCACGAGGACCAATGGGAACCTGGCCGCCATCCCGGTCTCGACCAGCAACGGGATGTCCCGCACCACGACGGTGTCCGGTGGCGCGAGCGCGACCAGCTCGGCGGAGCGGGCCGCGACCAGCGGGTGCACGATGGCGTTAAGCCGGCCTCGGGCGCCCGCATCGTGGAACACCCGGGCCGCGAGCGCTGACCGGTTCAGCGCCCCGTCCTCGGCGAGGATTTCCGCGCCGAACTCATCGACCACGGCGCGCAATCCCGCCGAACCGGGCTCGGTCACCTCCCGAGCGATCCGGTCCGAGTCGATGATCCACGCCCCGCGTTGCGCGAGCCGGGCGGAGACCATCGACTTACCGGACCCGATCCCTCCGGTCAGTCCCACCCGAAGCATCGGGTGATAACAGTGCTGACTTACACCCCGTGCTGACCTACACCCCGCCGGAGAGCCTCTCTCGCAGCGCCGCCAGCTGCTCGTCACTGGCCAGCGAGCCAGTGCTGACATTGCTTGCGGTGCTGGGAGCGGGCGTCTCGGTGGTGGTTTCCGAGGAGTAGTTTTGGTCCTCGACCGCCTCTGATTCGGCCTCGGCCGCTTTGACGACCTGCTTGCGGTGCTGCTCGAACCGGACCTGGGCCTCGGCGTAGGCGCGTTCCCACTCCTGACGCTGCTTGTCGTAGCCCTCGAGCCAGTCGTTGGTTTCCGGGTCGAAGCCCTCGGGGTAGATGTAGTTGCCCTCGCCGTCGTACTCGGCGGTCATGCCGTACTGCGTCGGGTCGAACTCCATCTCCGGGGACAGTCCCTCGTTGGCCTGCTTGAGGGACAGCGAGATCCGTCGACGGTCCAGGTCGATGTCGATGACCTTGACCATCACATCGTCGCCGACCTGTACGACCTGCTCGGGAATCTCGACGTGCCGCTGGGACAGCTCCGAAATGTGCACCAAACCCTCAATGCCCTCCTCGACCCGGACGAACGAGCCGAAAGGCACCAGCTTGGTGACTTTGCCGGGCACGATCTGCCCGATCTGGTGGGTTCGCGCGAACTGCCGCCAGGGGTCTTCCTGGGTTGCCTTGAGCGACAGCGACACCCGCTCGCGCTCCAGATCGACGTCGAGCACCTCGACGGTGACCTCCTGGCCGACTTCGACGACCTCGCTGGGGTGGTCGATGTGCTTCCAGGACAGCTCGGAGACGTGTACCAGACCGTCCACGCCACCGAGGTCCACGAAGGCACCAAAGTTTACGATCGAGGAGACCTGGCCCTTGCGGACCTGGCCCTTCGTCAGCTGGTGGAGGAACTCGCTGCGCACCTCGGATTGCGTCTGCTCGAGCCAGGCGCGCCGGGAGAGCACCACATTGTTGCGGTTCTTGTCTAGCTCGATGATCTTGGCTTCGAGCTCGCGACCCACGTACGGCTGTAGGTCGCGCACCCGCCGCATCTCCACCAGCGAGGCGGGCAGGAAGCCGCGCAGCCCGATGTCCAGGATCAGACCACCCTTCACCACCTCAATGACGGTGCCGCGCACCGGCTCTTCGTTCTCCTTGAGAGTCTCGATGTTGCCCCAGGCGCGCTCGTACTGAGCGCGCTTCTTCGAGAGGATCAGCCGGCCTTCCTTGTCCTCCTTCTGGAGCACAAGGGCTTCGACCTGGTCGCCCACCGCCACGACGTCCGACGGGTCGACGTCGTGCTTGATGGACAGCTCCCGAGACGGGATGACGCCCTCGGTCTTGTAGCCGATGTCGAGGAGCACTTCGTCACGGTCGACCTTGACGATGGTGCCTTCGACGATGTCGCCATCGTTGAAGTACTTGATGGTCTTGTCGATGGCGGCGAGGAAGTCCTCCGCCGTCCCGACGTCGTTGATCGCGACCTGCTTGGCGGTCGGGGCGGTGGTGGTGTCGGTGGGCATGCGGTGGGGTGCTCCGAAGGGATAGGGCCGAGTGGTAGGGGTCGTCACTGCGCTTGTCACAACCGTGCTTATCACAACTGCGGGCAGTATGAACCCACAGTGCAAGGTTGATCCTACCCAGGCGGGGATCAGCGCGGCAAACTCGATCCCCGGCGCTCGCCCACCTCTCGGTGAGAGACTGCCCTAGTGACAGGCGCTCCGCAACCAGGACCCGATACTGAGGGGACGACCCCGCTGGGTTCCCGCTGCCGCGCCGAGGCGCTCCTGGGCACTGCTGATGTGGCGAGTCGCCTGGTCAGCGACGTGGAGACGCTCTGCGCCAACCGGCTTTGGTGGGATGCTGACGCCGCGGACTACCTCGCCGCGCATGGCGCGGATCTGGGTTTGGCTGATTTTCTCTGGTGCCCGGAGGGGCTTCGCGAGTCTGACGCCGGCTTGCTCGGTGAGCTGGCTGGCCGGGCCGTGCTCGAAGTCGGGTGCGGGTCGGCGCCCTGCGCGCGCTGGCTGGCTACTCGGGGGGCCTGGGTGGTTGGCTTGGACCTGTCGGCGGGAATGTTGGGGCATGCGGTGCGCGCGGCGCGTGACACCGGAATCTCGGTCCCCCTGGTGCAAGCCGATGCCACCCGACTGCCCTTCGCCGCGGGCAGTTTCGACCTCGCGTGCTCGGCGTTCGGCGCGGTGCCGTTCGTCGCGGACTCGGCGGCGGTGATGCGAGAGGTCGCCCGGGTGCTGCGCCCCGGCGGTCGGTGGGTCTTCGCGGTGACCCACCCGGTGCGCTGGATTTTCCCCGACGACCCCGGGGAGGCCGGCTTGACGGTGGCGCAGTCGTATTTCGACCGCACCCCCTACGTCGAGGTGGACCGCCGGGGCAACCCCACCTACGTCGAGCACCACCGCACCCTGGGCGACCGCATCAAAGAGATCGTCGCCGCCGGTTTGACCCTAGAGAACCTGATAGAACCCGAATGGCCCCCCACCCTGAACCGAAACTGGGGTCAGTGGAGTCCCCTACGCGGCGCCCTCTTCCCAGGAACCGCCATCTTCTGTTGCCGCCGTTCCTGACGCCAATCGCCATTCGGCTCCGAATGGCGATCCTGGCGGGATCAGTGTGCGGCCTGGTTCCAGTTGGAGCCTGCTCCTACTGTGATTTCTAGGGGGACGTTGAGGGGGTATGCTGAGGCCATCTCGCGGCGTACCAGTGCTTCCAGCGTGGGGCGCTCGCTCTCGGCGACTTCTAGTACCAGCTCGTCGTGTACTTGGAGCAATGTCCGGGAGCGCAGCCCCTCGGCGCGCAACGCTCGGGCGACTCGCAGCATCGCGATCTTGATGATGTCGGCGGCGCTGCCCTGGATCGGCGCGTTGAGCGCCATCCGCTCGGCCATCTCGCGGCGCTGCCGGTTGTCGCTGACCAGGTCGGGCAGGTAGCGTCGGCGCCCCATGATGGTCGCGGTGTAGCCGTCCATCCGGGCCTTGTCCACGATGGTGCGCAAGTAGTCGCGGACGCCGCCGAAGCGCGTGAAGTATTCCTCCATCAGCGCGCGAGCCTCCTCGGCGGAGATCCGCAGCCGCTCGGAGAGCCCGAACGCGGACAGGCCGTAGGCCAGGCCGTAGTTCATCGCCTTGATCTTGGCGCGCTGCTCGCCGCTGACCGCGGCGGCGTCCACCGCGAACACCCGCGCCGCGGTGGCGGCGTGGAAGTCATGCCCCGAGGTGAACGCCTCGATCAGCGCGGTGTCCTGGGACAGGTGCGCCATGATCCGCATCTCGATCTGGCTGTAGTCCGCCGTCATCAGTTCCGCATAGTCGTCACCGACGACGAAGGCCCGCCGGATCTGCCGTCCAGACTCGGTGCGGATCGGGATGTTCTGCAGGTTCGGCTCGGTGGAGGACAACCGGCCGGTCGCGGCGATGGTCTGGTTGTAGGTGGTGTGGATCCGCCCGTCATCAGCCACGGCTTTCCGCAGCCCCTCCACCGTGGTCCTGAGCCGAGTCGCGTCGCGGTGCGCCAGCAGGTGTGCCAGGAACGGGTGCTCGGTGGAGGCATAGAGCGTCTGCAGCGCGTCGGCGTCGGTGGTGTAGCCGGTCTTGGTCCGCTTGGTCTTGGGCATGCCCAGCTCGTCGAACAGCACCACTTGCAGCTGTTTGGGTGAGCCCAGGTTGACCTCCTTGCCGATCACCGCATAGCAGTCCTGCTCAGCTTGCTTCGCCGCCGCCGAGAAACCGGCTTCCAGCTCGGCAAGCACGTCCCCGTCGACGGCGATGCCGGTGGCCTCCAGCTCGGCCAGCTCGGCCAGCAGCGGCAGTTCCAAGTCGGTGAGCAGCGAACGCCCCTCGATGCGGCCCAGCTCGGCGTCCAGCGCGTCGGCCAGCTCGGCCACGGCGCGGCAGCGCAGGATCTCGTCGGATACCCGGGCGGCGGTGTCCTCATCGGCGAACAAGCTCGGTTGCGCGACCTCCTCCGATTGCACCCGCAGCTCCTTGCGCAGGTAGCGCAGCACCAGGTCGGCCAGATCGAAGGACCGCTGGCCGGGCCGGACCAGGTAGGCGGCCAGCGCGGTGTCGCTGCTCAGCCCGGCCAGGTCCATGCCGCGGGCCCGCAGCAGGTGCACCAGAGGCTTGGCGTCATGCGCGGCCTTGGGCGCCGCCGGGTCGGCCAGCCACTGCGCCAGCGCCCGCTCGTCGTCGGGGGTCAGCGCGCGCGGATCCAGATAACCGCCCTCGCCGTCGGCGGCCGCCAGGGCGAGGCTCTCTAGATCGCCGGTGCCGCGCGCCCAGCCGCCTCGGCAGGCGAGCCCGGTCCGCCGCCCGTCCCGGGCGTGCGCGTCCAGCCAGCTGGCCACGCCCCCCGTCTCGATCATCCCGCCGCGCACCTCGAAGCCCGCCTCAGCTTCCGGCTCGGGGGTGCTCAGTGTGGCGAACAGCCGGTCCCGCAGCACTCGGAACTCCAGCTCGTCGAACAACCGGTGCACCGCGTCGCGGTCCCATGGTTTCAGGATCAGGTCGGCGGGACGGGCGGGCAGCTCGACGTCGCGCACCAGCTCGGTGAGCCGGCGGTTGAGCAGCACCGAGGCGAGGTGCTCGCGCAGCGCGTCGCCGGCCTTGCCCTTCACCTCATCCACCCGGTCGACCAGTGCCTCCAGTGAGCCGAACTCCCGCACCCACTTCGCGGCGGTCTTCTCACCCACCCCCGGGATGCCGGGCAGGTTGTCCGAGGGGTCGCCGCGCAGCGCCGCGTAGTCCGGGTACTGCTGCGGCGTCAGGGCGTAGCGCGCGAGAACTTCCTCGGGAGTGAACCGAGTCAGCTCCGAGACCCCCTTGCGTGGGTAGAGCACCGTTACCCGCTCGGTGACCAGTTGCAACGCGTCCCGATCCCCGGTGCAGACCAGCACCTGGAAGCCTTCCGGCTCGGCTCGGGTCACCAGGGTCGCGATGACGTCGTCGGCTTCGTAGTTCTCTTTGGTGAGCACCGGGATCCCCAGGGCGCCGAGCACGTCCTGGATCAGTGCCACCTGGCCGCGGAACTCGTCCGGGGTGGTGGCGCGATTGGCCTTGTACGGCGTGAAGGCCTCCGCGCGGAAGGTCTTGCGGGACACGTCGAACGCCGCGGCGACGTGGCTGGGCTGCTCGTCGCGGAGCAGGTTGATCAGCATCGAGGTGAAGCCGTACACCGCGTTGGTGGCCTGCCCCGTCGCGGTCCGGAAATTCTCGACAGGCAGCGCGAAGAACGCCCGGTAGGCCAGCGAGTGACCATCGAGCAGGAGCAACCGCGGTGGGGGAACCGTCACGGCCCGCGAGTCTAGGCTGGTCGGCGTGACCACGTCTGGCGTCCCCTTCGAGGACAATCCAGCCGTCGCTGAGCTGATGGCTCGCTGGGCGGGCGAACAGCTCATCGACCGGATGGGAATCAAGATCACCGATTGGGACCCTGAGCGAGTGGTGGGAACCATGCCGGTGGCGCACAACCGCCAGTATTTCGGGCTGCTGCACGGCGGGGCGAGCGCGGTGCTGGCCGAGTCTCTCGGCTCGATCGCCGCCTGGTTGTGGGGCCGGCCGGACAAGGTCCCGCTGGGGGTGGAGCTGTCCTGCTCGCATCACCGGTCGGCGACCGAGGGTGAGGTCACCGGCGTGTGCACGCCGCTGCACCGCGGCGCCACGGTGGCGACCTTCGAGATCCGAATCAGCGACGAGCGGGAGCGCCTGGTCTGCACGGCGCGGCTGACCTGCCTGCTGCGCCCGCGCCGGCCGGTGTGACCAGTCGGCTACGAGGACAGGTTCTCCAGAACGGCCTGGGCCACCGCTTTCATGGTGGTGCGGCGGTCCATCGCGTTGCGCTGAATCCAGCGGAACGCCTCGGGTTCGGTGAGCCCGTGCTGAGACATCAGCAGGCCCTTGGCGCGCTCCACCGTCTTGCGGGTCTCCAGCCGGTCGGTCAGCCCGGCCACTTCGTTCTCCAGGGCGGTCAGCTCGCGGAAGCGAGAGACGGCAAGCTCCACCGCGGGCATCAGGTCCTTGCGGCCGAACGGCTTCACCAGATAGGCCATCGCGCCGGCATCGCGGGCGCGTTCCACCAGGTCACGTTGGCTGAACGCGGTGAGGATCACCAC
>JBOHFJ010000040.1:0-19126 GCA_050699655.1 Pseudonocardiaceae bacterium
CATCAGGTTCGGTCGGTCGACCATTTTCCACAGCTGCCCGGCCTGAGCCAAGGTGGCCTCGGTCTGCCGCGCCAGCCGGGGATCGACCTCCAGCGACACCCGGCCGTCCACCCCGTTGGTGGTTTCCCAGGTGTCGCGGAACACCTCGCAGGCCAGTCGCACGTCGGTGACGGTGATCTCGCGCACGGCGTCGTCGACCGAGGCGCCGCGAGCGGCCAGCTCGCTTACCTGTTCGGCGTAGTCCTCAGCGTGGACCACCGCATGAGCGAAGATCGTCGGGTTGCTGGTCACCCCAACCACGTGCCGCTGGGTGATCAGATTCGCCAGGTTGCCCGAGTTGATTCGCTGCCGGGACAGGTCGTCGAGCCAGATCGACACACCCGCCTCGGACAGGGCCGCCAGGGTATCGGTGCCGCCCATCGTGAGATTTCTCCTATTTCGGTGTTTAACCCGTTATACGACTTTAGCTCGTTATGCGACTCAGACTACGGCGCGCCGCGTCGGCCACCGCCTCGCTGGTGAAGCCGAATTCCCGGTAGAGGGTCTGCCAGTCGGCCGAGGCGCCGAAATGCTCCAGCGAGACCACCTCGCCATGATCACCAACAAACCGGTGCCACGGCATCGCGATACCGGCCTCGACGGCCACT
Source organism: Pseudonocardiaceae bacterium (assembly GCA_050699655.1). Lineage (GTDB taxonomy): Bacteria > Actinomycetota > Actinomycetes > Mycobacteriales > Pseudonocardiaceae. The sequence continues at coordinate 648 of JBOHFJ010000040.1, forward strand.
CGGGCGCGCACCACTGGCGGCAGTACCTGGTCACGGTAGGACTGCTCCTGCTCGTCGAACCATTCCACGCAGGGCATAGACACCACCCGGGCGCTGATTCCTTCCTCCGCCAGCATCCACTGCGCGGCCAGCGCGAGCTGCACCTCGGAACCGGTGGCGATTAGCAGCACGTCGGGCAGCCCGGTGCCGGTGTCGGTGAGCGCGTACCCGCCGCGGGCCACCCCCGCGGCGTCGGTGCCTTCCAGCACCGGCACGTTCTGCCGGGTAAGACACAGGCCGGTGGGCCGGGTGCCCTTCTCCAGCAGCGCCTTCCAGGCCGCCGCGGTCTCGTTGGCGTCCGCCGGGCGGACCACGTCCAGGCCGGGGATGGCACGCAGCGCGGCCAGCTGCTCGACCGGCTGGTGCGTGGGGCCGTCCTCGCCCAGGCCGATCGAGTCGTGAGTCCAGACGTAGATGGCCGGCGCCTTCATCAGCGCGGCCAGCCGCACCGCGGGGCGCATGTAGTCGCTGAAGATCAGGAACGTGCCACCGTAGGGCCGGGTCGGCCCATGCAGCACGATCCCGTTGAGGATCGCGCCCATGGCATGCTCGCGCACCCCGAAATGCAGGGTGCGCCCGTAGGGCCGCGCGGTCCACATCTTCGTGGAGATCTTCTCGGGGCCGAACGAGTCGGCGCCCTTGATTGTGGTGAGGTTGCTCTCACCGAGGTCGGCGGAGCCGCCCCACAGCTCGGGGAGCACCTCTCCGATGGCGCCGAGCACCTCCCCGGAGGCTTTGCGCGTCGCCACGCCTTTCTTGTCCGGTTGCCAGGTGGGCAGCTTCTCCGCCCAGCCGGCGGGCAGCTCCCGGCGGATCAGGCGGTCGAACAACGTGGCGCCAGCGGGGTTGGTGTGCCGCCAGGCATCGAAGGAGTGCTGCCACCGCGTGTGCGTGGCCTGACCGCGGGTCGCCACCTGCCGGGCGTGCTCCAGCACCTCCGGCTCCACCACGAAGGAGCGCTTCGGGTCGAAGCCCAGCGCCTCCTTCACCGCGGCCACCTCGCCCTCGCCCAGCGCGGAGCCGTGCGCGGCCCCGGTGTTCATCTTGTTCGGCGCCGGGTAACCGATCACGGTGCGCAGCACGATGAGGGAGGGCCGGGCAGTCTCGGCTTTGGCCGCCTCGAGCGCTTCCAAGATGCCGACGACGTCCTCACCGCCATGCACGGTCTGCACGTGCCACCCGTAAGCCTCATAGCGGGCACCGGTGTCCTCCGACAGCGCGATCTTGGTGTCGTCCTCGATGGAGATCTCGTTGTCGTCGTAGATCACCACCAGGTTGCCGAGCTCCTGGGTGCCGGCCAGTGAGCTGGCCTCGGAGGTGACGCCCTCCTGGATGTCGCCGTCAGAGGCGATGACGTAGATGTGGTGGTCGAAGGTGCTCTCACCCGGCGCGGCGGCGGGATCGAACAGGCCTCGCTCTCGGCGAGCCGCCATGGCCATCCCGACCGCGGCGGCCAGGCCCTGGCCCAGCGGCCCGGTGGTGATCTCCACACCGGCGGTGTGCCCGTACTCGGGGTGGCCCGGGGTTGCGGAGCCCCAGGTGCGCAGCCGCTCGATGTCCTCCAGCTCAAGCCCGTAGCCGGACAGGAACAGCTGCAGGTACAGCGTGAGACTGGAGTGGCCACAGGACAGCACGAACCGGTCCCGGCCGGTCCAGGCCGGATCGGTGGGGTCGTGCCGCAACACCCGCTGGAACAGCGCGTACGCCAGCGGGGCGAGGCTCATCGCGGTGCCCGGGTGGCCGTTGCCGACGCGCTGCACAGCCTCAGCGGCGAGCACCCGGATGGTGTCCACCGCGCGGGTGTCCAGATCGGTCCAGTCGTCGGGCACTCGGGCGGTGGTGAGCTGGGTCAGATCGTCGGTGACGGACACACTCGTGCTCCTGACTGTGCGCGGCGCGGCGGCCCGTGGCGCTGATAGCCATGCGCGGGCCGACCTCTGCGCTCCTAACCCTAGCGAGGTGACGCCATCGGTGTGGACTCCTCGGGCCAGGTGCCCCCGGCGAGGGTGACGCACGACACCCGATTAGCATCATGGATAAAGCATTACCCGCCCGGACCGCTGTTCATTCCCGCCAGCGTCCGTGATTCTTCATCAGGAGGGGCGAGGAGTGAGCGGAGCCCCCCGGTCCTCGCGATCACAGTCCTCGCGATCACGGCCTCTTGGAGCGCGGTGAGCAGCGCCGTTCACGTTTTCGCGGTATCCCGGGCCGGGCGCGGGTGGGTCGCGCTGCGCGGCTACTTCGCTTTGACCAAGCCACGAGTGATCGAGCTGTTGCTGGTCACCACCATACCGGCGATGCTGCTCGCCGCCCGAGGAGTGCCCGCACCGTGGTTGATCTCGGCCACCCTGCTGGGCGGCAGCCTGGCCGCCGGCAGCGCGAACGCGCTGAATTGCGTCGCCGACGCCGACATCGACGCCGAGATGCACCGGACCCGAGCCCGTCCTCTGGTCACCCACCAGGTGCCGCTGCGCCACGCGCTGATCTTCGGAGTCGCGCTCGGGGTGGCCGCTTTCGGCTGGTTGTGGGCAACCACCAATGTGCTCTCAGCGATGTTGGCGGTGGCGACGATCCTGTTCTACGTCTTCGTCTACACGCTGCTGCTCAAGCGCCGCACGGCCCAGAACATCATCTGGGGCGGCGCCGCCGGGTGCATGCCGGTGGTGATCGGCTGGTCGGCGGTCACCGGCACGGTGAGCTGGCCGGCGCTGGTGATGTTCGGGATCGTTTTCTTCTGGACGCCGCCGCACACCTGGGCGTTGGCGATGCGGTTCCGCGAGGACTACCAGCGGGTCGGCGTGCCGATGTTGCCCGCGGTCGCCTCGCCGGTCTATGTGACCCGCCAGATCCTGGTCTTCAGCTGGCTGATGGTGGCCTGCAGCCTGCTGTTGGTGCCGGCCACGAGCTGGGTCTACACCTGCGTGGCGGTGGTTGCCGGCGGTTGGTTCCTGGCGATGGCGCACCGCCTGCACGCCGCGGCGCGGCGCGGCGCAACAGTCAAACCCATGCGCCTGTTCCACCTGTCCAACACCTACCTGTCACTAGTCTTCGTAGCAATCGCCGTAGACTCCGTGCTCGCCTGGCCTCCACTAACCTGGCTGCCCTAGCGCAACCGCTATTCGGTTCCGAACAGCGCTCGGTGCGGTGCCTGAAACAGCTATTCGGCTCCGAATGGCCGGTCGGCGCGCCGGGTGAGAGTACATTAGTGGATCGGTTACCGTAGGCTGTTCTGCTTTCGAAAGCTGAACCCCGATCCGTCAGGAGAGCACGATGAGTTTTCCTGTTCAGTCTATGCCGATGAAATCTCCGACGGTCTCCTCAGGCATCTGCACGGTCGGGACACTTCGTTGTCTTCCACACGTACTCGATGTACGCTCGCGGCGCCGAGACGCTCGGTGGCTCGTACTACTACCTTGACCTGACCGCGCTCGGCCGCCAGGAGGTCTGGGTGGAGCCTCTTGCCGAAGGAACTGGTCCGTGATGATCGAGAGCGATCCAGTTGGGCCGGTCGCTCGTGGTTGACGCTTCGTGCTCGTGACAGCCGACGAGCGGCTCCACACCGCAAGCCCGGGCATGCCCGTCTTACTGGGTCATTGAGCGGCGGCGTTGAGCCTGTCCCAGATCACGCGGCGCCGCTGAGGAGCCCTGGTTGCTGGTCCACCGGGCCCACAGCTATAACCTACACACCGCTGATGTTACCGAGCGTACCTTGGTGGAGCGCCTTGACGGTCGATGACGGGATTGCCCGATTGCGGGAGGATTTGCTGCGGGAGGAGCGGTTGTTCACCGGCCGTCGCGCGATCCTGGAGCGGATCCTGGCCTGGATCCACGCGGAGGTGCCTGGCGCTTTCGTGGTGACTGGCACGGCGGGCAGCGGGAAGTCCGCCGTGGTGGCGCGCATGGTCGCGCTGTCGGACGCCTCGCGGCGACGCGGGTTGGGTAAGCACGCTCTCGGTGAGCCAGCGGACCCGGACCCGGGCGTTGGCGGCGTTGATGCGGGAGTGCATTTGCGGGGCATGGGAGCCCACGAGCTCGCGGCCGTCCTGGCGGATCGGCTTGGGCTTCCCGCGCCGGCGACCTGCTGGCAGCTGATCGAGGCGGTATCGAAGATGCCCTATCCGCCGGTCCTGGTGTTCGACGGATTGGATGAGGCGATCCCCGAACAGGCCACCGAGATCGTGACAGACCTGCTGGTCCCGCTCAGCGTGCTGGCGAGCGTGCTGGTCGCGACCCGGCACGAGGAGTTCGGGTGGCACCAACCACAGTCTGGTGAGGAGGCCGCCGTCGGGCTTGCTGAACTGTTCGGCGGGAATGCGTCAGTCGTCGATCTGGACGCCGAGCCGGGTACCAAGCACGACATCGAGCGGTACCTGACTCGCCGGCTGCGTTCCGCTGACCGGGATGATCTTGTGTCACGGGTGGCGCCGGTGCTCGCAAGGAAGGCTGCCGACCAGCCGGGTGGATTCCTCTACGCCGCCACCGTGGTGTCACAGATCATGCGAGGGGTCCTCGAGACCCATGAGCAGGGCTGGGAAGAACAGATTGCCGCGACGACCGTCGCGGCGCTGGAGCATGACCTGTCGAGCGGGACCAGGGTGCGCGACGGGGTGGCGCCTCCGGACGCCGCCAGGGACCTGCTGCGCGCGCTTGCCTGGGGGATGGGCCGGGGGTTGCCCCGAGGAGGATTGTGGGAGGCTGCGGCCACCGCGCTGAGTCCGGATGGCGTCGAGTATCGCGCCGCCGACCTCGATTGGGTGCTAGAACACTACGGCTGCTACATCATCGAAGATGAACAGGACGGCGAGCCGGTTTACCGGCTCTCGCACCGCGTGTTCGTCGAGTACCTCGTCGCCTCCTCCCCTGAGGTGGCTGGCCACCCGGCGGGCAGGGCATTAGTTGACGCCTTGGTCGCGTTCGCCCGGAAAGAGACCACCCAGAAATTGGGCAGTCCCTACCTGCGACGTCACCTGCCCAGCCATGCCGCGCACGCGGGCCCCGCCGGAGTTGCCGCGCTGCGCGGGCTGGCTGAGGCCGACCCCGAGTTCTACCTGCCTGGTCTCACGGTGGCGCTGAGTGATTTCGCCGCCTATCTGTTCACCGTGGGCAGCCGCGAGGCCGCGCTGATCGCCACTGCGCAGACGGTCGAGACCTACCGGGCTCTGGTGGTCGTGAACCCTGATGCCTACCTACCTGGTCTCGGGGCCGCCCTGGGCAGCCTCGCGGCTCAGCGCGGCGAGCTGGAACACTACGAGGCTGCCCTGAATCCCGCCGAGGAGGCAGCCGAGATCTTCCTGCGGTTGGCCGAGGCCTCCCCCGAGGTCTACTTCACCCACCTCGTCATGTCGCTGAAGAACCTCACCAGCCACCTCGCGGCACTCGACCGGATCTCCATTGCTGTCGATGTCTACACCAGCTGCATCGAGCGCTTCGTCGCCTCGCCGGCCCCCCGAGATGCGTTGATCATTGAGCGGGCCGAGTTCCACATCCACCGCGGTGATGTCTCCACCGGGCTGCGCCAGCTCGTCACTCTGTTGACCTTGGACGACGGCCAGACACCGGACCCCGTGCTGTTGGGCGCGCGCAACGCCCTGCGCGCGTACCGCATGCGGGACTCAGCCACCGTGGACCGCGTTTGGCAAGTAGTCACCGGGACCGAACAACCGGACTGGTTGTCCCTCACCCCAGCCCAGATCGGTCTCGTCACCGAGTGGTTCACCGCGCCAAGCTGGGCGGAGTCGCGAGACTTCTTCGCGAAGCATGCCGGGGAACTGCTGGAGCACCCAGCCAGTATCGCGCTCGAGGAACTGGCGCTGGTCGCCGCGGCGCGGGTCGAGCTGCACCGACATCTTCTCGTCGGGGTGCGCGAACTCGGCCTCGAAGCGTCCTTCCGGCCCCTGCTGCTCAGAGATCTGCTGATGGACTGGATCAAACTGGCGGACTGGCGGCAGTCGCGATCCTTCGCCGAGAGACACGCGACGGATCTGCTCACGGCCGAGGCCGAGGTCGCGCTGACCCACCTCGGGAATCCCCTCGACACTCTGGTGCACGTCGCGCTGCTCCGCCTCGCCCGGCGGGACGGCTTCCAGGCCGCGTACGCGTGCGTGACCGACCGCCAGACGGCGGCCGACCGGATGCGGCGGGCGCTCATCGAAGTGGAGCCAGATCCCATCGCCGAGCTCGCCGCGCTGGAGGGACAGGTTTTCGGGGAGCGGTTCACCGCCGCCGCGCATCTGGCCGTCGCCGCATCGCTCATGGGTGAGGTGGTGGAGGCGGTGATCGACCCCACCAAGCTGGAGGAGCTCGCCGGCGAGGCGGCCTTGGCGGATCGGCAGCGGGTGGCCACCGAGATCACCGATCTGGTCAGCCGGGTTCCGGATGGCGCGGAGTTTCTTGGCGCCCTGCCCGCGGTCCTGCTCCAGGCGGCTTCGCCTTCCCAGCCGATCGGCTCCCTTGCCCCTCCCGCCACGACATCAGCCGCCCTTGCCGCGGCGGCCCGGCACTGCGAGGCGCTGAACCGAGCGCATCGCCTGGCCATCTGGGTGGGCGAAGGCAGGCCCGTCACGCCCAAGCATGTGCTGCGCCCGCGCGACGTGCCGGCGGCGGCCCGAGTCCTGGGCTTTCTGGGGTCATCACGGATCAACACCGCCGCGCGGTTCCCCGCCTTGCACCGCCCCTGGAAAATCGCCTTGGAGATCGGCTTTCTCCAGATTGTCAACAAACAGGCCGTGGCCGGTCCAGCACTCGGGCAGTGGCTCGACCCCGATAACGACACCGACGACGTCACCGTGTGCGAGCGGTGGCTCACCGGGTTGGTTACGGCGTTCGCGGCCGACGCCGGCATCGACGACCAGGCCGGCGCGGTCGTGTTCGCCCGCATCGTGCTCAGCGCGCTGACCAACGATCCGTCACCGTCGGTCTTCGAGCTTGGGAAACGAGCCCGCGACGCGCTCGCCGTTGAGGATTCCTATGCCGCCGATCAATTCTTCTCCGCCTATCGCCGCAAGTACAGTGATCCCTTCACCGTGATATCCGACATGCTCGTCACATTCGGCGCAGCCACCCGAAATAGCGGGCAGCTGGCGGTGACGCCGCTCGGTCGCTGGGCGTCGCGGGAGCTGCAGGCGCGCCTGCCCAAGCCGATCAACGCGGACCTGCCAGCGGACGAATTGATCGCCCGAGTCGCCGGCAACGACGAGAACGACGCGTGGCAGGCCGCGCAGCCCTGGTTGATCCGCCGAGCCCCGCTGCAAGCGGCCCGCGAGATCCTGGCCGCCGCGGCCACTGCCACCCCCGCCCAGCGCATCGCCGCTGTGGAGATCGTTGATGCGCTCGGCGAGCCGGCCCACGCCGCCTGGGGAGAGGTGACGACAGTGCCGAACCTCGCGGTGCATGCCCGGGAGGCCCTCACCAGCTGGAGCGGAGCCCAGCCACCCAGCTCCGAGGTACCCAGCTCCGAGGTACCCAGCCCCGAGGACTCGGCCTGGCTTGCGGTCGAGTACGCGATGGCCGCCCTCGCCACCTCCGGACCTGACGAGGCACTGTCTTGCATCGCTGAGCGGGTGGTCGACCAGGACTTCGACTCCCGGATGCGGACGATTCAACGTGGTAACCACCCGGACACCGCAGCCCTGGCCGAAGCGTTGACCACTTTCGTCGCCTCAGCAACCGTGCCGACCTCCTCCCAGGTCTATCAGCTCAAGATCTCACTCAAGCGAACGAAGAACCCGATCTGGCGCCGAGCGCTGGTACCCGCCACCGCCAGCCTCGGCCTGCTCCACGAGGTGATCCAGACCGTGATGAACTGGGACGGCGATCACCTCCATGCATTCTTCGTGGGCAGCGAACACTACGGTGACCCCTTCACCAGTCCTGACCTCCGCGATGAAGAGAGCCTGCGGCTCAGCGGCGCGTTCACCCCGACTGCCAAGACAATTACCTACCGCTACGACTTTGGTGCCCAGTGGGACCACGACATCACCTGCGAGAAGGTGCTCGATCTCGACGTCGGCGCGACTTACCCGGTCTGTGTCACCGGCCGGGGCGACTTCCCCATCGAGTACTCGACCGATGAGGACGACGCCCCTGAGCCCATCCCCTTCGACAAAGATGAAATCAACAACCGCCTGGCCGAGCTGAATTAACGGGTCACCGGACTGGTGTTGTCGCTGGTAGGGGAGGTGCGGTGGCCAGGGTCTTCGTCAGCCATGCCAGTGAGGATCGCGCGCTGGCCGGTGAGCTGCGCGGATGGCTGGTGGATGCTGGTCATGAAGTGTTTCTGGACCAGGTTTTTCTGGACCATGATCTGCGCGATGGCATCGCCCTGGGCGAGGAATGGGAGCGGCGGCTGCATGAGCGGTTGCGGTGGGCCAATGCGGTGGTCTGTGTGGTCACCTCGGCCTACCTGGACTCGATGTGGTGTGCCGTCGAGATCGGTGTCGCCCGGTCGAGGGGGACTCAGTTGCTGCCGCTGTGCGCTGAGCCGGGCGCGGTTCACCCGCTGCTGAGTTCACTGCAACACTTCGACTACACGGCGGATCTGCCCACGGCCCGCGCCGCGGTGATGCAGGCGTTGCACCAGGTCGACACCGCCTGGCCGGACGGCCGTTCCCCGTTCCCGGGGCTGCGTCCGTTCGACACCGATCAGCATCGGGTGTTCTTCGGCCGCGCCGAGGAGGTGGGACACCTCGCCGAGCTGCTGCGATCGTCCGCCGAGCGCGCTGAAGGCGCGGCGTTACTGGTGGTGGGCCCGTCCGGGTGCGGCAAGTCCTCGCTGGTCCGGGCCGGGCTGCTGCCGGCGATGGCCGACCAGCCAGGCTGGCGGACCCTGCCGCCGATCCTGCCGGGCGCCGACCCGGTGGCGGCGCTGGCTCGAGAACTGGCCGCCGCGGCCCGCCGGATCGCGCTCAAATGGACTGTCGACCACGTTCACCACCAGCTCAACCAATGCGGGCTGACGGGGCTGGTTGACGAGCTGCTGCTGGCCGATCCCGCTGGCCCGCAGCAGCGCCTGCTGATCGTGGTGGACCAGTTCGAGGAGCTGCTCACCCAGACCGCTTCAGCGGATCGAGCCCGGTTCACGGAGCTGCTGCGCCCGGTGCTGACCGGCCCGGTGCGCGTGGTGGCCACCCTGCGACCAGAGTTCCTCGGCCAGTCGCTGGTCGATCCCGCACTGGACGCCCTGCCGACCCGGACCTACACCCTGCGTCCCCTGCGCCGCGAGGCACTGCGCGCCGTGATCGAGAAGCCGGCCAAGCTGGCCGGGATCGTCGTGGATGGCGACCTGGTGGATCGGTTGGTCGACGACACCGACAGCGGCGAAGCCCTGCCGCTGCTGGCGTTCACCCTCGCCCAGCTCGCCGAGGGCGTCACCCGCAACGGGCAGCTATCAACCGCGCGTTACGACCAGCTCGGTGGGGTACAGGGTGCCCTGACCCGCCAGGCCGACGCCGCGCTGACCGACGCCGTCGCCGCAAGTGGCCGCAGCCGCGAACAGGTGATCGCCGGGCTGCTGCGGCTGGTCACCGTCGATGAGCAGGGTCACCCGACGCGCTGGCGAGTCAACCGCGGTGAACTGCCCGATCACGTGCTCACCGAACTGGGCACCTTCGTCGAGCGCCGGCTGCTGAGCACCGATGAGGGCAACGGCACCGGGGTCGTGGGCGTCGCGCACGAAGCGTTCCTGTCCGCCTGGTTACCGCTCGCCGACGCAATCGCGGCGAACGTGACAGCCCTGCGAGCCCGCCGCTTGGTCGAGCCCGCCGCCACTGAATGGCACGATGACGGGAAACCGTCCACCCGATTGTGGACCGGCGGCCAGCTCGCCGCCTCCGTGACCGCATTGACCGACATGCCGCCGCGGCGGAGCGGATTCGCGCGCTGGTTACCGCGCCGGCAGCGGGTGCTGGCCACCGAACGTGTCGACCTCAGCGCGAAGGCCCGCGAATTCCTGCAAGCCAGCATCCGGCGCGACCGCTTCCAACGCAGGCGGACACAGTTTGCCCTGTCGGCGCTGCTCATCTTCGCGCTGATCGGAGCCGGGGTCGCGGTTGCCCGGCAACATGACGCGCAACACCAACTGCGGATCGCCACCGCGCGCCAGCTCATCGCCCAAGCCGACGCTGTGCGGTCCACCGACCCCCGCACCGCGCTACGACTCGACATCGCGGCTCAGCGCATCGACCCCGGCGGCGAGACTGTCGCCCACCTGGTCAACACCCTGATGACCACCCACTACCTCGGCACTCTTGCCGGCCACACCGACTCGGTATCGTCGGTGGCGTTCGCGCCGGACGGACACACCTTGGCCACCGGCAGTAGTGACAAGACAGTGATCCTGTGGGACGTTCGCGACCCAACCCGACCCCGCCGCCTCGGCCACCCGCTGACCGGCCACACCGACTCGGTGTTATCGGTGGCGTTCACGCTGGATGGACACACCTTGGCCACCGGCAGTAGCGACAAGACGGTGATCCTGTGGGATGTGCACGACCCAGCACGACCCCGCCGCCTCGGCCCACCACTGACCGACACCGGCTCGGTGTCGTCGGTGGCGTTCGCTCCGGACGGGCGCACTCTGGCCGCCGCCGGCGATGGCACGAGTTTGTGGGACGTGAGTGATCCGGCCCGTCCCAGCCGCCTCGGTCAGCCGCTGACCGGCTTCGGCCCGGTGCTCTCGGTGACGTTCTCCCCGGATGGACGTACCCTGGCCGTCACAGGCTTCGACAACTCTGCTGCCAGTGCTATCGACATCAATGCGGTGATCTTGTGGGACGTGCGTGACCCAGCCCGGCCTAGCCGCCTCGGCCAACCACTAACCGGCCAAACCGGCCCGGTGGAATCGGTGGCGTTCTCGCCGGATGGACGCACGCTGGCCATCGGTAATGACGACAACACGGTAATGCTGTGGGACGTGCACGACCCGACCCGGCCCAGCCGCCTCGGCCTCCCACTGACCGGCCACAACGACTGGGTGTCGTCGGTGGCGTTCACGTCGGATGGACGCACTCTGGCCAGTGGCAGCAAGGACAACACGGTGATTCTCTGGGACGTGCATGACCCCGCTCGGCCCAGCCGACTCGGCCAACCACTGACCGACCACACCAGCCCGGTGTTGTCGGTGGCGTTCGCTCCAGACGGACGCACCCTGGCCACCGGAAGTCTCGACGGCACAGCGACATTGTGGAACGTGGGCGGCCCGGCCCTATCCGGCCGCCTCAGTCACCGACTCACCGACAGCACCCGTCACCCGGTGTCGGCCGTGGTGTTCGCTCCAGAAGGGCGCAGTCTGACCAGCATCGGCGGCAACGGTTATGACGACGGCTACGATGCGGTGATCTCGTGGGATGCGGGTGACCCGACCCGACCCGACCCGGCCACCTCGACCCACTGCTGACCGGTCACATCGACTCGGTTCCGAATGCGAAGATCGCGCCGGATGGGCGCACCCTGGCTACTGTCGCCAGCTTCAGCAAAGAAGTGATCTTGTGGGACTTGCGCGACCCGGCTCACCCCAGGCGGCTCGGCCAATCGCTGACCGGCCACACCGACTTTGTTGAGTCGGTGGCGTTCTCCCCGGACGGACGAACGCTAGCCACTGGCAGTGACGATCAGACGGTGATCTTGTGGGACCTGCGTGACCCAGCCCGACCCCGCCGCCTTGGCCATCCGCTGACCGGCCACACCGCCCCGGTGGCGTCAGTTACGTTCACTTCGGACGGACGCACGCTGGCCACCGGCAGTAAGAGCCCCGACGGTTCGGTGATCTTGTGGGATGTGACCGATCCGGCCCAACCCACTCGCCTCGGCCCACCGCTGACCGGTCACACTGGCGGGGTGGAGTCGGTGGCGTTCGCCGCCGACGGAAACAGCCTGGCCATCGGCAGCAACGACAACACAGTGATCTTGTGGGACGTGAGCGATCCGGCTCACCCCAGTCGCCTCGGCCCACCGCTGACCGGCCACACCGGCCCGGTGGCGTCAATCGCGTTCGCTCCGGATGGGCGTACCCTGGCCACCGCCGCTCGCCTCAACGAAAACGCCGTGGTGTTGTGGGACTTGACTGATCCGACCCGGCCCGCCCGCCTCGGCCAGCTACCGGCTGGCCGGGTGTCATCGGTGCTGTTCAGCCCGGACCGGGACAACCCTGATCCGATCTCGGCTAGGGATCTGACGATCGGGGTGGTGTCGGTGATGTTTGCCCCGGATGGTCGCAGCCTGGCCACCGGCAGCAACGACGGCACGGTGATCTTGTGGGATCTCACTGGTCTCAACAAGCTGCGAAACCACGCGGTGGAGCGCGCCTGCGCGATCACCAGAGGTGGCCTCGATCACGACGAGTGGCGCCGCTACGTTTCGGGGCTGCCGTATCAGGACACCTGTCCCGCCTGACGTAAGTTCTCATCGAGCAGTGTTGCCACGTCTGTCATTCTGTATGCCGAAAGGTGGATAGACGTATCCACCTAATCCAAAGACCAGGCGAACCGTGCCGATGGTAATGCCCGGGTCATAGGTGATAGCGGCCCGTTAGACTCGCCCGGAATCCGTGCGGACTGAAGGGGGAATCGTGGGATCGCGACCAGCGCGGCACCGCTACTGCCGCTGCGGCACACATTTGGCCGGCGACAACGCCGAGCGCCAGTGCGCCCGCTGCCAGCGGGCCTCGCGGGATAAGCTCCTCGCCCCGCCCCAGGTGCCCGCCGAGTTCTGGCAGACCGAGCAGTTCGCGGACGCCTTCGCCACCCAACACATCGGCCGGGTATCCCGCGCCTATCGCACGCACCCCTACCACCACGCGGTCTACGGTCCCGACGGCATCTCGCAAACCCTGCTGGGCCAGTGGCTGGGTCTGCGACAGCCCCAGATCAGCCGAATCGAGGGCGGAGCGCCGATCCGCAACCTGGACACCTTGGCGTATTGGGCGCGGGTACTGCGGATTCCGGCGGGATTGTTGTGTTCACACTCCCGGACGAGACGCCTCAGCGTGCCACCACGGAACCAGCGGCTTTCGCGCTCGCGGAGTCCACCCCGAATGGCGCGCTTGAGTTATCGGCTGGGCAGGAGCCACCCGGTGGGAGGCCTGCCTCGGACCCGAGTGACGAGCATGCCGACGATCCCGAGCGTGACATGGTGCTCATCGCCCCCTGGAATCACCGGGGTACCGTCGAGGTGGCGTTCGCGTTGAGCGGGGGTGATGGCCGGGTGAAGCGGCGGGTGTTCGTGTCCCTGACCGGCCCGGCGTTGACCGCTCCGGCGCACCAGTGGCTGGTGCGCGAGCCGGAATCGCTGGTGTCCGGGTTGGCGGGGCACCGGGTGTCGGGTGAGCTGGCTGGGCGGTTCAGCGCCATGGTCGCTGAGCTGCGCCGGATGGATGACGTGGCCGGTGGCGGTGGTGTGTTCGCGCTGGCCCAGCAGACGTTCGGGTGGGTCGCCGGGCTGCTCGACCGGGCCCGGTATGACGAGCACACCGGCCGGGCGCTGCACGTGGTGCTCGCCGAGCTGGGACGGCTGTGTGGCTTTGCGGCCTATGACACCGGGCACCATGGGCTGGCGCAGCGCTTCAACATCGCCGCCCTGCGCGCCGCCCATACCGCCGATGACCGGCCGTTGGGCGGCCACATCCTCGCGAGCATGACCTACCAGGCCGTCACTGGGGGCAAGCCGGCCGAGGGGGTGACGCTGATTGAGACCGCGCTGGCCGGTACGCGGGGGAGGGCAACGCCAGCTCTGCTCACCGAGCTGCACATCCGGCAGGCATTGGCCTTCGCCACCCTGGGCGACACCAGCGCCTGCACCGCCGCGATTTCCCAGGCCCGCACCCAGGTCGAACAGCTCACACCCGACGACGATCCACCCTGGCTGTACTGGCTGGGTCCGGCGAACATCACCATCGACGCGGGCGAGTGTCTCCTGCAACTCGACCAGGCTGACCACTCGGCGGCCATGCTCCATGAGGGTCTCGCCCAGCTCAGCGAGTCATTCGTCCGGGAGCGGCAGATCCAGATCACGTATCTGGCCGACGCCCTGGCCCGGCCGGGCAAGCAGCGTGACCTGGACGCCGCCGCTGGGCTGGGCATGCAGTCGATCGACTTGGCCGAGAGCCTTGACTCGACCCGGGGGGCGGGCCGCCTCCGTGACCTCTACTACCAGCTCAGGCCGTACGCCAAGGTCCCGGCGGTGCACGACTTCCTGGAGCGGGCACAGGGCTTTGTGCAGGCGTAGGTATGTTTGCGGTGTGGCGGGCCAGGAAGCTGAGCGGACCGTGGACATCTACACAGTGGACATCTACACCGACGGCGCGTGTAGCGGCAACCCAGGTCCGGGCGGGTGGGGCGCCATTCTGAGGTACGGCACCCGGGAAAAAGAGATCTACGGGGGAGAGCCGGCCGAGACGACCAACAACCGGATGGAGCTCATGGCCCCGATCCGGGCGTTGGAAATCCTGAGCAGGCCTGTAACGGTGCGGCTGCACACCGATAGCACCTACGTGCTGCACGGCATTACCAAGTGGCTGCCGCGATGGAAGAGCAATGGCTGGCAGACCAGTGGCAAGCAACCCGTCAAGAATGTCGACCTGTGGCAGCGGCTAGACGCCGCCGTGAGCCGGCATCAGGTTCAGTGGCACTGGGTCAAGGGCCACGCCGGACACCCGGATAACGAGCGTGCCGACCGGCTGGCGGCCCAGGGCCTGCACGAGGCGTGCCGTGCAGCGGCCACCTGACTGCCTTGCTTCTGACTGCCTTGCTTGGGGAGCGGTCCACACCTCGTCGTCGCCACGTTTCACCACCTCTGCGTCGGCGAAGCTCATGGCTGAGCGACCTCAGCTCAGAAGGGCGGCGGTTCGTCGGGGTCGACGGCATGCGCCGGTGGAGATGGAGAGTCAGGCTTGGGTGGTGGCCGGTACAGGATTGGCCAGTTCTCGTCGACAGTGACCGGCGGTGCATGGTTGGGGTACTGCTCGGAGCGTGGTCGCGGGCTAGGCAGGTCGGTGGCGACGGGCTGGCGCCGACTGTGGTAAATCCTGCCCAACGGGCTGGTCCAGACGAAATGGCCTGGCTCGGGTTGGCGCAGCCGCCAGCCTCCGACGTGTTTGAGCCGGTGGTCGTGCCGGCACAGCGGGCCAGAGTTGGCCTCAGCGGTGACTCCGCCGTGAACGTGGTCGACGGTGTGGTCGAGGTCGGCGTGGTGGGCTGGGCAGCGGCAGCCGGGGTGCACGCAGACCCGGTCGCGGATCTGGACGTCGCGGCGCAGCGCCGCTCCGGCGAACCGGGCGGCCGGATCTTGCCCTGGCGCGCCCGGGGTGTCCTGATGAGTACCGGGGGTGTCCTGAGTGCCCGGGATGTCCTGAGTACCCGGGGTGTCCGGGGTGCGGGCGGTGGCGTGCTGGGCGGCGAGATCAGCTATCACCGTGGTCCATTCGCCGTCCGCCTCGCGGGTGTGGGGATGCGTGGCCAGCTCGGTGAGCAGGGCAGCGGGGATGTGCAGCTCCACGATCCCACCCCGCCCTGACGCCAGCGCTTCGCCCTCGGGGATCGCGGGGCGACGGCGGGTGATCCCGGCCAGGATCAGCTGCCCCTCGGGGTCGGTGATGGCGTAGCGCCACTCCCCGGTGCGTTGGGCGGCCACAATGGTGCGGGCGGTTTCGGCGGTGACCGGTCCCCATCCGGGGATCTCACCGGGGTGCTGGTCGCGCCCGAGCAGGGTGGACAGCCCCACTCGCAGCTCCACCCCCACCCGCTCTGCTGCGGTGGGCTGCTTCGGATCATCCCCGCCAGCCGAGGCGTCGGCAGTGGTATCGGCTTCACTGTCGGCTGCGCAACCGGCAGCAGGATCGTCGTTCGAGATGCGGTCTGGGGTGGGGTCCTGCGGGGTGGTGTCTTCGGGGGTGGCATGGGCCAACAAGTCGGTGATGATCTGGCCTCGGGTCAGATGCTGCCAACGCCCTTCGAGCAAACCGATGTAGATGTCAGCTCGCAGCGGGCCGATCCGCCCGGGATGCCCGGCGCGTTTCGCGGCCTTGGCGAGGTCCTCGATCCGGGCGCACGCGGCAGCGGCCTGATCGGCGGGTAGCTTGCGCCCGGTGACGGTCGCGGTGCCGTCCTCGTCGAGGTACCCGATCACGTCGCGGTCCCGCACCGCGCTGGCATACCGGCGGGCTGCCCACTCGGGATCCAGCGCCATCGCCAGCTTCTTGATCCGCGCCGCAAGCTCGCCAGTGGTGAGCCGAGTAGCGTCTGGGAGCAGCCGCTCGCACACCACCTGAGCCTGCTCGTCGGTCAACGGGGCGCACAACTCGGTGAACAGCCACGCCTTACCGCGGCAGATCGCCCCGGTGTCCAAAGCGGTGAAGACCGCAGGCAGCCGCACCAGGAGAGCCTCGGCGAAGTGATACTCGCGGTAGGCGGCATTGCGGGTCCAGGCCAACGCCGCCCGGATCTCGTCCGCGGCGTATTCGCCGGCCTGTGTCAGCCGGGCCACCTCATCGGTCCCGGCGTGGGGGTCGCACAACCCGATCTCCACCATCGCCGCCAGCAGCTGAGCCTGCTCATGGGACAACTGACGAGCGCGGGCGCGCAGCACCTCCACCAGATCGGTCCCGGTCAAGGCGGACATGGTGAGTCCACCGAGCAGCACACCCAGCTCCGGACCCGGCGCCATCCGCGCCAGGCCCTCGGGAATCAGCTGTCGGACCGTCACACCCCGCACCCTAGACATCAGGTCTGACATTTTCCGGGCCCCGAAGCCGCTGCCGGGGAAGAATTTTGGGCAGTTTTTTCGCTGTCGTGTGGGAGCGGTCCCAGGAACGTCCCAGCAAGCCAGGCTAGTCCGGTGACTCAACGATCAGATTCACCACCGCGAGAAGGGGTTGATGCTGGGCCAAAGGCCGCCAACGGGTATGGCGGGTGTGCCGGGAGCCGCAAGGGCGCGTTCGTCCTGACGTCGGACGCCAAGCGCGAGCTGTGGGACATCAGCGGCTCCCACTTCGTGGGCTGGGAGATCTACCACCTTCGCGCGAGTCCTGGCACCTCGAACCCGTCGCTGACCGATCCGGGCACCGTCTATGCCGGGTTGAGAACGCCGCTTCCCGTTCGATCGACGGCGGGCAGACATGGCCGGAGCTGTCCGGGAGACTACGCTACCACGCCTGAAGCAACTCCTGGCAGCCAGGTGCCGGTGGGATGCGCCTGCACACGACCGTGCAGTATCCGAGCGACCCCGGACAGATCTTCGTGGCTTGTTGCCCAACAACGAGGGGGTGCAGGACCATGGCTGACGTGGTGAAGCACACGAGTTCCAGGCCCGGCTACAGACCGAGTCCCTTCGCATTTTCTTACCTTCTGCTAGTGTTGACCGGAGCGACACTCGTTGCTCTGTTCTATTGGGGAATCGTATCCGCTCAGCGGATTCCAGTACTGGCGCCGAGCTTTGATGAGCGGCAGAACCAGGCACGCCTGGAGGCGCTCAAGGTAGCTCTGACGACCACGGCTGGGCTCGGGGCTGCGGCAGGATTTTACGTCGGCTATCGACGGCAAAAAACACAAGAGGAAAACAGTTATCGAGAACAGGACCGCGTCTTCACGGAACGGTTCACGGTGGCGTCAAACCTTCTCGCTCATGAAAGCGCAGCCGTACGGCTCGCTGGCGTCAACTCGCTTGCCCGGCTATCCGACGACTCGGCTCGCGACCGCGATACGTGCCTACGAACACTGTGTTCGTATCTGCGAATTCCAGTGGAAATATCAGACGCGAACCCTTCGGCCGAGCAAGCCGTCCCAAAAACGAATAGATCGCTGTGGCGTGATCCCAATGAGTGGGATGTTCGCCGTAGTGCCCTAGCCTTAGTCGCTGCTCGTCTTCAACCTGCCTGGCCAGCTGGACACTGGAAGGGATCCGTGGATCTGCGTGACGCGATCTTGATCGACGCCGACTTCACGGGTTGCCTCTTCGCGAGTAACGCCGACTTCGGTGGCGCCACATTAAATGGCGCTGCAAAATTTCAAGGAGTCGATTTTTGCGACGCCACCTCCTTCGATTTCTGCATTTTTACAGCAGGGGCAGATTTTACCGATTCGCGGTTCTATGTAGAGGCAACATTCGACTCTGCGGTCTTTTCAGAAATGGCAAAATTTGAGCTTTCCTTAAGCTCTGACACTACACCTTCCCTTATGATTCTACCCTCTTATAGGGCGGCAAAATTTCTCAATGGTCTCGTGGTTAGTATCTTTTTGAAAGAATCTATTCGGATGACAACGAGGAGGTTAAACTTTGAGGGCGCGGTTCTCTGCGGCGACGTCTCGATACCGGGTGGATTGTCGCATCTAGTGTAGATAGATGTGTTCAGCTTTACATTGGTGGCATAAAGTGGAATAATCTGTCCATGAAACTTACGAGTCAGGATCGTGCTGAGCTTCAAGCGGCGGTGGGATCGGGATCGTATGACGGAT
>JBOHFJ010000041.1:0-19049 GCA_050699655.1 Pseudonocardiaceae bacterium
AGACGCCGCGCGCCGGTTCGACGCGGTGCTGGTGCTCAAGGGGAACACCACCATCGTGGCGGCCCCGGACGGGCTGGTGCTGGTGAACCCGGCCCGCTCGTCCTGGCCGGCCACCGCCGGCTCCGGCGATGTCCTCACCGGCATGCTCGGCGCGTTGCTGGCGGCGGGACTGGAGCCGGTCATGGCGGCCGCCGCCGCGGTGCACGCCCAGGAGCTCGCCGCCGCTCTCGCCGCCCGAGGCGGCGCTGGCGCTGGCGGCGCTGGCCTGGGCGGCGAGAGCAGCGGTGCGCCGGCGCCCGCCTCGGCGATCCAGGCGGCCCTGAGCGATGCGATCCGCGCTCTTCGCTCGGCGGCTCACCGTCTGGGTGACACTGGCGAAGCCGGGTAGCGTAGCTGCGAATCACAGGAGGAGGCACGATGCCTGCGTCCGCCCATGGTGCCGATCGCGCACCCCGGCCCGCTGGAATATCCCGTTCCACCGGGGGAATTCCCAGCTTGGAGGAAATATGGGGGTGGCAGAACCAGCTTGTGGATTTCGGGACAAAGTACACCGGCAGTGCCGGGCACTCCAACTATGTTGACTGGCTTGCTGAGCGCTTCGCCGCCATCCCGGGGTTCACTCTCAAGAGAGATCGTCTCACTTTCAACCGCTGGCTGGCTCGCGAGTACTCGCTGTCGATAATCACGCCCACCCTGGACCATCCCCGCCCCGTTCCGGTGACCTACTACTACCCGTACTCGGGCAAGACCCCGGAGGGCGGCGTCACCGGCACGCTGGTCGACCTTGGCGCTTATCCACCGGCCGCTCCAGACGGTTCCCGCGCCGGCTACACCCCCGAGTTCTGGGCACCGGCCAGGGGAGCCATCGCCCTCGTGCGGGCGCCGGTGTCGACGTACTCTCTCGACGCCGGCCAGATCGTGACTGGCGGCTACGACTCGGGCAAGTCCTCCGCCCAGGTCGTCGCCGACTACCAGGCGTATGCCACCACTCTGACCAATCCGGCCTGGCAGGGAATCTTCAACCCGATCCCCCTGCTCGACGCCAAAAACGCCGGAGTGCTCGCGGTGGTCTGCGTCTGGACGGGGATGCCCGATGACGAGGTCATCAACCAGTACAACCCGTTCACCAGCCCGTACCCCGCGCCGTCCGGCTTGGCGACCCCCGACGACGCGGGATGCCCGGCGCTGTGGGTGGGGGAGCGCACCGGATCGGAGTTGGCGGCAGCCGCCACCACCGGACAGGCCAGCGCCACCCTCGTGCTCACGGCGGACATCACGGTGGGCGCGGCGACCGAGACCCTCTGGGGATGGCTCAAGGGCTCGGGATCCACGGACGAGAACCTGATCGTCAATACGCACACCGACGGCCCCAACGCCACCGAGGAAAATGGCGGACTGGGGCTTCTCGCGTTGGCCCAGCACTACGCGGGGCTCCCCTCGCGCAACCGCGATCTGTACTTCTCGCTCGTCACGGGCCACTTCCAACTGCCCCAGTTCACCCGCGCCATCCCCGACGCAAGACCTGAGTGGGGTGTTGACGCGATCAGCGTCTGGATGCTCGACCACCCTGAGATCTACCAACGAGCGGTCGTGGGCGTGACGGTCGAACACCTTGGCTGCACAATGTGGGCGAACGACCCGGCGACGGGAAATTACGCGGCGACCGGCGGCTACGAGTGGGGTATCACCTACACGACACAGACATCAAACGCTGTCAATACCGTCAACGCCGAACAGGACGCCTACCTGTCCGCCCTCGCCAGCGTCAACCACAGCGGATGGCCCAACTTCCCGGCCGTCACCGTGCTCCCCGGCGCCGCTACTCCCCTGTACCTCGGCGAAGGAGCGCCCCTCTACGCCGGGGGACTCGGGACAGTGTCCCTCATCCCGCTGCCCACCTACCTGCTCCAAGCCGGCGACGCGCAACACCCCGAGCGGCTGGATCTCGACAAACTGGACAAGAACCTGATGTACGGCCAGATCCTGACATTCGCCCACGTCATCGAGACACTCGACAACGCACCGGCCAGCGCGTTGTAGCACTACCCTCGGGATGCCGGGGAGGTACGCGCTATCAGCTGGCTAGAGTTCGGATCGCGCGGAGTGCTGTATCGATCTCTTCGGGGAAGTTCATGATCCCCGCAGCCACGCGCGCGTAGGAGGTCTTGTAGGGCGAGTTGCTGGTTCGGATCTTCTTCGCGGCCAAACGCTGGGTGACCTGTTGGGGTGTGAGTCCCGCGACCTCGAAGCAGGAGATGCCGGCGGCGAGGCCGGGGTCGCGCGGTGTGTGGAGTGTCACGCGGGGGATCGTCGCCGCGCCGTCCCGGAATGCGGCGTTGAGCTCGGCGATCCGGGCCGCGATTCGATCGCGCCCGATGTGGTGATGCAGCTGTACCGCCGCCGGTACGGCGAGCACGTGCTCGTAAGCGAGGAACCCGCCGGGGGAGACGAACGCCGCGGTGGTGGGTGGCGGCTCCGTGCGTTGCATCCACGCCTCCCGCGCCCCGAGGGCGTCCGGGTCGAAGGTCGGGATCGTCGGGCGCATCTCGGGCCACACATCGCTGCGTCCCCAGAGCAAGCCCGTGCCGCGCGGCGCGAAGAGCCACTTGTGCGTGCCCGCGGCGAAGAAGTCGCAGCCCAGGCGAGCCGCGTCGAGGTCCTGGTTCGCCAACCCGTGCACCCCGTCGACGATGAGCAGGCACCGATCGGCCATGGTGCGCCCCCGGTTGGCGCGCGCCACCGCATCGGCGATGCCGCTGACCGGGATCTTCACCCCCGTCGAGGAGTGCACCCAGGTGACGCCCACCGCTCGTGTCGCCGGCCTGATGGCTCGAGCGATGCGCTCGACGATCTCGCCCGCGTTCGCGGCCGCCGGTGTGTCATAGAGTGGGATGTAGCGCACCCCGGCGCCCGTCCGCGCGGCCGCGTAGCGGATGGATTCGTGCTGCGAATAGTGATCGTGCTCTGTGGTCAAGATCTCTTGATCGCCGCGAATGCGCAGTCCGTGGTAGGCCATCGCCAGGGCTCCGGTCGTGTTCGACGTCAGGCAGATCTCGGCTGGATTGCCGCCGATGTAGTCGGCGAGCGCGCGCTTCACCGCCTCGAACGGCCGTCCCTCGGAGTCGGTAAACGACGCCAGCTCGATCCAGAACGGATCGGCGTCGATCTTCCTTCGGAAGCGCTCGATCTCCTCCGCCACCGGCTTCGGATGCGACACGAAAAGGAAGCTCGCCAAGTGAGTCCAGTCCCTCGCGAGGGGAAAGAGCTCGCGCACGGCACGCCAGTCCACGCTTCCGTCGGCGCGCCGGAGCGGCCGGCTTTGCCCGTACATCGCCGGCCGAGCCGCGACAGCGGAGTGACAGAGAGCGCCCGCCGGTGCGGCGGCGGCCAGAGACAGTAGCATTTTTCGGCGATCGAGCGGCATCCTAGCCCTCCCAGTGGGTCCCCGTCACAGCCAACGCGGCACGTGCTTGGCGATAGGCGGATTTATCCCCAGTTTGGCTAGGCGCAGAAAACTGGAAACCCCAGTACCGACTGACGTGTCTCGGTCGGCCGGGTAGAGCCCTGGATCAGAGTTTACGACCCACCGACCGTACCCAACATCCCCCACTGGTGGCGTCCTCGTATGATTCGCGACCGGTGGGTAATCAGCGCTGTAGTCCGGATAAGGCCCGGGGGAGTGGGATAAAGTCGGGAGGTAGACTGTTGATTGAAATGATCATGAAAGCCGGGATGACCGCGTCGCCGTGTCCCCGGGCTGAAGTGGTGATCGACCTTGACGCGATCCGGCACAACGTCGGGATCCTCGCCGAGTGCGCCAGAGCGTCCGGTGCCGCCACCATGGCGGTGGTCAAGGCCGACGGCTACGGCCACGGCGCGCTCGATGTCGCCGTGGCGGCGCTGCAGGCGGGAGCCGACGCGTTGGGTGTGTGCAGTGTCGAGGAGGCGCTCGCGCTGCGCCGCGGCGGGATCGATGCCCCCGTGCTGGCCTGGTTGCACGCTCCCGGTGAGGATCTCGCCGCCGCCGTCGCCGCTGGGGTTGAGCTCGGGGTCTACTCCACTGGTCAACTGGGCACCGTCGCGGCCGCCGCCGCGGCGCTCGGCGCGACGGCGAGGGTGCATCTCAAGGTCGATACCGGGCTGACCCGCGGCGGCGCGGGCCGCGATCAGTGGCCCGATCTGGTCCGCGCCGCGGTGGCCGCCCAGGGTGTCGAGGTCGTCGCGATCTGGTCGCACCTCGCGCACGCCGACGATCCCGGCCACCCGATCATCGAGCGGCAGGTTCGGTACTTCGATGCGGCCTACCAGGTAGCCCGGGATGCGGGATTACGACCGCTGCGGCACCTGGCGAACTCCGCGGCCACCCTGACCCGGCCCGATCTGCACTACGACCTGGTCCGCCCGGGCATCGCCGTCTACGGGCTCTCCCCGGTACCCGGCGCCGACTACCAGCTCTGGCCAGCGATGACGCTGCGCTCGCGGGTCGCGCTGCTCAAACGTGTCCCGGCTGGTGAGGGGGTGTCCTACGGGCACGTCTGGCACACCGAGCGGGAGACTACCCTGGCGCTGGTCCCCGCCGGATACGCCGACGGCGTGCCCCGGGCACTCACCGGCCGGCTGGACGTGTGGCTGGCCGGCCGGCGCCGCCCGGTGGTGGGCAGGGTGTGCATGGACCAGGTGATGGTCGACTGCGGGGACGACCCGGTCGCCGAGGGCGCCGAGGTGATCTTTTTCGGCACTGGCGACAAGGGCGCCCCGACCGCGGCCGAGTGGGCGGAGCAGCTGGGCACCATCCACTACGAGGTGGTCGCCGGGATGGTGCGGCCCCGGTTGACCCGCACGGTGCGCGGTCGCCGCCCGGCTGCTGTGGATCTTTCTGTAGATCTTGATGGGGATCTCACCGAGGAGTGGGTCGCGAGATGACGTCAGTGCCGCGCTCTGTAGTGGTGAAATCTGCGGGGCAGTGGTGAAATCTGCTGTGCGGGTGGCTGGCGGTGTGCTGGGCGCGGCGGTGACCGCCGCCGCGGTCGCCACCGTCGTGCACCACAACCACATCGGCGAGCTGCGCCGCAATCACATCGGCGAATGGCGCCGGGGCGCCGCGGGCCTCCCGCCCGAGTTGCCCCCCGTGCTCCCGCCGGACCGGGAGTACACCGTGATGGCCGACGACGGGGTGGCGCTGTCGGTGGAGGAGCTCGACCCGGCCGACGCAGGCGCCCCGGAGCTCACCGCGGTCCTTATTCACGGCTGGACGCTGGACCGGCGGAGCTGGTTGTTCCAGCGGCATGACCTGGCGCGCTCCACCACACCCCGGGTCCGCCAGGTGCTCTATGACCACCGCGGCCACGGTCGCTCCGGGCGTTCGCCCCGCGGTGCCTACACCATCGAGCAGCTGGGCCGCGACCTGCATGCGGTGATCAGCGCGGCCGTCCCCGAGGGGCCGGTCGCGCTGATCGGCCATTCCCTCGGCGGCATGACGATCATGGCGTTGGCCCAGCGCGCCCCTGAGCTGTTCGCCGAGCGAATCCGCGCGGTGGCCTTGCTCAACACCAGCGCCGGGGACCTCGGCCGGTCGGGCCTTCTCAAGCCGCTGCTGTCCCGGCGAAACCCGCTGGTGCCGGTGGCCAGCTGGTTGGCGCGCTGGGAGCCTGGCGCGCGCGCGGTCGACCGAGGGCGCGAAGCGTGCGGGAATCTGAGCTGGAGCCTGACCCGCAAGATTGTCTCCGGTGATGAGACGGTCGATCCAGCGCTGATTGAGCTGCTGCACGTGATGGCCCGGGCCACGTCGTTTGAGGTGCTGGTCGACTTCGCGGCGGAGTTCGGGGTGCACCATCGGTACGCGGCGCTGGCCGGTCTGCGGCACACCAAGGCGCTGGTGCTCGGTGCTGAGGGGGACCGATTGATCCAGTACGAGCACTCCGAAGCGATCGCGGCGCTGCTGCCCGACGTCGAGCTGGTGCGGGTGCGGGGGGCGGGCCACGTGACGATGCTGGAACAGCCCAAGCGGGTCACTGACCACCTGCTGGAGTTGTTGTCCCGCTGCGCGGAGGCCGGGGTATGAGTCCGCACTACAGCTTGGCGAGCGTGGCGGAGACCGAGCGCCTGGGCCGGGCCGTGGGTGAGCGCCTGGGTCCGGGCGACGTGGTGGTGCTGTCCGGGCCGCTGGGAGCGGGCAAGACGGTGCTGGCGCGCGGTATCGGCCGGGGATTGGGAGTCCGGGGGCCGGTGACCTCCCCGACCTTCGTCATCGCCCGTGAGCACCCGCCACTGCCCGGTGGGCGCGGGGTGGCGCTGGTGCACGTCGATGCTTACCGGCTCGGTGGCCTGGCTGAGCTGGACGACCTCGACCTGGACACGGACCTGCTCACCGCCGCGGTGGTGGTGGAGTGGGGCGAGGGCATGGCCGAGCGATTGGCCGACGAGCACCTGCTGATCCAGTTGGAGCGGCCCGGCGATGGGCCCGGCGATGAAACCGGTGATGACGGCAGGAGGGTGGCATGGCTGCGTGGCCCGGCCCGGTTGATGCCGAAACTAGCCTCTGCTGGGTTCGGACCTGCCCCCTTACCCACCCGAGCGCCACATTTGACTTGATCACACCGACTTCGCCGAGTCTAGCTCGCTAGCGCGGCCATCGGGCCCCTACCAGCGGTGATGCCCAGCGTGGACAGCGGACGGGGCTTCGGCGCCCCCTGACCCATAGTAAAACCACGAGTCGCGCGGCCGGAGCCTCAGGATCGCCGCCGCGCCACCGGTGGGTGGTCGGCGTCCTCGTCGACGGCGTGCGCGCGGTGATCCAGTGAGGACATCCCCCAGCGCGGGGGCGTCCCGCTCACCGGGCGCCCCGCGTGCGGTGGGTGTCGCACTGCGGGCAGATCTGGTTGGGGTCCGGGGGGCGGCCGGGCAGGCTCGTCCGCAGTGGTCGGGGCGGGAACCGCACCCCGCACGCGGCGGTGACCGTCTGGTCGGGGCCCAGCATGCCGTGGTGGGTGTCCCGGTCACCGAGGGACCGGGAGGAACCAGTTCACGGAGCGAGCTCCGGTAGGGTCGCGCAGGTCGGGCAGATCCGGGTGGGTGGCTCGTCGTACAGGACGGCCACTCGGCGCAGCTCCAGTCCACATCGGGTGATCCACCCCGTGGGCGGGTGGTGATCGGAGCTCTCGTCGTCGTCGATGGCGTGGGCGTGCCAGTCCCGCGCGGATAAGCCCCAGCGCGGCGCGCTCACCCGAGCCACTCGATTGTCCCGGCCCGCTCTCATCGGTTGGGATCCAGACAGCGCCCGCGACCGTGGCCCCGTGTTAGCGTTGATGCCTAGCCGGCCGGGGAGCTGCCCCGGTGGCCGCCGATGAACTCGCCGAGGCGCTGGCCTCCCTAGGTGTGCGGCGCTCAACCGACCAGCGGGCCGACCTGATCGCGGGCGCCCGTGAGGCCCTGCGTCGTCGGGAGCGCAACACCCGTGACGGCGGTGCCGTGATCGCCACCATGGTCGCCCTCGGCATGAGCTACCGGGACATCGAGGCCGCCACCGGTATCCCGCACGTCACGGCCCACCGCTGGGCCACCCCGCCGCGCGACGCCGACCGATCCGGGAGCTGACGGATCTTCTCGGCACGGTCGAACATATTGCGGCTAGTGCCGCTGCCTAACTGACGGCTAGGCCTTACCCCTCCCCAGACCCCTCCCCAGACCCCTCCCCAGACCCCTCCCCAGCAAAGCCACCCCATCACGACCCGTCCCGGCCCCGCGAAAGGCGGGTGGCGTGGCCCGGCCCCAGTTGATGCCGGAACCAGCCCGCTTCGCGTGATCCGTAAGCTTCTCACCCGTGTTGGTATTGGCTCTGGATACCTCGAGCGCCGCGGTCACCGCCGGGCTGCTGCGACTGCACCCGGTGGGTGCACCGGAGGTGCTCGCCGAGCGGGTCACGGTGGGCGCCCGGGCTCATGGTGAGCTGCTCATGCCCTCGGTGTGCGCGGTGCTGGCGAGCGCTGAGGTGTCGATGAGTGAGCTGGAGGCGGTGGTGTGCGGGGCGGGTCCGGGTCCGTTCACCGGGCTGCGGGTCGGGATGGTCACCGCCGCGGCGTTGGGTGATGCGCTCAGCGTCCCGGTGTACCCGGTGTGCAGCCTGGACGCGATCGCCTACCGAGCGGGTGCGGGCAGCCCGCTGGTGGTGGTGAGCGACGCGCGGCGTCGGGAGGTCTATTGGGCGCGCTACGACGCCCGCGGTGTCCGCGTCGCGGGCCCCCACGTGAGCCGGCCCTCGGAGCTGCCGCTCGCCAGCGTGACCCGGGTGGCCGGCGCCGTCGACGCGCTGGGGGCGCTTGCGGTGCCAGCTTTTCCACGGGTGACAGTGGTACCGCCGCCGCATCCCGACCCGGCCGGGCTGGTCGCCGTGGTGGCCCCGGCGGTCCGCGCGCACGCCGCGCCGGGACTGTTCACCCCGCTGTACCTGCGCCGCCCCGACGCGGTGGAACCCGGGCCGAGCAAGCGGGTGACGCCGGCATGAGTGTGCTGATCAAGCCGATGTCACCCGAGGACGTGCACCGCTGCGCCGAGCTGGAGCACCTGCTGTTCGACATCGACGACCCGTGGAGCCACGCGGTGTTCATCGAAGCGCTGGCCGCGGGGCATTACTACCTCGCCGCGCGGGACGGTGACAAGCTGGTCGGCTACGTGGGCCTGGCCCGCACCGGCCGGGAGGCGGAGGTGCACACCCTCGCGGTGGACCCGGCGCATCAGCGCCGCGGGATCGGCCGGGCGCTGTTGCGGGCGGCCCTCGGCCATGCCGGGGAGGCCACGGTGTTCCTTGAAGTGCGCACCGACAACGCGTCGGCGATCCAGCTGTACCGCAGCGAGGGGTTTGAGGTGATCGGTATCCGCCGCGGTTACTACCAGGCCAGCGGAGCGGACGCGTTCACCATGCGCCGGGCGACCCGCCAGCGGTCGGGACTGTGAACATGGCCGGGAGCACCGGCATCGTCCTGGGTATCGAGTCCTCCTGCGATGAGACCGGGGTGGGTGTCGTGCGGTGCTCGAGCGAGGGCACGATCACGCTGCTCGCCGACGAGATCGCATCCAGCGTGGAGTCTCACGCCCGGTTCGGCGGCGTGGTGCCCGAGGTGGCCGCCCGGGCACACCTGCAGGCGATGGTGCCGACGGTGCGCCGCGCGCTGCGGGTCGCCGGTGTCACGCCCGCCGATGTGGACGCGGTAGCGGTGACCGCGGGGCCGGGCCTGGCTGGTGCGCTGCTGGTTGGGGTGGCCGCGGCCAAGGCGTACGCGACGGCCTGGGGCGTGCCGCTGTACGGGGTTAACCACCTCACCGCGCACATCGCGGTGGACACCTTGGAGCACGGCCCGCTGCCCCCCGCGCTGGCCCTGCTGGTCTCCGGCGGGCATTCCAGCCTGCTGCAGGTCTCCTCGCTGGTGGCGCCGTTGTGCTCGCTCGGCGCGACCGTCGACGACGCCGCCGGGGAAGCGTTCGACAAGGTGGCGCGGCTGCTGGGGTTGGGTTTCCCCGGCGGGCCGTTCATCGACCGGGCCGCCCGGGACGGGGATCCGAGCAGTGTCCGCTTCCCCCGCGGCCTGACCGGCCCGAGGGACGCGCCCTACGACTTCTCGTTCTCCGGGCTCAAGACGGCGGTCGCGCGGCATCTCGAGGCGCTGGCGGCTCGGGGGATCGCCGTGCCGGTGGCCGATGTGGCGGCGGCCTTCCAGGAAGCCGTGGCCGATGTGCTCACCGCCAAGGCGATCCGGGCCGCCACCGACCGGGGCATCGACACGCTGCTTATCGGGGGTGGGGTGGCGGCGAACTCTCGGTTGCGCATCCTGGCGGGGCAGCGTTGCGCGGCGGCCGGGTTGACGCTGCGGGTCCCCCGGCTGCGGCTGTGCACGGATAACGGGGCCATGGTGGCCGCGCTCGGGGCGCACCTGCTCGCCGCTGGCGCGCCCGCCTCGCGCCTCGACATCCCCGCCGACCCGGGTTTGCCGATCACCACCTCGCTGGTGGGTGGCGTCCCGGTCGTGCATTGACCACCCCAGTTGAGCGCTGGCACTCGGCGCAGTAGTCTGCTAATTGGCACTCTGGTCACCGGAGTGCCAGCAACACAGAGCGTCAGCAACCCAGAGTGCCAGCAACACAGTGCCAGCAAGGGCCCGAGCCGCCTCGACACCCGCGACGGCGGGGTGGTAGGAGCCAGTATCAGACAACCTGCCAGCTCTTCGAAGACCCCAGAAAGTGGAGGTCACACCGTGGCGAGCGTGAATATCAAGCCGCTCGAAGACAAGATCGTCGTCCAGGCCAGTGAGGCCGAGACGATGACCGCGTCGGGCATCGTCATCCCGGACACCGCCAAGGAGAAGCCCCAAGAGGGCAAAGTACTCGCCGTTGGCCCGGGCCGAGTCAATGACAGTGGCAACCGCATCCCGGTGGATGTGAATGTCGGCGACGTCGTCCTCTACACCAAGTACGGCGGCACTGAAGTCAAGCACAACGGCGAGGAGTACATCATTCTCACCGCGCGTGACGTGCTTGCTGTAGTCAACTAGCGGTCCCAGTCAACCGCCCCGCGGCCCCTCCGGGGGTTGGCGGGGCGGTTGCGCGCATCGGCCCCGGGTTATTCAGTGCGGGGCCGGCGGCCCATTGAAGAGTTCGCCCGTGAGGAAGGCAGACAATGCCCAAGCAAATCACGTTCGACGAGACCGCGCGGCGCGCGCTGGAGCGCGGAGTCGACCAGCTCGCTGACGCGGTCAAGATCACTCTCGGCCCGCGCGGCCGGCACGTGGTGCTGGAGAAGAAATACGGCGCCCCCGTGATTACCAATGACGGGGTGACGATCGCGCGTGAGATCGAGCTGACCGACCCTTATGAGAACCTCGGCGCCCAGCTCGCCAAGAGCGTGGCGACCAAGACTAACGATGTCGCGGGCGATGGCACCACCACCGCCACTGTGCTGGCCCAAGCGATCGTTCGGGGGGGCCTGCGCAACGTAGCCGCCGGCGCCAACCCCATCTCGCTCGGCAACGGCATCGCGGCGGCCGCCCAAGCGCTGGCGAGCGCGTTGGCGGCCAAGGCGACACCGGTGTCCGGCGAGCAGGCGATCGCCCAGGTGGCCACGGTGTCCTCACGCGATCCGAAGATCGGCGCGCTGGTCGGCGAGGCGATGACCAAGGTTGGCGAGGACGGCGTCGTCACCGTGGAGGAATCGTCCACGATGGCCACCGAGCTGGAGATCACCGAGGGCATCGCGTTCGACAAGGGCTACATTTCGCCCTACTTCGTCAGCGACCCCGAGCGGATGGAGGCGGTGCTCCAGGATGCCCACATCCTGCTGCACCGTGACAAGATCTCTTCGCTGCAGGATTTGCTGCCGCTGCTGGAGCAGGTCAGCCAGTCGGGCAAGCCGCTGCTCGTCGTGGCTGAGGACGTCGAAGGTGAGGCGCTGTCCACCCTGGTGGTCAACGCGATCCGCAAGACCTTCGCGGTGGTGGCGGTCAAGGCGCCGTTCTTCGGTGATCGCCGCAAGGCTTTCATGGACGACCTCGCGGTCGTCACGGGTGCCCAGGTGATCAATCCCGAGGTCGGTCTCACCCTGTCCGAGGTCACGCTGGACATGCTCGGTCGGGCCCGGCGCATCGTCGTGACCAAGGATGACACAACCATCGTCGAGGGCGGGGGCAACCAGACGGATCTCGACGCCCGCGCGGCCCTGCTCCGGCGCGAGATCGAGGAGAGCGATTCGGACTGGGACCGCGAGAAACTGCAGGAGCGGCTGGCCAAGCTCGCCGGTGCGATTGCGGTCATCAAGGTCGGGGCGGCCACCGAGACCGAGCTCAAGGAGCGCAAAGCTCGGATCGAGGATGCCGTGGCGGCCGCGAAGGCGGCCGCTGAGGAAGGCATCGTGCCCGGCGGCGGCGTGGCGCTGGTGCATGCCGCCGAGACGATCGGGGATCTCGGCCTGCGCGGTGATGAGGCCACCGGTGTCGCCATCGTGTGTGCCGCGTGTGCCGCACCGGTGCGCTGGATCGCGGCCAACGCGGGTTTCGAAGGCAATGTGGTGGTCGTCAAGGTGCGTGAGATGCAG
This sequence comes from Pseudonocardiaceae bacterium, assembly GCA_050699655.1. Taxonomy (GTDB): domain Bacteria; phylum Actinomycetota; class Actinomycetes; order Mycobacteriales; family Pseudonocardiaceae. The sequence goes on from JBOHFJ010000041.1 coordinate 12,077, forward strand.
TGGGGTCACGGCTTCGACGCCGAGGCGGGCACTTACCGTGACCTGGTTGCGGCGGGCGTCGTGGACCCGGTGAAGGTGACTCGCTCGGCGATCGTCAACGCCGCCTCGATCGCCCGGATGGTGATTTCCACGGAGAGCGCGGTGGTCGACAAGCCGGTGGCGTCCGCGGCGGGTCAGAGCCAGGCCCACGGCCACGGGCACGGTTAGTAAGAGACGCGCGCACAGCGCAGATGCACGCGACGATGGCCCTGTAACCCCACAGAAGAGGGGTGCGGGGCCGTCGTGGCGAGCAACGGTAGCCGCAATGCCCGAATCATCCGCATTCACGGTACTGCCGTGATCCGCTCACACTCGGTAGAGTGACGGTTGCTCCACATCGGTGATACCCACCGTCCGGAGCGGTGCGGCTGCCGGTTTCTTGATGAAAATCCATCAGATCGTGTCAAGGTCGGGCTCCGCATGACCGATATGGAGGTGGGCACATCAGTTGGCTGCAGGAGAGGAGTCCTTCCGTGACCGCGGTTCTTATCTGCGATGACAGACGAAGCGTCCGAGAGGGGCTCACCCGGGTGATGTCCGCGGTCCCCGGCGTGGCTCGGATCGACTGTGTGGCACACGGTGACGAGCTGTTGGCTCGGTATTCCCGCCAGCCTGTGGACGTCGTGCTGGTCGGCACCCAGCGCGCGGTGCCGGCTGGTGTTGAGGCCACCCGTCGGCTGGTCTCGGCGCACCCACAGGCCAACGTCATCGTGTTCGGCGCGCCAGACGATGCGGGCAGCATTGCCGCCGCGATCGCCGGCGGCGCGCGGGGCTATCTGCGGTGGGACGCCTCGCGTCCAGAGCTCGTTGCCGCACTCGCGCACACGCTGGCCAGCACGTCGGTGCCGGCGCCCCGCCCCCCGTCCGACCCTGGTGTCCAGCTCACCGAGCGAGAATTGCAGGTGCTGCGTGGGATGAGCCAAGGCAAGAGCAACGGGCAGATCGGGCGTGAACTGTACTTGTCTGAGGACACCGTCAAAACCCATGCCCGCAGGCTGTTCCGCAAGCTCGGTGTGCGGGATCGCGCGCAGGCCGTCGCGCACGGTTTCCGGCGCGGTCTGGTGGCCTGAGTCCTGGGCGACTGCGGGTGGTGACTGAAGGCTGCTCCCGCGTGAGCACTCCCACGGCGACAGGCATCGTATTAGCCTGGTGCGCTGGTTTTCCGTGACCTCGTGCGATGCGTGGCGTTACCATGTTTCGAGATCTGTGCTGTCTACCGCTACGGTTCCCCCTGAGGTGGCGGTGTCTCGGGATGGTGATGGATGGTCGGGACAGCGCAGTGGCCACCGCCGGCCGGCATTCAGCCCGGCTGGTCCCCCCGGTTCGTAACGGCAGGGCTGCATTCCGCGATGACCGCTGTGGAGGACGACCTCGATGTGCTGGTCGCTGCTGCCGTCAACGGTGAACGATATGCCGTTGAGGCACTGTTGCGCCGGCTCCGTCCTCTCGTGGTGCGGTACTGCCGTTCCCGCGTCGGTGGCCAGGAAAAGACATTCGCCTCGGCGGATGACGTAGCGCAGGAGGTGTGTCTCGCGGTGCTCACGGCCCTGCCCAGTTACCGCGACCAAGGCCGCCCCTTCGTCGCCTTCGTGTACGGCATCGCCGCGCACAAGGTGGCCGACTCCTTCCGCTCTTCGGTGCGCAATCGCGACGAGCCGGTCCCGGAAGTTCCCGACAGCCAAGACCAGGCCGACGGCCCCGAGGCGCAGGTGCTGCAGGGCGAGTTCGCCGGGCGGATGGCCAAACTGCTGGCTACCCTGCCGGAAAAGCAACGCGAGATTCTCCGCTTGCGGGTCGTGGTGGGGCTCTCGGCGGAGGAGACGGCCGAGGCGGTGGGCTCGACTCCGGGCGCGGTTCGGGTGGCGCAGCACCGGGCTCTGGGCCGGTTGCGCGGCGTGCTGGCAACCGAGGGGGTGGTCTGAGTGACTAGTCGAGACGACGTCCCCCATGCCCGCTACGCGGACGAGGATCCCTATGGCATGCCTGTTGATCTGGCCGCCATGCAGGCCGACGACGCGCTGCTGGACCTGATCGGCCGAACTGGGCGCGCGCCGAGCGGCGCGGACAACGACTTGGCGCGAGTCCTGGCCGCATGGCGTCGCGAGGTGCATGATGAGCCGTTCAGCGAGTTGGTGGACACCAACACCGCCCTGGCTGTGATCCACGCCGGCCGTCGGCCGGCTCGGCAGCGTCATCCCGTGTTCAGCCCGGTCGCCGCGGCCGCGGCGGTGCTGGTGATCGCCTTTTCCTCGGTGGGTCTGGTCGCCAAGTCCGCGCATCCCGGCGACCCGCTGTGGGGGGTGACCCGGGTGCTCTACAGCGACTACGCCCACTCGGTACAGACAGCGGCTGACGTGAAGAGCGAGCTCAGCGCCGCCAAAGCGGATTTGGCACAGGGCAAGCCCGAGCAAGCCAGGACAAAGCTGCAGCAAGTCCAGACCCAGCTCCCGGCGGTCGGCGAGTCAGAAGGGCACGCTGATCTCGCGGCGGTCCACCATGAGCTCGTGCGGATGCTGAACGGGTCGCCGGATGCCCCCCCGGTGACTGTGCCCAGGGAGCCGGTGCCACCACCCTCGGAGCCCAGCAGCACCAGGCGGGTACCTGACGTGTCACCGAACTCGGGTGAGCCACCCACATCCGGTGATGTGAGCACAGCGCCGAGCTCGCCCACCAAGCCTTCCAGCGGCACGTCAGGGTCACAGCCCAACCCGATTCAGATCGGCCCGGGCCATGCTTACCCCGGCCCGCGAGGCAGTTCGTCAGGCATTGGTCCTTCTGGTTCGATCGGCCCCTCAGGTTCGATCGGCCCCTCAGGCAACTCAACCAGCTCGGGCACGGGTATTTCGGGCACCCCGGGTAACTCAACCAGCTCGGGCAGCAGTGTCCCTGGGCATCCGGGCAGCGGCACCCCTGGGTATCCGGCCACCTCAGGTGGCAGTACCTCGGGTGGTTATACCCCCGGTCCTCCGGGTACCGTCGGCAGCCCCGGTACCCCGAGCTCCTCGAGCGGCGGTGTCTCAGGCGGCGGGGACAACACCGACGACGACGCGCCGAACAGAGGTCCCGCCGGTGGCACCGCACCGCACCGTAACCGGCCGGGCATCGTGTCCCAAAGTGCGGCTGCCCCGAACGTGCCCAACCCGACCGTGGCTGGCTCCTGAGGCTGAGCTCAGCCCGGATGTCGCCGGGGTTCGCTCAGCGAGGGTTCTCGGCGAGTGCGGCGTCGGTGTAGCCACGGCAGTATTCCCAGCTCACGTAGCTAGCTGGGTCCGGATCGTAGGCAGGCTCGTGCTGGCGCATCCGGCCGACTTCGAGCAGCTGCCGCAGGCTGGCCCGCAGCAAGTTCCAGTCGTGATAGTGCTGATCAGCGCAATCGGGGCAGTCCACCACGATCCCGCGCAGTCCGCGTGGCGCCAGCAGCGCCTGGTAGATCGACAGATCGCTCAGGTCGGCGAGCAGGCCGGCCCGTTCCTCGTCGTCCAGCGGCTCCTCGGCGGTATCCGCGGGGTCGTCCAAGGCTTCCAACGCCAGCGTCGGGTCGTCTGGGTCACCGGCGAACGGGTCGGGAGGAAGCGAGTCATGCGCCACGGCTGGCACCGTACTCGCTCGGTGGATTGCCCAGCTCGGACGGCCCCGGTTGGACAGGCCGGTTGGCTGGCCCGGTTGGCTGGCCCGGTTGGCTGGCCCGGTTGGCTGGCTCCCGTTGGATGGTCGGGCGGATAGGATCGTCGCATGACCAGCGAGCTCACCGCGCCCAGCTTCCCGTCGAAGTTCGCGCTGCTCGGTCTGACCTTCGATGATGTGCTGCTGCTGCCGGCCGAATCTGACGTGGTTCCGGCGGAGGTTGACACGTCAACCAGATTGTCCCGCAACATCACGCTGCGGGTGCCGCTGATCTCCTCGGCGATGGACACGGTGACCGAGGCACGGATGGCCATCGCGATGGCCCGCCACGGCGGGATGGGCGTGCTGCACCGCAACCTGCCGGCGCAGGAGCAGGCCGCGCAGGTCGAGGTGGTCAAGCGGTCCGAGGCCGGCATGGTGACCGACCCGGTGACCTGCCTGCCGGAGGACACCCTGGCCGATGTCGACGCGCTGTGCGCCCGCTACCGGATCTCCGGGGTGCCCGTCACCGATTCCGACGGCGTGCTGGTCGGCATCATCACCAACCGGGACATGCGCTTCGAGGTTGACCACGGCAAGCGGGTCGCCGAAGTGATGACCAAACCGCCGCTGGTCACCGCGCAGGTGGGGGTCACCGCGGACGCGGCGCTGGGCCTGCTGCGCCGGCACAAGATTGAGAAACTGCCGATCGTCGACGGGCGCGGCACGCTGCGCGGCCTGATCACCGTCAAGGACTTCGTCAAGACCGAGCGCTACCCGCTGGCCACCAAGGATCCGGACGGGCGGCTGCTGGTGGGCGCGGCGATCGGGGTTGGTGAGGACGCCAAGCAGCGGGCCGCGCTGCTGACCGAGGCCGGTGTCGACGTGCTGGTGGTGGACACCGCGCACGGGCACTCGCGCGGCGTGCTGGAGATGATCCGGATGCTCAAGGCCGAGCTGGGCGGCACCGTCGATGTCATCGGCGGCAACGTGGCCACCCGGGCCGGGGCGCAGGCGCTGGTCGACGCTGGGGCGGACGCGGTCAAGGTCGGCGTGGGTCCTGGCTCGATCTGCACCACCCGGGTGGTGGCCGGGGTGGGCGTGCCACAGATCAGCGCCATCTTCGAGGCGGATCAGGCGTGCCGTCCGGCGGGTGTCCCGGTGATCGGCGACGGCGGCATCCAGTTCTCCGGGGATATCGCCAAGGCCATCGTCGCCGGTGCCAGCACCGTGATGCTGGGCAGCCTGCTGGGCGGCACCGCCGAGGCGCCCGGGGAGCTGATCCTGGTCGATGGCAAGCAGTACAAGACTTATCGCGGGATGGGCTCGGTGGGCGCGATGGCGCGGCGCGGCAGTGTTCGCTCGTACTCCCGGGACCGCTACTTCGCTGACGACGCGCTCTCCGACGACAAGCTGGTGCCCGAGGGCATCGAGGGGCGGGTCCCGTTCCGGGGGCCGCTGTCGCTGGTGGCTCACCAGCTGATCGGTGGCCTGCGGGTGGCGATGGGCTATGCCGGCGCCGCGACGATCCCGGTGTTGCAGGGCGCGCAGCTGGTGCGGATCACTTCGGCGGGGCTGCGGGAGGGTCACCCGCATGACATCACCATGACGGTGGAGGCCCCGAACTATGCGGTGCGCTGATGCTCGATCTGGTGGAGATCGGCATGGGCCGCACCGCGCGGCGCTCCTACGGCTTCGATGACGTCCAGATCGTGCCCTCGCGGCGCACCCGTTCCTCCCGAGATGTGTCCACCGCCTGGCAGATCGACGCCTACCGGTTCGAGATCCCGCTGCTGACCCATCCCACCGACGCGATCGTCTCGCCGGGGATGGCGGTCCGGATCGGCCAGCTGGGCGGGCTGGGGGTGCTCAACGCCGAGGGGCTGTGGGCTCGCCACCCGCGGGTCGACGAGCTGTTGCCCCAGCTCACCTCCGCCCTGGGTGCCGCTGACGAGGCGGCCGCGGTGGCGCTGCTGCAGCTGTGGCACGCGGCCCCGATCCGTCCCGAGCTGCTCACCGAAGCGATCAAGGCGGTGGCCCAGGCCGGCGTGACGGTGGCCGCCCGGGTCAGCCCGCAGCACGCCCGGGACCTCGCCCCCGACCTGCTCGCCGCTGGCGTGGAGATCCTCATCGTGCAGGGCACCATCGTCTCGGCCGAGCACGTCTCCTCCGCCGCGCAGCCGCTCAACTTGGTGGAGTTCATCGCGTCCATGGAAGTCCCGGTGATCGCCGGCGGGGTGGGCGACTACCGCACCGCGATGCACTTGATGCGCACCGGGGCGGCCGGCGTCATCGTCGGCCACGGGGCGGGTGCGGGCACGTCCACCGGCGATGTGCTCGGCATCAGGGTGCCGATGGCCACCGCGGTCGCCGACGCCGCCGCCGCCCGGCGGGACTACCTCGATGAGACCGGTGGGCGCTACGTGCACGTGATCGCCGACGGCGGGATGCGCACCAGCGGCGACATCGCCAAGGCGATCGCCTGCGGGGCGGACGCGGTGATGCTCGGTGAGCCGCTGGCCGCCGCGACCGAGGCTCCCGGCAACGGCTTGTACTGGACGTCCGCCGCGGCGCACCCGTCGCTGCCGCGCAGCCACATCACCGCCGTGCCCGAGAGCTCGCCCGGGGGCTCGCCTGACCTTGACACGCTGCTGTTCGGCCCCTCCCATGACGCCAGCGGCACGGTGAACCTGTTCGGCGCGCTGCGCCGCGCGCTGGCCAAGACCGGGTACTCCGAGCTCAAGGAGTTCCAGAAAGTAGGCCTGACCGTCCGCCCCTGACGCTCGGTCAGGCGCTGTCCCGCAGGAGTCGGGCCGCTCGTTCCAGCTCGTCAGCGAGGAGCGCCCGATCGCTGAGGTCGCCGCCCGCCGCGAGTCGTTCCTCAGTCCACTCCCGGATGAGCTGGGTCACCCCGACACCCCGTACGCGGGCCGCTTCACGCAGCCGGTCCATGGTGTTCCGGGGAAAGCGCACCGAGAGGGACACCATCGGCTCACCAACGTCGATCGTCACGGGGAACCAGTCCAGGAGGTGCCCAGCTTGGCCCTACGGTCTCATTCCGCGTCCAGCGCGGTGTCAATCTCCTCCTCGGACACGTCGTCGATGTCGAGGCGTTGGAGGATCTTCGCCGTTCGCAGGTCAGCTTTGACACTTGCCCGGTGCAGCTTGTAGAGGGTGTCTCCGTACCCGCCCTCGACATCGGCCAGGCGTGCTTCGAGCGCGAGGATCCGACGTTCGAGGGTCTGTAGTGAAGCCATGCCGGCGTCTCTCCTTGGCTGGACTGGGGGCTCGACGGTCCGGGCTACCAGGTGATCTACGGGTGGGAACCGGC
>JBOHFJ010000042.1:0-19033 GCA_050699655.1 Pseudonocardiaceae bacterium
GAGCAGCTCCTCGACCTGGGCCAGCGACGGCGCCATCATCCGCATCGGCCCAGCACCGTCGACCCGGCTGGGGTGCTGCACGTGCGGCAGCCACTTGGCCCACTCCCAGTCCACCTTCGCCCGCCCGGCGGTGACCACGGCGACGAGCAGGTCATCGGGACTGTGGAAGGTGGTCAGCTGGGCCACCATCGCCCGCGCCAGCCCGCGCGCGGCTGCGGCGTCGCCGGAGATCCCGATGGCGGCGAAGCCGCGGACCGAGACGGCGATCGGCAGTTCCGGCACGACGCAATGGGCTCGGACGAACTGGCGCAGCGCCAGCGCGGTGATCGGCTCCAGCTCGTCCGCCGGGCCGGTCTGCGGTGGCACCAGCAGGGTGGCCAGCCGCTGTGGCCCCCGGCAGATCCGCACGTGGCAGAAGTCCGGGTCGCCGCGGCGGCGCTCCCACATCCGCTGGCTGCTCACGATCGACCACAGCGCGGCCGGATCGGGATGGCACCACTGCACCGCCGCGCGCTGCTCCAGCGCGGTCTCCCGGGCCCGCTCGCGCATCTGGCCCAGGTAGCGCAGGTAGTCCTTGCGGTCCTCGTTCATCTCGGCCTTGGCCTGGCCCCGCCCACCACCGGCGAACATGCCGACCGTCGACACCGCCATCATGATCGGGAACATCAGGAACAGCGGGTTGCTCTTGGCATCCTTATTAGTGAAGGTGTACCCAACCATGCCCAGCACGGCCACGAGCATCACGGCCGGCAGGACTTTCTGCAGCATGTTGCCCGGGATGACCCTGGGCACCTCCGGCGGCGGCTCCAGATGAACCTCACCGCCGGGCATCCTCGGCGCCGCAAGCCGAGACGGTCGCCGAAACCGCACGGTGCTCACGCCCGATCACCTCCCCCCGAATCCACCCGCGCACCATCACCGCGCCGCGCCCGCCAAGCCCGGCAACCCTAGCGCCCGCCCCCGAGCACCAGGAGCCGCACCGACCCGCTGTCGCCGAGTTCGACAGGAGAGTCGCGCGGCGGCCGCCACCCAGCTCTGTTGTCGAACTCGGCGCGCTGGGAGTACTTCGAAGACGCTGGAGGCGGACAGTTCCCACTGTTGGGGCTTCCGTGGGTGAGATCGTGGTATTGTGTTGGTATGCGAGCAACCATCGATAAGGCAGGACGCTTGGTGATCCCGAAGCAGATTCGGGATCGGCTCGGGTTGCGTCCCGGTGAGGTCGAGGTGATCGCCGACGGGGCGGGCCTTCGCGTGGAGGTGATCGCCGAGGACGACGTGGGTGAGCGGTCCGGGCGCCTGATCGTCCCCGCCACCGGCACACCCTTCGACGACGACGAGGTGCGGGCGTTGCGCGATGGCGACCAGCGCTGAGCCCAAGCTTCTGGACACCAGCGCCGCAGTGGCCTTCCTCGTGGCTGACCACAAGCACCACGACGCGACCTTCGAGGCGCTGGCGCCGCATCAGCTGGGCCTGGCCGGTCACGCCGCGTTCGAGACGTTCTCCGTGCTCACCCGGCTGCCGCCCCCGGCCCGGCGCACCCCAGCAGCGGTGTCCCGACTACTGGCCGCAAACTTCCCGCACACCCGATTCCTCAGCGAGGGCCGGGCGGCGGCTCTGCTCGACTCGCTCGCCGACAACGGGATCGCCGGTGGGGCGGTCTATGCCGCGCTCGTCGGCGCGGCTGCCGTCGAACACAAACTCACGCTGGTGACTCGCGACAGGCGGGCGCTGGACATCTACCGCTCGATCGACGCCGCCGTCGAGCTACTCTCATGAGCTGTCTGACGGGCGGGTGGCGGTGGCTACTAGTAGCTCAGCCAGGTCGACGTCCACCGGGAACGGTTGCGCCAAGCACAGGCGCTGGCCCGGGCTCGAGGCGGCGACCTCGGCGTAGCGCCCCCGGCGCAACTGGTACGCCACCGCGCTCGTCGTCACCGACCTCGTCGTGCATCTGCTGAGCGAGGCGGACCTGACGAGAGCTGAGTTTGGGTTTCTGCCCACCGGTGCGCGTGTTCGATTATGCGGACAACTCGATCTTATCAAGTGCCGGGGGTTAGCTGGTCAATCAGTTTGGGGCGATGAAGAACTGCTAGGGGGTGGTGATTACCGGCGCGGGTGTCACTGGGTATGGGACGGTCACTGGGTAGAGGTAACCGAAAGGGTCACCGGCGAACCGTTGCGGGAAGTTTCCACGGAAGGGGTGTCCGAGGCCGCAATCACCGAGACTGAAATCGATTCCCCCACCGATCAGGGCGGCACATCCGGGACCCGCCACTATGGGCGTGGGCATAGCTGCGGACGCCGCTCCCGCGCCCCCCGTACCCAATCCGATCATCACACCGACGACGAGCAGAGCACGCTTGCCGAACTTGTACACTCACATCACACTCCGTAGCGCACTGCGGCGCTGATAACCAGGATAGCAACGCGCAGCGAGAGCGGTAAAAACGGCCCTACAGCCATGGCCGACAACGGGATCGCCGGTGGGGCGGTCTATGCCGCGCTCGTCGGCGCGGCTGCCGTCGAACACAAACTCACGCTGGTGACTCGCGACCGGCGGGCGCTGGACATCTACCGCTCGATCGACGCCGCCGTCGAGCTACTCTCGTGAGCCGTCTAACGGGCGAGTAGCGGTGGCAAGCTCGGCGAGGTCGAGGTCCACCGGGAACGGCTGCGCCAGGCACAGGCGCTGGCCCGGGCTCGATGACGCGACCTCGGCGTAGCGCCCCCGGCGCAACCGGTACGCCACCGAGCTCGGCCCCGGGGTGCTGAGCTCGATCCGTAGATAGTGCTTGATGCCGGCGGCCGAGTAGAGCTGTGGCTTGATCGCGCGATCAGCCGCGACGCTGCCCGGGCTGACGATCTCAACGACCATCACCACATCGGCTGACTCCGTGACCTTCAGATCCAGGCCGGGGTTGGTCACCACGGCGAGATCGGGGATCAGGATCCGCCCCGGCGCCACCCGGACATTGATGGCTTCCAGCACTTCCAGTCGGCTCGGTGCCGCCCGCCCCAGCGCATAGCAGAGGTGGGACGACAGCCGCTGGTGCCGGGTCCCGGACGCGGGGCTCACGAGCAGCCCGCCGTCGAGCAGCTCGATGCGGCGACGGTCATCGGGCAGCGCGAGGTAGTCCCGCTCAGTCCACCCTCCGACGTGGTCAAGCAGGCTGGACTGGGCAACGAGTGACATCCGCGACTCACCTCCGCATGTTCTTGGGGCAGTTCCATCGTCGCATGGTGCCGGTGAGCACCGACAGTTCTCACCCCAATCGCGCGGGAACCCGGGCCGTCGGTGATGCGACTAAACAGACATGACGGGACACGAGGCCGGCGTGCTGACCGTGGCGGCGGGCACCTGGGACGGCGGCACGGCGACGCGGCGAGTGCGGGGGTCGTTGCGCACGGATCTGCGGGCTGCGGCGGTGGACGCGGCGGTGGCCGGGGTGCTGTCAGCGGCGATGTTCGGGGTGCTGGTGCTGCGGGTGCGCTCGGGGGTGGACGCCGCGCTGGTGGAGATGCCCTCGATGGCCCGTGGCGGCGGGCTGTGGCCCTACACGCTGAGCCAGGCGTTCGGGTTCGCCACGATGCTGTGGGCGTGGGGCACGATCCTGCTCGGGCTGAGCCTGCCCACCGGGATCTGGCGGGGCCGGCCGCAAGCTCGCCAAGCGGTGGAGCGGTTGCATCGCTCCACCAGCTTGACGGTGATCGCCCTGATGGTGGCGCACGCGGGTTTGTTGATCTGGGATCACATGGGCGACACCCCGGTGAGCGTGTTCGTGCCCGGCAACGAGACCTATGCGCCCGGGCGGTTGCCGACCGCACTGGGCATCGTGGCGTTGTATCTGGCCGTGGTGGTGGGTCCCAGTTTCTACCTGCGGGAGCGGCTGCCGAAGCGCGCCTGGGCGGTCACCCACCGGTATGTGATCCCGGCGGTCTACGCGCTGGGCGTGTGGCACACCTTCCTGTACGGCAGTGACGTGAAAGCGAACAGCCCGCTGTTTGTCATCCTGTGGGCCATGCAGCTGCCCGTCATCGCCCTGTTCGGTGCCCGCCTGCTGGCTGGTGCCCGGCGCCATGATTCATCACGGCCCGCGGTCGTCATCGCCACGGTCGTCATCGCCGGCCTGGTGAGCGTGGCCGTCTGGGCCGGCATCCACACCACGGCAATGACGGGGATGTCAATGGCCAACACCTGGTTACCGGCCTGGCTGCGGATTCTGGCCAGCGGGGCATTCGTGGTGGTACTGCTGATCCATGTGCGGCATCTGGTGACGGCGAGTCCGCGCGGGCGGGTGTGGCATGCCGGGCACGTGCTGATGGCTCTGGGCATGATTGACATGGTCGCGCCGACCAGCGGCATGCTCGTGCCCGCGTGGGCTGGGGAGGTCATCTTCTCGGGAGCGGCGCTGGCCGTGGCCGGGTTCGCCCTGTCCGAGTCCGCCAGGGCCGAACGCGCGCGGGGGCGGCGCCTGGGGTGGCTGTGGCCGGTCGTCGGCATCGATCTGGCGGCGATGGTGTGGATGTTCGCGATGCCCGCGCCCCGGCTGGGCTGGCTGACCGGGTTGCTGGTGGGCTGGTTCGCGCTGCAGGCCACCGGCTGGGCGACCGGGCGGCTCGACACCGCCACCGATCCCGGTATCTGCCGGTCGGCCCACCGCGTCAGCGTCCGCGCCACCCTGGCGGTGATGGCCATGGGGATGGCCTACATGTTCCTGGCCATGCAACTCGGGATGAACCCGATGCCCGGGTACCTGCCGAGTATGGCCGGCATGTGACCACGAACGACGGAGGCGGTGCGATGAGTGATCTTCGTCGGCGGTTGCAGCTCGCGCTCGGGGTGATCTGGCTGCTCGACGCCGTGTTGCAGTACCAGCCCTACATGTTCACCCGGGCCTTCGCCACCCAGACACTGGCACCCACCGCGCAGGGCAACCCGGCGCCAATCGCCGGGTCGATCACCTGGGCGGCGGGGCTGATCGCCAACCACATCGTGGTGACCAACGCGGTGTTCGCCACCGTGCAGCTGCTCCTGGCGCTGGGGTTGTTCTGGCGACGCACCGTCCCGGTGACCCTGGCCGCGTCCGTCGTGTGGTCAGTTCTGGTGTGGTGGTTCGGTGAAGGCTTCGGCGGAGTCCTGAACGGCAGCGCCAACCCGCTCACCGGCGCCCCCGGCCCAGTAATCCTCTACGCGCTGGCCGCGGTGCTGCTGTGGCCCAGCGCCCGCGACGAACTGGAGCGGCTCTCGGTGGCCGCGGCCAGCCCACTGGGCGACACCGTGGCCCGGCTGCTGTGGCTGGTGCTGTGGGGCAGCCTGGCCTACTTCGCCCTGCTGCCGGCCAACCGGGCGGCGGGCGGGGCGCATGACGCGGTCGCCGGGCTCGCCTCGGGCGAACCGGGCTGGCTGGCCAGCCTGGACCACACCGTGGCCAGCGCGCTGGCCGGTGCCGGCCAGACCTTCGCGGTGATCTCGGCGGTGATCCTGGCGATCATCGCGCTCGGGGTGTTCGCGCCCCCGCCGCTGGCCCGGGCCACCCTGATCCTGGCGATGCTGGTCGCGATCGGGTACTGGATCATCGGCGAGAACTTCGGCGGCATCTTTACTGGGCAGGGCACCGACCCCAACAGCGGGCCGCTGCTGATCCTGCTCGCCGCCGCCTACTGGCCGCTGGCCCGCGTGCGGGATCCCGAACACCTCCTCGTCAGCGCGCGCCCAAGCGCCTGAGCGCGCACTCACTGGGTGCGCGCCAACGCACGGAGGTGCCGGTTGCACCGGGCGCAGCTGCGCGCCAGACTCCGCGGGTCGAGGGTGAGGCCGATGACGGTGACCGTCCGGCCGCACCAGGAGCGGTGTCGGGAGCCCACGACCGGGAACTCGGCGGACGCGACCAGGTGCGAGACGGTCGTGCGGCCGGTGAGAGCCCACCCGCAGTAGTAGGCGCCGGGACCGGTGACACTGCCCGCAACGCAGGTCATGTGGTTCCGCACGCTGACTCCTTAGTTGACGACTTGTTGACGGCACAGCCCTTGTTGACGGCACAGTCACGGTCAGGCGCTGGCCCGCGCGATCCGGCGCTGCGAAGGACCGGGGCGCGCGGGCCAGCTTTCGGGGCCCGCCCGGTGACCGCGAGGGTGACCGGTCGGGGTGGAACCCAGTGAGCGGGGCCGGGGAGGACCGTTCCCGCCACCGGGCGACTGCGCGTCGGCGCGTGTCCCGCGGCTCACCTGGGCGAGCCGGGAGCTAAGATGCATGTCCACCTTGTACTCCCTGGACTAGCGACCAACGAGGTTCACGGTATAAAATGGAAGTACAAGATGTAAATCCATCATTAGAGTGAACCCGGCTGAGAGGATCCAGCGATGACCACGCCGGCCGCGTCGAGCGGCATCCAGCGACGCCAGCTCGGCAATGAGCTACGCAAGCTCCGGGAGGCCGCGGGGCTCATCCAGGAGCAGGCCGCCGAGAGCCTCGGCAAGGCGGCCAACAAGATCAGTCGGTTGGAGAACGGCGTGGGCGGCGTCTCCAAGACCGACCTCGATGAGCTATTGCGGCTGTACAAGGCCTCGGCGAAGGACGCGCTGTGGTGCCGGGAACTGGCGGCGAGCGCGCGGCGGCGGCGCACCCGGGCCGCCGCGGAGACCACCCTGTACCTGGGGCCGAAGTGGTTCCGCGCGTTCCGCGACTTCGAGCGGGGCGCGTCGCAGATCATGCAGGTCGGCTCGGAGATCGTGCCCGGCAACCTGCAGACCGAGAGCTACACCCGGGCCATGTTCCACGGACAGGGCAGCCACGCCGATCACCAGACCGTCGAGGACACCGTGCGGGTGCGCCGGGACCGGCAGGCGCTGCTGACCAGTGAGAACGCCGCGCAGTTCACCTTCGTGCTCAGCGAGTCGGTACTGCGCCGGGTGATCGGCGGCCCGAAGGTGATGACCGAGCAGCTGCGCCACCTGGCTGAGCTGTCGCTGCTGCCCACCGTGGACATCCAGGTCATCCCGTTCGACACGCTGTCCTACGAGCCGCTCAGCTACGTCTTCACCGTGCTGCGGTTCGACCACGACTCGGCTACCGACGTCGTCTACATCGAGATGTACGACAACGGTGTCATCCTGGCCAAGCCGCCCGAGACGGTGCGGTACTACGTGGAGCTGCAACGCCGGCTGCAAGCCATCGCCCTGGGGCCGGTGGAGTCGCGTAACTTCATGGTGGAACTGGCTGGCCAGTTCGCTGCGAAACCAGACTAAGAAGGGCTTGCCCCATGCCAATGACATCTTTTCAGGAGAGCGCCTGGTACACCTCCAGCTACACCAACGGCGGGCAGAACGACTGCGTCGAGGTCAACTACTCGCTTGCCGGTCACGTAGGAGTGCGTGACTCCAAGCTCGGCACCGCCAGCCCCGTGCTGGCGATCCCCACCACACAGTGGACCCAGCTCATCACCGCCGTCCAGCACGCCACCCTCTAGATCAACTCCACGGTCGCCGAGTTCGACAGCGGAGCCCTCCGGAGCCACCCGAGCGGCTCCGCTGTCGAACTCGGCGCACTGCGGGCGGGGGCGTTGGGCGCAACCGGATCACCCTGGCGCGCACGTCTGGCAAGATGACACCGACCGTGCCGCTGCGAGCACGGTCAGGCACGAGCAACGTGTGGAGTGACCGATGCAACCGACGGGCGAAGGCGTCAGTTTCCTGGAGGCGGCGCAACAAGGCACGTTCGTCATCGACACAGTGGCGGCCGAGCAAATCAAGCACTCCATCGCCGAGGTTCGGGGGAAGGTGACCAAACAGCTAAAGCGGATCGACGACCTCAAGATGCAGGGCATCCTGGGCGACCTGGATGAGGCCAAGGCCATCGAGAGCCGCGATACGCTGGTGGCCATCGGGGACTCGCAGTCGCTGGACTTCGCGCTGAACCGCTTCGACGTGGTGCTGGACGACCTCCAGCAAGCAGTCGAGCTCTGCCTGGGGACCTACGAACAAGACGACGCGCAGTCGGCACATACCTTGCGACAGCTCGGTGCCGGATGAGCATCCGCACCGCCGTCGCCGCACCGGCCCTGCTGCTGGCGCTGGCGGTAGGCTGCTCGGCGCCCCAGGCGAGCCCACCGGCACCCGAGCCGAGGCCCGCCGAGCCACCAGTGTCTGCGGCGGCTCCGCCGCCGGCCGCCGTAGCCCTGACCGGCTTGGCCGCGATCCAGGCGTGTGACCTGCTCACTGGCCAGGAAGCCAGCTCCCTCGGCATGCGCCCGCAGGGCGAGGCCGAGACGATCCTCGGCCTGCGCCGATGCGACTGGAGCACCCCGGACGGGGACGGCATGTCCACCAGCATCAACGACCACCGCAGGATCAGTGCGCTCAACCTCGCCGACGCGACCAGCGTCACCGACGTCACGATCGGCCGCCACCGGGGAAAGCGCGCCGTGGAGACCAGCGGGCCCGGCTATTGCCAGACCATCTTCGCGGTCGGTGACACCGCAAACGTGAGCGTGCTGGCCCTGTTTGTGAAAGACACCCCCCGAGCCTGCGCGGTCGCCGACCGAGCCGCCGTCCTCGTCGAGTCCAAGCTCCCCTAGCGAGCGAATATTTCCGCCGGTTCACCCTTGCGACCCAACCCAGCCGCCGCAGCCTCAGCTCCGGCACCCGCTTCCCACCTGAAGATCACTGTTTAGGCGCCGAAAACGACAGATCTTGTCACTTATGGCACACAGATCGCGATCAACCCCTGGGTGCCCCGGCTGGGATCAGATCGGAGTGCGCCGTTGGTCGTTAGCTGGCGGCCTCTTGGCGATGGGTCGCCTATGGCGCTGGGCCGATCGATGGGGGCGCGGCGGTGTGATGGTGGGCGACCCGGGCCTATCATCGCAGCTCAGATAGGTGAGTCAGCGATTCATCCGACCGGCTGGGACTGGCTAGGCCGTTGTGCGGCGGGGTGCTGTGCGCGGGGATACTCCCCGCAACGAACAGCTCCGCGGCCACCGCGCACTGACGTGGACCGATGGCCGGCGGGCCAAGCGAGGGGTGCAGCGGGTGCCGACCAGTCCCAACGGAGCTCCGACGGTTCAGCTCACGGTGCCACCACCGTCGGCGGCGTTCAGCAGAGTGACGGTGGTGGCACCGCGCACTCGCATCGACCTGGCGTTACCGTCGGACATCGCGGTGGCGGGCGTGTTGCCGATGCTGCTCACGCTGGCCGGTGAGGTCAGCCGGGACGGTGGCGGCGGCCACGGCGGCTGGTGCCTGGCCAAGCTCGGCGGCGAGGAGCTCGACCCGGAGCGCTCACTGAGCTCGCTGAGCGTGATCGACGGCGATCTGCTGCAGCTTCGGCACCGCAGCGACAGTCCGCCGCCGCCCTTGTTCGATGACGTGGTGGAAGCCATCGCGGTGGCCGCTCCGGGCAGTTACCGGCCGTGGACCTCGCACACCGCCCGCACGCTCGGGCTGGTCGCGGCCGGTTTGGCGTTGCTGGCCAGCGCCGTCCTGCTGCTGCAAGCCGGAACCAAGACTGGCATCGACCACGGCGCCGTCGCCGTGCTCGCGGGTGCGGCGGCGGTGGTCGCGCTGATCGTCGGCGTGGTGATCGCCCAGGTGTACGGCGAGGCCAGCGCGGGCGCGGTGGTGGCGGCGGGCAGCCTGCCGCTGGGGTTCGTCAGCGGCCTCTACCTGGTGTCTGGCGGCGGGCGCCTGGCGAACCTCGGGCAGCCACCGAACCTGTTACTGGCGTGCACGCTGACCTTCGTGCTCGCCAGCATTTCAATCATGGTGCTCGGCGCCGGGCGCACGCTCTTCATCGCCAGCGCCACCGCCGCCGCGCTCAGCGCGCTGGCTTTTCTGGCCGCCAGCCTGCTCAGGTTCCCCGCCCCGGGTGCGGTCGCGGCGGCGGCGGCCGGCGCGGCGCTCGGCAGCATCTCGGCTCTGCCCCGGCTGACCATCCTGCTGTCCCGGCTACCGGTGCCCCAGGTGCCCACCGGCACCATGGATCTGAAGGAAAACCCGGCCTTTCCGGACTACACCGCGATCGAGCGCCGGGTGGGCCTGGCGCACGAATACTTGACCGGCACGCTCATCGGATGCGGTGCGGTGGCCGCGCTCGGCGCGGCGCTGGCCGCGTCCGGAGGGGTGGTGGGGATCGTGCTGGCCGCGGTGGTCGCGACCGTGCTGCTGCTGCGAGCTCGGTCCTACCCCAACGGCAACCAGGCCATCGCGCTGATGCTCAGCGGGATGGTGACAGTGACCGGGCTGATGATCCGGTTGCTGGTGACGGCGCACGAGCCCGGCTTGTTGCTGGCCGGCTTCGGTGGCCTGCTCGCACTCGCGACGCTCGCGCTGGTGACCGGAGTGGCCCTGCCCCGCCGCCGGTTCTCCCCGGTGCTGCGCCGCGCGGTGGACGTGGCCGAAGCGGCGCTGATCGCCTCGGTACTCCCGCTGGCCCTGGGTGTTATGCAGCTCTATCAGGCCGTAAAGAGTCCGTGAACCCGTTGGGCCACACACCGGGCCGCACACCGATCGTGGCCGTCGCGGTTGCGTTGCTGTGCCTTGCCGGGCCAGCGTGGCCAGGAGCCGCCCAGCCTGGGGTGGCCCAGCCTGGAAACCGACCGCCGGGCGTGCCGCCCCCGGTGGACTTGGCGGCCCTGCCCACCCCAGCCAGCGTGAACACCCTGCCCTACGTGGTGCACAATGCGGTGACCCAGCAGACCGGCCCAGTCCAGCAACAAGCGCCCTGCCCGCGGCTGGCAGCGGAGCGCGATCGGGACCTCCAAGCCGAGCCGGAGGCGCAGCAGCTCCTGCGGATCCAGAAAGCTCAGACGTACGCGACCGGGCGCGGCCAGCTGGTCGCCGTGATCGACAGTGGCGTGCAGCCGCATTCCAGACTGGTCCCCAGGCTGATCGACGGCGGGGACTACATCGAAAATCGCGACGGCCTGTTCGACTGCGACGGCCACGGCACCGCGGTCGCCGGCCTCATCGCCGCGGCTCCCGACAAGACCACCGGATTCGTCGGCGTGGCCCCGGCGGCGACGATCCTGTCCATCCGCCAGGCCAGCACCTTCTACACCGTGCCGCTGCGCCAGCTCGACACCGGCCAGCACAGCGACAGCCCGAGTGCCGGCGACACCGTGAGCATGGCGCAGGCCGTGCTGCGCGCCGTGCAACTGAAGGCCACGGTGATCAACATTTCCGAAGCGGCCTGCTTCCCCGCGCAGCCTGACCAGGACAAAGCGCCGGACCTGCAGGCGGCCGTGCACTACGCGGTGGAAAACAACGTCGTCGTGGTGGTGGCCGCCGCCAACACCAGCCCCACTTGCCGGCAGAACTCCCCCGGAGTGGTCACCACGATCTCCTCGCCGGGCTGGTTCACCGACGACGTGCTCGCCGTCGCCGCGACCGACGACGAGGGCAAGCCGGCGCCGTTCTCGCTGCACGGGCCGTGGGTCGACGTGGCCGCACCGGGCACCGGCGCGATATCGCTGGCGGCCGGGCGGCCAGGGCTGACCGGCAAACTTCTCGACGCCCGCGGCGTGGCGCATCCCCTCGATGGCACCAGCTTCGCCACGCCGTACGTCGCAGGGCTGGCGGCGCTGGTCCGGGAGCGCTTCCCGAACCTGACCGCGCGCCAGGTGATGCATCGCATCGAGCGGACCGCGCGAGGTTCCCATCGCACTGCGGACCTCGGCTACGGCATGATCGACCCAGTCGCCGCGCTCAGCACCGTGTTGCCCGAGGAGCAGGCTACCCAGGCCCAGCCGATCGGCCCCCCGGCCAAGCGGGACGCTCCCCGCGCGCCGGCACCGGAGCGCGCCGTGGCGCTGGTCGGCTCCGCGATCGCTCTCGGGGCACTGGGGCTGGCCATGGTGGTCGTCCAGACCATCAAACGCCAGCGGCGCCACCCCGGTCAGTGACCAAGCCTGCCGAGCACGAAAACCGCCGCCAGCCCCACCACGCCCAAGATCAGGCCGAGCGCCATCGCCCGCAGGTGCTGGCGCATCGGCTCGTGCAGCATCACCGCGTCCTTGCGGACCAGCGCCGACTCCATCCTGCGGAGCACGAAGCGATAGGCCTGCACCTGCGACTTGGTGGTCGGGTTCCTCGCCGATTCCTGGATCACCGGTACCTGCCACCCTTCTCTGGGCACTAGCGCCCCGGACTGTCCCAGGCTGTACGGTGCGGCAGGATAGCGAACCGCCACACCCATCGCCAACAAAGACGGCCAGCGGAGACGCCCGAATGACCACCGCTTTACCCGCGAAGGAGCCGACGGGTGCCATGGTGACCGCCCGGGCGCGCTCGGCGGGTTCGCGGGTGGGCCCGCTGCCCGTGGTCAACATGGTCGTGCTGGAAGCGGGGCTCGCCGCGGCGCTGCTCGCCAGCAACGCCGTCGTGTGGTGCGCGGTAGCGCTGATCGCGCTGCCGCTGGCGCTGGGGCGCTGGCGCGGCCGCTGGTTGCTGCGGTGGGTCCAGCTGACCGCGGGCTACCTGGTTCGCTCCGCCAGTCAGCCCGCCATCTTTGCTGACCCGGTGGCCGACAGCCCGCCGAGCGCATCGGCGCCGTTCGTGGCTACCGAGCCGTTCGTGGATGCCGATGAGCCGCGGCTGGCCCTGCTGCGCCTGCTTCTGCCGGACCTGCGCATCGCCCGCGGCAGCGACCATCGACACGAACAACTCGGCCTGGCGTGGCACCAGGGCAGCTGGACCGCCGTGCTCGAGGTGGACGCCGAGCCGTCGATGATCACCCCCGTCGGCGGCGGCCCCAGGGTGCCGCTCGGCGCGCTCGCCCCGTGCCTGGAGCACCGCGGCGTGGTGCTGGACGCGATCCAGCTGCTCTGGCATTGCTACCCGGGCAACGCCGCGCTGCCGCCGTCGTCCCCCGCGCTGAGCGCCTACCAGGAAGTGCTGGGTTCGCTGCCGGCGGTTGCCCGCCGCAACACCTGGGTCGCGGTGCGGCTGGACCCCCGCCGCTGCCCAGCCGCGGTGGCCGAGCGCGGTGGCGGGGTGCTGGGCTGCCACCGGGCACTGATCGGTGCGCTGTCCCGGGTGCGCGGCGCGCTGGAGTCCCGGGGACTGTCGACCCGGCCGCTGGACGCCGACCAGCTGGTGCACGCCGGGATCCGCGCCGCGGAGCTGTCCACGGCGGCCGACGTGGGCGGACCGGTGGCGCTGAGCGAAGGGTGGGCGGCGGTCACCGCCGCCGGGGTGGGACATGCCAGCTACGCGATCAGCGGCTGGGGCGGGGCGGGCAACCTCACCGCGCTGACCGGCGTGCGCGCGCTGTCCACCACGCTCGCGCTGACCCTGTCCCCGGGTGCGGACGGCGCCGAGGTCGGGCTTCGGGGCCTGGCCCGGGTCAGCGCCCGCGATCCCGGGGAGCTCGCCGCGGCGGAGCGGCGGCTGCGGGCCGTCGGGCAGCGGCTCGGTGTGGCGCTGCGCCCGCTGCACGGGCTGCAGGCCGCTGGCCTGGCCGCGACGCTGCCGCTCGGGGCGCTCCGATGACCCGACTGCTCGGTAGCCCAGCCGCGGTGGCACCGGAGTTCCTGGTCACACCCGGCCTGCTGGACGCGATCAGCCCGTCGGTCGACCACGGCGGCATGGTGCTGGGGTGCGGTGCACAGGACGAACCGCTGAGCGTGTCGGTGCTGCGAGCGCTGCCGACCCGGCTGGTCCTCGTCGGCGGGCTTTACCTGGCCCGCCAGGTTGCCCTGCGCGCGCTGGCCACCGGTGCCTGGGTGGTGATCGCCACCGGTCGGCCCGAGGCCTGGCGGCCTCTCGTTCGAGCCGCTGGGGAGGGCCCGGACGGGCGCCCCGCCCCGCTGGTGCGGCTGCGCCAGCTCGCGCCGCTGGAGCTGCCGCCGGCCTCCCGGGACGCTCCGCTGCTGGTCGTGCACGACGGTGGGGCGGTGCCTCGGGAGCTGTTCCCACCCCGCCGCGGGTGGCAGACCACCCTGTACGTGCTGCCCTACCTGCACCCGCAAGCCGAGGACACCGCCATCAACGCCGACTTGGTGCTGCTGCAGCGACTCCCGGCCGACCAGGCGGAGCTGGCCGCGCGGATGTGGCGCCTGCCCGAGCCGATGGCCACCGAGCTAGCGTCGCTGACCGACGACGCCGTAGTGGCGCTAGCCCCCAACCTCTGGCTCCCGCTACGCCTAGTCACCACCCCGGCGGAACGCGAAATCCTCGGCGCCGTGCGCCGAGGAGACTAACCCCACACACCTCGGCCACCCGATCTCATGGATGCTTGTGCACCATCCACGGTGCTCGCGCAGGGTCTCATGGATGCTTGTGCACTGTCGTCCGCGCGTCTGGCAGGATAGCCGTGATTGTGACGCTGCGAGCACGATTGAGTACGGACAGCACGTGGCCGCGTTCGGGAATCACCACTGCCGCAGGGGGTATGACGACATGACGCCGAGACACGCAGCAGCCCCTGCCGAGCCACCGCGGGGATTCGATCACCAACCTTACGACAATCGCCCTCCAGACTTGACCGCCCTGAGCGCAGTGCCGATCGTGGGGCCAGTCTTGGCCGTGACCGAACAAGCCGCTGGCGAAGCGCTCAATGCTATGCAACGCGACAGCTTGGCGCCGGGGCTGTCGATGCGCCCGGTTAGTCCCATCCCGCGCACCAACGCCGCCGCGCACGACCATCTCGAGCTCAAGAACATGATCGAGATGTCCAATCCCGGCCAGGCGCAGGAACTCGGCCAACTGTGGAACAGCCTCGGCAACGAGATCATGGACTTCGGGGCGAACCTGCAGAGCACCGCGGCCAACAGCAAGGCGATCTGGGGTGGCCAGGCTGGCGACGGCGCCCGCGCGGCGCTGAGCGCGCTCGCCACCTGGAGCCAGCACACCGGCCAGGGCGTGCAATTCATGGGCACCACAGTGCGCACCCAAGCCGAGGCGGCGCACGCCGCGAAGACTTCGATGCCGGAGCCGCTGGTGCCGCCCTACAACCCCGCGCAATACCAAGATCAGGTGAACTCGACGAGCGACCCCGCCGAGTGGGCCCGGATTATGGGCGACTCGTATCAGCAGGCCAACCAACAGCACGCCAACTACGCCGAAGCCATCCGAGTGGTCGATGCCTACAGCACGTCGCTGCGCGAGACTAACGCGGCGATGCCCGCCTTCACACCGCCGCCGACGTTCGGCGACGGTGACACCGGGCACACTCCCAGCGTCCCGACGCCCGGCGGCCGGATCGGTGGGACACTCCACCCGGTGAGTGGCGCCGGAGGCCCAGTACCCGGAAGCGCCCATGGCGGCCCAGCGCCCGGAGCTACCGACACCGGGGGCGTGCCCGACAGTGGGAATGGGAACCCTGTCGGTACCAGCGTGGGTGGGCCCGGTAGCAACGGAACAGCACCAGCATCGACCCCGGCGCAGTCGGTAACCTACGCCCCCGAGATCCCAGGCGGTGGCGTCTCGGCCGGGGGAAGCGGCGGGGAACCGAGCTTCCTGCCCGCCACCGCGGCCATCGGCGGAACCGGGCCGGGGAATGGTGGTGGATCCAGTGCCGGCGGCAGGCGTGTCGGCGGCGGGTTCGGCCCGCGCGGCTCCAGCGGGCTGGGCACCTCGAACCCACGCACTGGGAACCTTCGCACCGTGAACCCACCCGCCTCGACATTCGACTCGGCTCCCGACGCGAACGCACCGAAACGCGGTGGAGCTGGCAGCGGGCTGCCGCCAATCCCCGGGACCAGCCCCGGCGAGAAGGACGCCGAGCACCGGCGCCCCAGCTATCTGATCGAGACCGAGGACATCTGGGGTGACGGCCTCCGCGTCGCGCCCCCCGTCATCGGCGAGGACCCGCCCCAATACCACTACTGAGAAGCAGTACCACTACTGAGGAGCATGATGACCCAGGACATCACGCTCACCCTGGAGCAGTACGACATCTGCTGGGCCGACCTCGGTCTGGACGAGCAGGTCTACCCGCTGCGAATCCGCAGCCACGGCCGCACCCACGAGGAGCGCGCCCACCTCCGGCAGCGGGTGTACCAGCAGCTCGGTGCCCGCGAGCTGGCCCAGGGCGAGCAGCTGGAACCGGAGCTGGCACAGGCCTTGACGCTACTGGCCCGCGCCCCGGTCTGGGTGGACATGCAATGGCTCCGCACGCCGCGACAGACGGAACCGGACCGGGCCGTGGCGGCGCGATCCGGCGAGCGGGGGCTCATCGCCCGCCTCGACGCGACGAGCCTGCGGCTGACGCCCTGCGGGGGCGCCGCGGTGGCGGCGGCACTCATCGGCCAGCTGCCCGCAGCGGACGCCGCCCCCGGCCAGTCGATCAGCCTGCCCCGGGAGGTCCTGGTGCCCGCGGCGCCCAGCGTGGCGACGAGCGTCTACGACACCTCGCCCACGACGTCAGGACGCGTCGGGCACCAATACCGTGCGCTGGCGGCGGTGCTGGCCAAGCCCCGGCGCCACGGTGGCCAGATCGTCGCGAACACCCGGGACCGAACCGGCAAGCGGCAACGCTCCCGGCCGCTGGAGTGGTTCGACACCGAAGCAGGTCGCTGGAGCGCGCGGGTGCTGCCCGCCCCAGACGGAAGCGAACACCTCACCGTGTCCCCCGCCACCAGCGCCCGATTGGTCACCCAGCTCAACGACCTGCTCAACCACATGACCCGCTGAGTGGGTTCAGTTGAGTTCGCCGCAGTCCGCGATCACGGGTCGTGGCACCGCCACGATCGTGCCGAGACTGTCAAGCCCACTGAAGTCAGCTGGATTGGTGGTGTAGAGCGGAAGCCGGTTCGCGATGGCAATGGACGCGATCATCAGATCCGTGATCCGGCGGCGCGGCTGGCGTCCGGCCGCTATCACCGCAGCCGACACCAGCCCGAACGTTCGCGCCGCTGCGGTGTCGAACGGCAAGGGCTCGAAAGTGGCCTCGGCGTGCTGGAGGACGCTCATCCGCCGGGCGCGCTCGGCTGAGTCGTCGGTGTGGTGGGGGCCAGCGGACAATTCGGCCAGTGTCACCGAGCTGATCACCATCTCGCCGGGCAGTTGCACCGAGTCGAGGGCGGCCAAGTGGATGACGACGTTCGTGTCGATCAGACCGCGACCATGCGCCTCACCACTCACGGCTAGTCGGGTTCTGATCGGTCAGGGCGTCGATGTCGAGACGGAACCGCTCGGCATCGAGGACCGGGGCGGTGGCGAAGGCAGCCATGACCTCCTGACGCGGAACAAAGGTACGGCGACGCAGTGGGATGAGCCGCCCGACCGGGGTTCCATTACGCGTGATCGTGAACGACTCGCCACGCTCGACCGCACGCATAATCTCGCCGGAGTCATTGCGCAACTCGCGCTGAGTGATCTCGTGTGAAGTGTGGCCAGTCATACCAGAATGGTAAACCTCGGTGCTACGAAGCGCTACAGCGCGACCCGGCGGGCGCGGGTCCGCTCGGCGCGGGCGGCGAGCTGGTCGTTGGTGGGGTAGTCCACACGGGCGAGGGTGAGACCGTGGGGGGGAGCTACTGGCACGTCGTTGGCGCGGGTGGTGTGGCGCAGCAGGGCGGCGGGCCAGTCGGGGGGGCGCCGGTGCTCCCCCACCGCCAGCAGAGCACCTACCAGGCTGCGCACCATCGAGTGGCAGAACGCGTCCGCCGCGACGCTCGCGACCAGCAGGTATGGCTCAGCGCGGGTCCACTCCAGGGCTTGCAGAGCGCGCACCGTGCTCGCGCCCTCCCGGCGGCGGCAGAACGCGGCGAAGTCGTGCTCACCGAGCAGCAGGGCGCTGGCCGCGTTCATCGCGGCCTCATCGAGCGGGCGGTCGAGCGGGCGGGGGTAGCTCAGCGTGTCGTATCGACGCAGCGGATCGACTCCCCACGGCGCGTCACAGACCCGATACCGGTAGTGCCGCCGCAGCGCGGAGAAGCGGGCGTCGAAGGTGCGCGGCACCAGCCGCACCGCAGGCACCCGCAGATCCGGTGGCAGCAGTCGAGCCAGGCGGTGGGCGAGCTGATCGGGCGCCGTCGCGCCGGGCGGCACGTCAAGGTGCGCGACCTGCCCGGTGGCGTGCACGCCAGCATCCGTGCGACCCGCGACGGTGAGGGTGGCCGGCAGCCGCGCCACCGTCTCCAGGGCCTGCTCCAAAACCCCCTGAACAGTACGTCGCCCCGGCTGGCGGGCCCACCCGGAGAAACCAGATCCGTCGTAGCTGATGTCCAGCCGGTACCGCAAGAGCCCGGCATCCCCCACGGGGACAGCGGGCTCTCGCGACGCGGTGCTCGGGGTCAGGACTCGTCCTCGCCCTCCAGCGGCGTGGGCGATGGGGTCTCCGCTTCAGCCGGGGTTTCCCGCTCGGCGGAGTCCTCGGCAGCAACCGCAGTGTCAACGGCCGGGGTGTCAACGGCCGCCGCAGCGGTCTGCGCAGCCGGCTGCTGCACCTGCGGGCGGTCTCTGCGTGCCGCGCGCTGGATCTCCTCGGCCTGCGTGACGGTGCGCTCGGTGACCAGCGCAATGATCGCCATCGGGGCGTTGTCACCCTTGCGGGGCATGGTCTTGAGAATCCGGGTGTAGCCACCCGGCCGGTCCACGAACTGTGGGCCGATCTCCGCGACCAGCTTGTGCACCACGTCCTTGTCCCGGATCACCTTCATGATCTCGCGACGGTTGTGCAGGTCCGCCCGGCGGGCCTTGCTGATCAACCGCTCGGCGAACGGGCGCAGCCGTTTCGCCTTGGCCTCGGTGGTGGTGATCCGGCCATGGGTGAACAGCGATGTCGCCAGATTGGCCAACATCAGCCGTTCATGGGCCGGCGACCCCCCGAGCCGAGCGCCCTTGGTCGGCGTTGGCATTGTGGCTCCCTTCGGTTGCCGCGTGAGTGGCAATCGGCGCTAGGGCATCGATTGCCACTCACGAGTGCTAGAGCTGTTCGGTTTCGGCGTAGTCGTCGCCATTGTCGCAGTTGTCGGTGCCGTTTTCGCTGGCCTCGTCCCAGCCGTCGGCCGAGTATTCGGCCGCCGCCGCGGCGGAGAGGTCGAACCCGGGCGGGCTGTCCTTGAGCTGCAGCCCGAGGGTGGCCAGCTTCAG
>JBOHFJ010000043.1:0-19029 GCA_050699655.1 Pseudonocardiaceae bacterium
CACCACGGTGATCGAGGTGCTGGCGCTACTGCTGTCGCTGCCGACGCTGCCGAGGATCGCGGCGCCACCGGGGTCCACCGCCGCCGCGCCGCCGCGCCGGGGCGTCGACCAGAAGATGCTGGCTCGGGTTCGGGCGCTGCTGGCCAAGGCTGAGTCCACCACCTTTCCCGAAGAGGCTGAGGCGCTGTCGGCCAAGGCCCAGGAACTGATGAGCCGGTACTCCCTGGAACGGATCGTGCTGGACAGCGCTGGCAGCGCGGGGTCGGATCCACACCCCGCCACCGCCCGCCGGATGTGGCTGGACAGCCCCTACGTGGCAGCCAAAGCTCTGCTGGTGGGCGCGGTGGCCGGCGCGAACCGGTGCCGGACCGTGCTGTCGGAAAAGCTCGGCTTCACCACCGTGCTCGGCGACGAGGTCGACCTGGAGATCGTTGAGCTGCTCAGCACGTCGCTGCTGGTCCAGGCGACCAGGGCGATGGTGTCGGCGGGCAGCCAGATCACCCGTTCCGGGCAGTCTCGGACCCGGTCGTACCGCCAGTCGTTCCTGATCGCCTACGCGACCCGCATCGGTGAACGGCTGGACACCGCGCGCGACGCGGGTGTCGCCGCGGTGGCCGATTCAGCTCGGTTGCTGCCGGTGCTGGCCGCCCGGGAGCGGGTGGTGGAGGAACTGTTCGAGTCGATGTTCCCGCAGTCGGTGTCCCGCTCGTACAGCATCGGCAACGCCGCCGGGTGGCACGCTGGCCGTGCGGCGGCGGACCTCGCCACCCTCGACACTCGACGCGCCGTGCGCTCAGCGGGCGGCTGATTCAGTGGATCTGCGGGAGCACAACATTGCGGATCGTCTCGAACGCGTCCGGTGAAATACTGTACTGACCAAGGAACGGATGATCTAAATCGGCGATCAGAAACAACATCAAGCTGAGGAAAAACGCGAAGAGCCCGGAATACACGAGATGAGCGCCTAATTGGTTCACCCCGAGCATGGCTATGAGGGCGAGGTTGATCGCCGCGCCAGCGATCAGGACAAACCAAAGTGTGCCGGGCAGGCCCAGGCTCATCAGATTCAATCGCTCGTTTCGCGCATTGATGAAATTGCCGAACTGGTGGAATGTCTCAGCATCCAACGCCTCCTGTCCGGAGTTGGTGGGCATGAAAGAAGCGATACCTTTCTGTATGGTCGTCGCCACCGGCGTGCCCGTGGCTAGCAATTTCCCCTGATGGGCCGACGGGAACTCTTGATCGATCACCACGTCTATGTAGCGGATGATGCCCGCCCGCAGCTCGGTACTGAGTGGCACCGGGTAGTTCGACACGTCGCGGTACAGCACACCCGCCGTATTGGCTTCCCGGGTCGCGGCTTCATCAGCGTTCGTGTAATTGGTGTAGGCTCCTACGGCGATCAGGCCCAGCAGCAGGCCGTAGAACAGGCCGGTTCCCGCGATCATGATTTCGATGACGTGGTTGCGGCTCCGGTGATCACTGCTGAACCAGTGCTCCATCAAAGGCCTGAGGAGCAGCACCAGCCCCCAACAGATGAAGACCGCAATTCCAGCGAACAGAAGTAGTATCTGCCAATTAGAGAGGGTGTAAATCCACGTGGGCATGCTAAGCAACCTTCTTCGGAGTCGACCGGGCGCAACGGACGCCCGTGGTGTTCTTGTCGGTGACCGATGTCCGGCGCCCCGCTGACTCAATGATCACGGTGAGTGGCCAGCCGCGCGAGCGCACCCAGCTCGCGGACGGCGCGCGCGGCTTGCGCCGTCAGGTTGGCTGTGGGCAGCTGGCGCAGCGCCCGCGCGAGCAGGTCGTCAACCTGGGCCTGGCTCCAGGCGCGGCCACCCGCTAGTTCGATCAGTTCCGCGGCGTGCACCAACTCGTTGTTTGATAGCGGCGCCGTACGGTGGTACATCGTGGCCAGTTCGCGCCCGGCCGGAGTGTCCGAATTCAGGGCGACTACCACCGGCAGGGACTTCTTACGACTGCGCAGATCCGAGTAGACCGGCTTACCGGTCATGACCGGGTCTCCCCAGATCCCCAGAAAATCGTCCATATGCTGGAAAGCGAGGCCTAGGCGCACACCGAACCCGCGTAGCTGCTCGACCTGCGCGGGGCTGCCACCGCCGAAGGAGGCGCCCATGGCGCAGGCGCAGCTTATCAAGGAACCGGTCTTTTTCCCCACCATACTCAGGCATTCGGCCAGTTCGACCCGGGCGCGTTGCTCGAAGGTCAGGTCCGTGCTCTGGCCGTCGATCAGTTTCTGCACCGTGGCCGTGAGCATCCGTGTCCCGTCCATGGTGGCTGGGTGCTCACTGGCAGCGAGCACGTCCAAGGCCAGGGTCAGCAACGCGTCCCCCGCGAGAATCGCCGCATTGAGACCGAACACGCTCCACGCCGTGGGGCGGTGGCGGCGGGTCAGGTCACCGTCGAGCACGTCGTCGTGCAACAGCGAGAAATTGTGCACCAGCTCCACCGCCACGGCGGCCGGCACTGCGGCAGCCGGAAGCCCGCCGACGGCCTGGGCGCTCAGCAATACCAGTGTGGGGCGGATCGCTTTGCCCCCGATTCCCTTTCCTGCGCCTTTTTCTGGTCCAATTTTTGAGTCTATTTCTGGAGTCTGGTAAGACTTGCCATGCTCGTTCCACCAGCCAAAATGGTAGCCGGCGATTAGCCGCATCGACGCGGGCAGCGTGTCGACCGCCGCGCGCAGGGCGGGTTCGACAGTAGTTCGGCTCCATGTGAGCACCTCGCGCGCTGATCGGCCCTCGGTCTTCACATCAATGGTGGGCATAATCTTGTCCCTCCTCGTATCAGCTGATTTCGACGTTCTCCAGGATGCCGAGCGCGTCGGGAACCAGGACGGCCACGGAGTAATGGGCGCTGACCAGGTAGGATGTGATGGCTTTATTGTCGATCCCCATGGAGCGGACGTTCAGTCCAGGCTGGACTTCATCGGGGATACTGGTCTGATGCAGGCCTATCACACCTGAGTCTTCCACTCCAGTACGGAACGCGAGGATGGAGCTGGTGCGAGTCTTGGTGATGGGAATTTTGTCGCAGGGGAAAATTGGCACGCCGCGCCAAGACCTCACCAATTGGCCGTCGATGTCGACGTTCTGCGGATAGATGCCTCGGTGGTTGCATTCTCGACCGAAGGCTGCGATGGTGCGGGGATGGGCCAGGAAGAACTTCGACTTCCTTCGGCGGCAGAGCAGTTCGTCGAGATCTCCGGGTGTCGGTGGCCCGCTGCGAGTGTTGATGCGCTGCGTGAAGTCAGCGTTGTGCAAGAGCCCGAAATCTCGGTTGTTTATCAACTCGTGTTCTTGTCGTTCTCGTAGGGCCTCGATGGTCAAACGCAGCTGCTCTTCGACCTGGCTCATTGGATTGTTGTACAGATCCGCCACCCGGGTGTGCACACGTAGCACGGTCTGCGCCACGCTCAGCTCATATTCCCGGGGTGTGGTGTCGTAATCAACGAAGGTCGCTGTTAAGTCCGCATGCTGCTCATGGCCCGAGGTCAGCGCGATATCCGCTTCGCCCTTTTTATTCGTCGGAATTTTGGCCAAGGTGCGGAACCTCTCGATGTGCGTCCGCAACGCCTCGGACTGGCCGCGGATCGCCTCTAGCGCTTGCCGGGGTGCCGTCAGTACCGTACACGGCGTCATCGCCGTGACGCTGAAGGCCCAGGTATCTTGTGTTTTCACCCACTCTTGATCGCCGAAATAGTCTCCGTCGGCCAGAAAATCCAGCACAGCCGGCTCGGCAAACTCCCCCGGACCGGTTTTTTTAACCTTGCCATGGGCTATGAGAAATAGTTGATCCGCCGCCCGGCCCGCTTCCACAAGCGTGTTACCCGCCGCGAACTCCCGCTGCGTGAACCGGCCCGCCAACGCGCCTAGCACCTCGGCGTCATCAAAACCCCGCAGCACCGGCAACTCGCACAGTTGCTCTGGGATGACCCGCACTTCGGCGCCCGTCGTGGCGAACGTCACTCGCCCGTCACCCACCAGATATGTCAATCGGCGGTTTACCCGATACGTCCCACCCGAGACCTCCACCCACGGCAACATCCGCAACAGCCACCGCGGCGTTATCCCCCGCATCTGGGGCACGGACTTAGTCGTTGTCACTAGCATACGAGCCGCGGCAGTACTCAGACTCAACCGTGCCTGCTCGGCATCATCGCCGTTCGGATCCGTCGTGGTCATCATGCATCTCACCAATCTCGATACTGTCGACAGTGTCAATCGGCCCTGGTCGCAGCTTCTGCCGCGAGCAGCCGCGGGTGGTGCTGGTAGGAGTCAGACCCGATCGGCGGCGATGAGCAGGTAGTGGAAACTGCCCTCGCGGTACGCCGTCAGAAACGAGTCCTCGATCCCGGTAGCCACCGAGGACTTCGCCCGCAGTTCCCAGTACGGGATGGTGTGAGCGGTCAGATCGACGACGTTGATCGGGACAAGGTTGTTGGTCGTCAACGCCTTGAAATAGTCGCTTCTGGGGTGGATGTTGCAGATGTAGTGCTCGTCGATCCGGCTGACCGCTTTGGACCGGCCACCTGTCACGTCGTTATAGCAGCCGGTGATGCAGACATAGCGGCCGCCGAACGCCAGTTGGCGGGCGTGCTCGGCGAAGAGCTCGAACAGGTCCACATACATGGTGCTTTCGTTGTTCCAGATTCCCCGGTACGATCCCGTCTCGAAACCGGTGTCCAGCATGTTGCGGAAATGGAACTTCACCTTGGCGGCCACGCCTCGCTGTCTTGCCTGGTCGTTGGCGAACTCGACCTGTTGCTCCGAAATCGACACTCCGTCCACCCGGGCGCCGAAGCGTTGATGGGCCATGAAGCTGGTACCGCCGCGACCGCACCCGGCATCCACAAGGCGGTCACCAGCGGAGATGTCGCCGAGATGGTCGAGTAGAACCTTGGCCTGCGCGGTCTCCAACCGGTGCATCTCGGTGATGATCCGGTCGTCGCGAGTGTCCTCGGGGCCGTCCAATACTGACGGGTCATGGTTACCGATCCCGTAGTGATGGTGGTAGAGCCCGTCGACATCACCGAGCCGCAGATTGACCGGGTCTTTCTCGTTGTTCCAGTACGACGCGAC
Source organism: Pseudonocardiaceae bacterium (assembly GCA_050699655.1). Lineage (GTDB taxonomy): Bacteria > Actinomycetota > Actinomycetes > Mycobacteriales > Pseudonocardiaceae. Next base: position 5,106 of record JBOHFJ010000043.1, read on the forward strand.
TGACTTCTGGTAGTCGCTGCGCAGGACTTTTGCGACGGTAGTTTGAGTCATTGTGACCTCCTTCTGATTGTCGGGTCGAACAGCTGGGCCGCTGCCGAGGCTGAGATCTCCGGACCGCTCACGAATTGCTCGCGCCGTGGTAGCGCTCGGTGGTGCTGTGCCACTCGCGGTTGCCGCCGAGCCAGGCCCAGATGTCGGTCAGGAAACGTCGCAGAGCAAGCGAGCCCAGGTGGCTGAGAACAGTCGCTTCCTGTCGGGAGCACTTCTCCTCGGCGGCGATTACCTTGGGCAGGTCGAAGTCCGTGTCCGTTTCCTTCACCATCGAGTACAGATCATTCAGGATCACGCTCGCGGTGCCAGCCAAGCAAAACACACGGCGCACCCGCCGATCCGCGAACTCCGCGTCGGGAAGCTCGTAGCCCGCAATCGGATCGACCAACACCATGGGCGGCAAGAAACTGTTTTCATGCCGGTGTGTCAGATACTCCCAGGTTGGCGGGACTCGCGCGGACACACGAGACAGCACAGACACACGAGACAGCACAGACACCGGTCCTCCTTCGCTAGTGGTCGGTGAAACCCGCTCGCCCATCGCCGACCGTGGCGCAACGCCTACACAGGGGCCTGCATGGTGCTGCGTAGGTTGATAAGGGCCGCTGAAGTGCCCAGTCCGGTGGGGCCACCGAGCTGATGCGGGGGTTTGCGATAGCGTCTTCGTAATGCCGCTTCGGGATACCGGCCGGTCAGCAGATGCCAGTCGAGAATTCCGGCCACCCAGTCTTGCAGGCCCTCGACGTAGGCGTCCAGGGCCTCGCGGGCATCGGTATCCAGGTTGAAATCATCCGCGAGGGCGGGCAGCTCGGTGGCGATGATGTGCTCGAACTGCGACAGTCGCGCGGTCATCAGGTCGTTGACGACATTGACCGCTTGGCCCCGGTCTATGTCGAGAAATTTCTGGACCACCAGCACGCAGTTGTGTAGCTCGCCCTCGAACTCGATCTCCTTCTGGTAGGAGAAGATGTCGTTCATGAAACAGGCGTAGTCGGTTGCCGAGTTTTCCAGCCCCCGCATCGCCCGGGTGCGGAAGATCGCGCGTGGGATCTCCCCAGCCTTCGTGATCCGGGCCAGGCTCAGCGTGAGATCTGAGCCGAACGTTTTGCGTCGCATCTCGACGTAGTCGACCGGATCGGGGATCCGGTGCTGGATGGCGTTGGCGAGCTCCCACAGCCAGCTCTCCGTCATGACCTCGATACCCCACCGGAACTGACCCCGCTGATCGAGGGTCATCGGGGACGCCGTGCGTATCCATAAATCGGCCAGGCCCGTTTCGACCGGGTTGGCCGGCGGTGGGGTGGCGCCGCAGTCCAGTGGCATGAACGCCGACAGCCTCGCGTTGAGCACCTTCGCGCCCGCCATGTTGCCGGTGGGCCCGAAGACCACGGGGTAGTAGTCGTCGCCGTAGGTCCCCCAGGTCAGCCAGGTCGAGGACAGGTCGAGCTCAGGGCCGGATGCATCCGGGTGAATCCGCGCGGCGCAGACCGCGAAATCGAACAACGCGAGATTCTCCTCATCCCAGATGCCAATACCGCCAGGGAGTGGATCCAGCATGCCCATCTGACGGGCCCAGTCGATGCAATGCTGACGCGACCGTTCCAGGTTGGCGTTGACCCGCGCGGAGTACGGCATGTAGAACTCCGGCAGAGTGGTCGGGCCGACCCTTTCGTACGGCACGTGCGTGTAGCTCTTGATTCTTTGCAGGCCCATCGCGCCAGGTGACGGCGTGATTCGTGCCGCGGCGATGCCCAAGCCGGTGGGCCCGCCGAGCAGCCGTTCCGCGATTGACCGCTCGCGCTTCGACGCCTTGTTCATGTAACGGCTTGACCGCAGGTGCCACTCATGGCAGCCCGACTGCCAGTCCTGTAGTCCCTTGACGTAGAGCAGCACGCTCTCGCGTTCAAACAGATTTAGTCCGTACTCTTCGAACAGCGAGGGCAGTTCCGTGAGAGCGGTGTTTTCGAACTGTTGCAGGCGAGAGGTCAGGATGTCGTTGGTCAGGTCCGCGGCGCGCTGCGGGCTGACGTCCAGAAATCGTTCCAACACCAGAACGCAGTTGTTAATTTCGCCTTCGTGTTGGGTTTCTCGCTGGTAGGAGAACAGGTCGTTGCGCAGATGCACCCCGTCGGCGAACGTGTCCTTGAGGACGCGCATCGGCCGAGCGTCCGCGACCCTGTCCGGGATCTCAATGAACGCGGCGTGCTCCACGAGGTCGGCTGACCAGGGCGCCCCGCCGACCTTGCGGCGCACCTCCACGTACTCGATCGGGTTCGGGATCCGGTTCTCACTGATGTTGGAGAGCTCCCAGGTCGATTCCGCGACGAGGTTCTGGGTGCTCGCAAAGAACCGCTGTCGCCATTCGAGAGACCGGTTGGGGACCGTGCGCGCCCACAGGTCGATCAGCCCTCGCTCGACTGGATTGGTCGGCTCCGGTGGGTCGGAGAGATCCACTGGCATGAACGCGGGCAGCCGGTCGAGATACTCCTTGGCTCCCGCCTGGTCCTGACTGCGCTTGTATGTCTCGAGAAAATGATCGTCGAAATAGAACACCCAGACATACCAGTCGGTGACCAGGTCGAGCTCGTGGCTCGGCGTGTCAGGATGGGTGTACGCGCAGAGCAGGGCGAAGTCCATAGAGTCGAACTTGGGCTCGTCCCAGATGGTCGAACTGGATTCATCTCCGGGTGAATCCAGTATCCCCATGTCCCGGGCCCACGTCTTGGTGTGTTCGCGCGCCGTGTCCAGGTGCGGGTTGCACCGGGCGGGATACGGCATGTAGAAGTCTGGCAGCTCATAGGGCTGCATCGTCGGCTCCTCACCTTCCCGGTGGTGTTGTTCTAGTAGCCGCCGTCCCGTCCGATCTCGACGTTTTCCAAGATGCCGAGCGCGTCCGGGATGAGGACCGCCACCGAGTAGTAGGCGCTGACCAGGTACTCGATGATGCCCTTTTCTTGGATGCCCATGAAGCGTGCGTTCAGACTGGGCTGGACCTCATCGGGGATTCCGGTCTGGTGCAGGCCGATCACGCCTTGCTTCTCCAGGCCGGTGCGCATTAGCAGGATCGAGCTGGTGCGGTGCGCACTGACGGGGATCTTGTTGCAGGGTAGGACTGGAATACCGCGCCAAGCGGGCATCATGTGGCCGCCGATGTCGATGCTCTGCGGGTAGACACCCCGGCTGCTGCATTCCCGACCAAAAGCGGAAATCGTCCGCGGATGGGCCAAGAAAACTCCCGGTTCCTTCCATACGGTGGCCAGCAGCTCATCGAAGTCGTCAGGGGTGGGCGGCCCGCCGCGGGTGCTGATGCGCTGGGAGAAATCAGCGTTGTGCAGCAGCCCGAAGTCGGGGTTGTTCATCAGCTCGTGTTCTTGGCGTTCCCGCAGCGCCTCGGTCGTCAGCCGCAACTGCTGTTCGACCTGGTTCATTGGATTGTTGTACAGATCGGCCACCCGGGTGTGCACCCGTAACACGGTCTGCGCCACGCTGAGCTCGTATTCTCGGGGGTCGGTCTCATAGTCGGCGTAGGTTGTTGTCAAGTCGGGCTCGCCCTCATGGCCAGAGTTCATTTCGATAGCGGCCTCGCCATGTTTGTTCGTCGGCTTTTCCGCGAGCGTACGGAACCGTTCCACATGCTCGCGCAACGCGTCGGACTGGCTGAGGATCTCGTCGAGAGCCTGTCGGGGTGCGGCCAGCACCGTGCACGGCGTCACCGCTTTGACGCTGAAATCCCAGATGTCCCGGGACGCCACCATTTCCGCATCGCCGAAATAGTCCCCATCGGCCAGGATGTCCAACACCGTCGGCTCACCGTACTTCCCAGGGCCGATCTTGTTGACCTTGCCGTGGGCGATCAGGAACACCTGGTCCGCCGGCTGGCCTTCCTGTACTATTGTGTTGCCGGCCGCGAATTCCCGCTGCGCGAACCGGCCCGCCAGCGCGGCCAGCACACCTGCGTCGCCAAAACCCCGCAGCACCGGTAATTCGCACAATTCCTGCGGAATGACCCGGACTTCTGAGCCGGTGTTGGAGAACTTGACCCGCCCGTCGCCCACCGTGTAACTCAATCGGCGGTTCACCCGGAAGGTTCCACCCGTGGCCTCTACCCACGGCAACACCTTCAGCAGCCACCGCGACGTGATGCCCTGCATCTGCGGCACGGTCTTTGTCGTCGTCGCCAGATTGCGCGCAGCCGCCGTACTCAAGCTCAACTGCCGCTGGTCACCGTTCATGTCCGGATCCGTTTGCGCTGGCTCCGTCTGTACCGATTCAGTCACAGTACACACCACCAATTTCATCCGTAGGAACAGAAAGGAAAAAATAAGTCGTGACATCGATGGGGTAGGTCGTAGGCCCGTCGAGTACCGCGAATACCGCTGACGGAGCTCCCTCCCCGGTCGCCGTCTGCTCACTAGGCTAACGCAGTGGTTTATGCCGTCAAGAGGATGCGTGGAAAAATCAGGGGTAACCGGGGGCAGGGCATCCATGAAGCGTCACAGCGCTGTGCGTGGCGCGTGTGCGAATTCGTCGAGGAGCCGGTGGGAACAGGTATGCCGGCTATTGAGCAGGTGTCGCCGTCATGACGTCTCGCAGCCGGTTCAGCGCGCGGTGCTGGGCTACCCGGACCGCGCCCGGAGTCGAGCCGAGGGCGTCGGCGGTCTCCTCCGCGGACAGTCCCACCAGGAATCGTAGGTGGAGAATTTCGCGCTGCTTGCCCGATAGGGTGCTCAGCAGCGTGGCCACTCGCCCGGCCAGCTCGCCCCGCAGCACCCGTGCCTCCGGACCGTTCTCGTCCAGGGCTGGTCCATCGGGGACATCCGGGACTGGCTCGCAGCGATTGCGGGCCGCCGACCGGCGGGCGTCGGACACCTTGTGCGCGGCGATGCCGTAGACGAAGGCAAGAAACGGCCGGCCCTGGTCGTGGTATTTGCTCAGTGCCGTGAGTACCGCGAGACATACCTCTTGGGCCACGTCATCCGCTGAGGCGAACGTCTTTTCTTGGGCGCCCAGGCGAGCCCGGCAATAGCGGACCACGAGCGGGCGAATCCAGCGCAGCACTCCCTCAACGGCGTCTCGCTCACCGTCGACGGCGGCGCCGACGAGGATGTCGAGGTCATCCCAGATTGTGCGTGTGGGCTCGCTCTTATCGGAACGGTGTGTTGCCTCGAATGGATTGGCAACCCGGGTGAGTTCGCTGGCATCGGTGGAGGCGGGCTGGTGGTCCCGTATCTCCTCGAGCTGCGCGCAATGACCCACGGTTTTGCCCACCATCCCTGGCTCGCTGATCGACCAGCCACCCGCTGCCTGGACCCGCTGACTCCGGGCCAGCGGGCGCTCCGCTGCTTCCGCCTCCCAATATGTCGTAGGCTCGGAGGTCGGTCATCCCTTCCTCGGGCCATCTTCCGGCTACCCCAGATCGTGCAGTCCCGCTACCTCAGCTGACGTAGCCAGGATGGCTGCTACATCTCTGGGAGGCGGCGAGTAGAAAGAAGGCATGCTGCCGCCGGTGCTGGAGATCTATGTGGTGTGGCACCCGGACGACCGCGCGGGGGCTCGGGCGGCGCGGCAGTTGGTGGAGCATTTTCACGGCACGCTGTTCACCGGGTTGATCGGCGGCGCCATTGAGGTCTACGTGCGCTACCAGGGGTGGCGCTGGGCTGCGGACGCCCCACGGCCGATTCCCCTCCCAAACGCGCCTCCGCCGAACGGGGTGGCCCAAGCGCAGTATGTCGCGGTGGTTCCGGTGCTTGGCGTCGGACTCGCCCGAGCGGTACAGCCGGGTACAGGACCCTGGTACGACTATGTCACTGCGCTCGTGAGCGCACAGGAGACCTCCGCACGGCAGGTGCGGGTCTTCCCGCTGCTCCTGGAGGATTCGCCGGCTCTGGACGGCACGACTCTGGATCGGATCCTGGGCAGGTACCAGCGGCTCGGTGGCAGCCTGCCCGCGACGGACAACGGGCCCGACACCGGTTGGCGGCGTGACCTGGTCCAGGGACTGGCTCAGTTCGCGGGGCGCACCGGTTGCCGGCTGCGGGTGTTCATCAGCCATACCCGACAGGCGATGGGTGACAGTCCGTCGTCCGGTGAACTCACTCAGACGGTGCGCACGGTGATCGCGGACACCAGCCTCGCCGAGTTCTTTGACGCCTGCGACCTGCAGGCCGGCCAGGAATGGCGGGAGGCGCTGGGCGAGAACGCTGCGCGTGGCGCACTGTTGGCCTTGCGCACCGATCTGTACGCGAGCCAAGACTGGTGCCAAGGGGAGGTGCTCGCCGCCAAGGAGGAGGGCGCGCCGGTAGTCATCCTCGACGCGCTCGAGCTCGGTGAGCAGCGAGGCTCGTTCCTGATGGACCACGTGCCGCGGGTCCCCGTTCGGCGCTCGGCGGGCGGTTGGGCGGCTGACGACGTCGAGGCCGGGCTAGCGGTGCTCGTCGATGAGTGCCTGAAGCGCGCGCTGTGGGAGCGGCAGCGCGAGTTGGCGCTGGGGCGGTCTGATCTCGATGTGGTGTGGTGGGCTCCGCATGCGCCCGAGCCACTCACGCTCGCGCGGTGGCTCGGTCAGCAGCGAGGCACGGGAGCGCTGGCGGGAACCGCTCCGCTGCGGATCCTGCATCCAGACCCCCCGCTCGGCGCGCCGGAGCGGCTCGTGCTTGCTCAGCTCGTTCGCCTCAGCGGGGTCACCAGGGATCTTGACGTGATGACGCCGCGGTTGCTCGCCGCCCGCGGTGGCTGAGGGGAACCCCAGTGGGAACCCCAGTGCCGAGCCCGCTGCTGGCCCCAGAGGCGCTGCGCGGCGTCCGGGTGGGCATCTCGGTCTCCGAGAGCCCTGACCTGGGCCGGCTCGGCTTGCTGGAGACGCATTTCCGGCTCGCACTCGGTGAGATCGCCAGGGTACTTTTGCTGGGGGGGGGTTGCTCGCCTATGGCGGGTACCTCAAGCCCGAGGGCTACACCCCATTCCTGGTTCAGGAGATCCAGCGGTGGCACCGGCGTGACGAGCCGCTGCTGGCCTGCCTGGCTTGGTCGGTGCATCGCGCGAGCGCTCTGTCGGAGCTCGACCGCTTCGAGCGCGACCTCCAGCTGCTCGGCCGGATGGTCTGCCTCGACCCCGACGGTGCCGAGGTCGATCGCGCCGCCGGTCGTGGCGAGGCCCCGGTGCCCGTCGAGGATCCGAGCGAGCAGCGACGGGCTCTTACTGGTATGCGCCGGTACCTGCAGCGGCACACCAGCGCACGGGTTCTGCTGGGCGGCAAGCGCGGCGGCTTCCAGGGAGAGATCCCCGGTCTGATGGAAGAGGCGCTGCTCGCCGTGCGGGCTGAGCAGCCGATCTACCTGGCGGGCGGCTTCGGTGGCGTCACCGCGGACATCATCCGCGCGCTCGGCGTGGACGACGGCAGCTGGCTACCCCCCGACACCAGCGCCGGGCCCCCTGACCCGCGGTGGGAGGACGGCTATGCGCGTCTGGCGGCTCACACCGCGCTGCCGCACTGGCGCGGGCTTGGCAATGGGCTGGACGACGAGGAGAACCGCCGGCTCGCGGCCACCCACCGGCCCAGCGACATCGCCGCCCTGGTCAGCCTGGGACTCGGGCGGCTGCGCCGGGACGTGGGGTTGGCTGGGTGGTAGCCGCTGTGGTCAGCCGGTGACGGTGCTGAGCAGCGTTCGCCAGGCGACGGCCAGGGCGGGGCCTTCGGGGTTCTTGGAGTCGCGCGCCAGCACCTGCTCGGGGATGTTGCCGGACGGCTGATCAGCGCGCGGGCGTAGTCGCCGGTCTGCAGCAGGCCGGGCACCACGATCGCCTCGAAGTCACTGATCGCGAGCTCTCCGGCCAGCCCAGCACCCGCGCGGCCTGCTTGCCGTTCAGGTCGGCGCCCTCCATCGCCTGGCGCAGCCCCGCACCCAGCTCCCGGCTGCGCATCGTCGACGCACGATCTCGCATGGCAACTCCTTCCACACGGCTGACACCAAGCCCCAACTGGTCTGCCGACAGAGGCTATGGCGTGTACCGCTGGGCAATCACTCGATCCGCGCCCTCGGCACGTCGCGCTCACCACGCCTCACATCGGTCCTCCTCGCCAGGTCGGTACCGGTCGTTGTTCCATAGCAACTTCGAACGCGGCCCGTGCGAGCAGCCGAGTGGAGTCCAGGTTGAGTTGACGAGGGGTGATTGTTTCGTTGGCTGTGTGACTGTCCGTGATGGTCGCTTAGCAGGGGTCACAGGGTATGGATAAGCTGGGGTGTTCACGGCGGTGCTGGGGTTGAGCGGGCCGTGGCGGGTGACGCGCAGCGAGTTCGACGCCGAGGCCACCCAGCTGGACCTGTACTTGGATTTTGATCGTGGTGCCCGGTTCGCGTGCCCGGCCAGGGACTGCGCGCGGGGGTGCGCTCCGGTGCATGACACCGTGGACAAGACGTGGCGGCATCTGGACTTCTTCCAGCACATGGTGTTGTTGCGCGCCCGGGGTCGGGGTTCAGGCTGTTGTTCGAAGCGCTGGCGCGCACCTTCGCGACGGCGATGCCGATGGCGAAAATCGCCGCGATGACCCGTGAGCACGACACCAGGATCTGGTGGATCGTGGAACACCCCGTGAATGCCGCCCGCGACCAGCTCGACTTGCACCGGCGTGAGGCGGGTCGGGATGGCCGAGACCGCCGCGTGCAGGGGTCAGGACTACGTCAGTATCTTCATTTGCGCCGACTTGGTCGCCCACGGCGGTGACCCGGACAAGGTCACCGACACCAGCTCCGACATGAGCACGGCGTTCATCTCCGGAATCGGGGCGCACCTGCCGAACGCGAGGATGACCTTCGACCGCTATCACCTGGCCGCCAAGCTCAGCGGGGCCATCGACACCGTACGCCGAGACGAGATCAAGACGCGCCCAAGCTCAAGCGCACCCGCTGGCTGTGGCTGACGAACTGGGCGAACCTGTCCACGACGCAACGCCGCGACCTGCACCACCCGATGCGCGCACCCGAGTACCTCCGACGCTGGTGCTACGGCGCGAAACGCTCCCGCTGCAACCGATCAGGGACTTCGTCACCCTGGTCGGGGAGCACTGGGACGGCCTCATCTCCTGGCACGCCAACCACCTCAGCAACGGCCTGCTCGAAGGGATCAACTCCCTGGTGCAGGCAGCCAAGACCCGTGCCCGGGGCTACCGCAGCAAAATGATGATGATCACTATCGGCTACCTCACCGCGGCCAAGCTCCAGCTACCCACCCTCACACCCGTGTACATGTCCTCGCGTTGAGTAACCCACTGAAAATAGCGAAGAGCCGCTAGGGCGGCGCGGTACCTTGCCCTCCTCGGACGGCCTACGCGGACAGTTGTTTGCCACACGGTTATTTGCCACACAGTGCACAACGGTCAGAGTATCGGCGTCACCGAGCAGACGCGGGTACTGGCGCCAGCGCTGTTCGCTGTTTCATGCCCGGCCTCCAGTCGTTGGCTGGCGATGGGGTCCCTGCCGCGCCGCTCGTCGCATGCGCCCATTGCCCGGTCCTGTCATCAAGAGTAGTATCGAACATATGTTCGATACTGGGGAGGATTTGGGGCACAACTGGCCGCCGCCACCGGTTACCGCTCCGCCGGAGGAGGTGATCGATTGCTTGGTTGAGGAGTGGCCTGGGGTTGGGGAGCCGGTGCGCTGGTCGGAGTACGTGCCGGATGGTCTGTTGGCGGACATGCTTTCCCTCCCCAGTGACGGGGACCCAGCGCATCGCGAGTTCGAGAACTTGGAGCGTGTCGGGGCGTGGGAGCGGGTCATCGCGTGGGCGCAGGCCCGGCAGGCCCGCGAGATGGCCTCGTTCATGCGTGACGCGACGGCCCGCAACACGGCGATGGGGGCGCATGACATGCAGGCTCATGAGTCGGCGGTGGCCGAGGTCGGTCTGATGCTGAGCACATCGGCGCGCACCGCGGCGTGCCGGGTGGGTGACGCGTGGTCGCTGTGCACCCGGTTGCCGGGCACGCTGGCGGCGCTGGAGCAGGGCCGGATCACCCTCGCCAAAGCACGCGTCCTCGATGAGGAGACGATGAATCTCGCCGAGGAGCACACCGCGGCGGTCGAGCGGCGGGTGCTGGCCACAGCGCGGAAGCAGACACCGGGGCAGTTGCGCGTTGCGACCCGCCGAGCGGTGCTCTCGGCGGACCCGAGCGCCGCGCGGAAACGGGCTGAGCGGGCCCGGCGCGAGCGCGGGGTGCGGATGTGGCCGGAGCCTGATGGGATGGCCACCCTGTCGGCCTACCTGCCCGCCGCCGAGGCCACCGGTGTGTTCGCCGTGCTCGATGAGCATGCCCGCCACGCCGGGTCCCCAGCAGATGAGCGCGGCATGGACGCCCGTCGCGCCGATGCCCTGGTTGATCTCGTGCTGACCCCCACCGGATACCGCGGCCAGGGCACTCGCACCGCCGACGAACACACCACCGAACGGCCGGGAAACGGCTCGGACAGCCCCCACCATGATTCCCCAGCCCCAGCCCCAGCCCCAGCCCCAGCCCCAGCCCCAGCCCCAGCCCCAGCCGCCACCGGTCCGGCGGGCTGTCGCTGTGCGTGCGGGCGGTGCCGCCGCGGCGGGGGTGTGGATGTGCGGGTCACCATCCCCTACACCGCGCTGCTCGGCTCTGAGGACCAACCCGGTGAGCTGGCCGGCTACGGGCCCATCCCCGCCGCCGTAGCCCGGGACCTCGCCGCCGGAGGCACCTGGCGGCGCATCCTCACCGACCCGAAATCAGGCCGGCCGGTGGACTACGGCACCACCCGCTACCGCCCACCAGCCCACCTCGCCGGGCTGGTCATCACCCGCGACCAGACCTGCCAATTCCCCGGCTGCCGAGTGCCCGCCCACCGCTGCGACCTTGACCACACCATCCCGCACGACCCAGCCACCGGCACCGGCCCGACCAGCGAGACCAACCTCGGCCCCAAATGCCGACGCCACCATCAAGTGAAACAGACCCCTGGCTGGTCAATCACCCAACACCCCGACGGCTGCACCACCTGGGCCACACCCAGCGGGCACCAGTACCACTCCCCGCCACCACCGCTGACCGACCCCGAACCACTCACCACCCGCCCAGCACCCGACCCAGAGGAGCCCCCGCCCTTCTGAACCCGCCAGGGCGCTGGATCGGGAGCCTCGGTGTTGGTGTGCTCAGCGCTGATCGCGCAGCAGCGCCGTGACGGCGCCTGCCGCGCGGCGCACGGCAGAGGTGTCCACGTCGTGGTGGGTCACCGCCCGGACCAGGTCGGGCCCCAGCGCGCCCATCCGTACCCCGTGTTCGGCCTCCAGCCGCTGACAGAACCGGGGCGCGCCGGCCAGCCGGAACACCACGATGTTGGTTTCGACGGTGTCCGGGTCGAGTGTGATGCCTGGCAGCCCGGCGAGCCCTTCGGCGAGGATCTGGGCGTTGGTGTGGTCCTCGGCGAGGCGGTCCACGTGGTGCTCCAGCGCCCACTGGCAGCCGGCCGCGACGATGCCGGCTTGGCGCAGCGCCCCGCCCATCATCTGCTTGTGGCGCCAGGCCTGCTCGATCAGCTCGGCCGAGCCGGCCATTACGGCACCTACCGGCGCACCCAGGCCCTTAGTGAAGTCGATCCACGCGGTGTCGAAGCCCCGAGCCCACTGTGCGGCCGGCACCCCCGAGGCGACCACGGCATTCATCAGCCGCGCTCCGTCCAGGTGGGTGCGCAAGTGGTGTCGCGCGGCGACCTCCAGCACCGCGCGTACCCGCTCCAGGGGCCACACCCGCCCGCCGGCCAGGTTGGTGGTCTGTTCCACCGAAACCAGCCGGGAGCGCGGTGTGTAGCGGTTCCCGACCGGGAACAGCGCTGCCGCCAGCGAGTTGGCGGTGAACATGCCAGCTTCGCCAGACACCGGAGCGAGTACCGCACCGGACAGCGCCGACGGGCCGCCCGCCTCAGCGACGATCGGATGAGCGCTCGGGTGCAGGTGCACCGCGTCGCCGCCGGGCCGGATGTGCAGCCGGAAACCGATCGCGTTGCACATCGTGCCCGACGGCAGGAACACCGCCGCGGGCTTGCCGAGCAGCGTGGCGACCCGCTCACACAAGGCGTTGACGGTCGGATCCTCCCCACGCTGCTCGTCACCCACCTCGGCGGCCGCCATCGCCGCGCGCATGGCCTCGACCGGCCTAGTCTGGGTGTCCGAGTACAGGTTGACCAGCATCACCGGCAACGCTAGCCGAGACGCCCAGGAGAATGCCCAGGGGAATGTTGGTGAGCGGCTGGTCGCGCGGTGGGCAACCCTCAACCAGGCGACACTCAAGCATGCGGCAGCGGAGGATCAGAAGAGGTGCAGGGGCGATGCTGGTGCATGACGTGCGGATCTTCGATGGAGTCGAGGTCATCCCCCACGGTTCGGTGCTGGTCGAGGACGGACACATTGCCGCGGTCGGGGATCTTTCAGACGCGCCACCCGGCACCGAGTTGATCGACGGGCGGGGCCGGACACTGCTGCCGGGCCTGATCGACTGTCACACGCACTCCTTTCCCGGCACGCCGATCCAGGCACTGGCCTTCGGAGTGACCACTGAGCTCGACATGTTCTCCTGCCCCGCCCTCGCCGCCACGCTGCGGGCGCGCGCAGCCGTCTGGGACGGCATGGCCGACGTCCGCTCGGCCGGTACCGGGGCGACGGCGCCTGGTGGCTACCCGTGGTCGCTGGTGGAGCGCGGTGTCTATCCCCCCTTCCCTACACTGAGCCGGCCGGAGGAGGCGGCGGGATTCGTGCGGGACCGGGTGGCCGAGGGATCCGACTACCTCAAGGTGATCGTCGAGGACGGGTCGATGTACCAGCGCCAGCTGCCCCGGCTGCCACCGGAGGTGGTCGCCGCGCTCGCCGCGGCGGCGCACGCCACCGACAGGCTGGCGGTGGCGCACGTGAGCACGCGGGCGGACGCGGCGCTGGCGGTCGAGGCCGGAGTGGACGTGCTCGCCCACGCCTTCGTCGACGCACCGGCGGACGCCGAGTTTGTCGCGACCGCGGTCCGGGCCGGTGTCGCGGTGGTGGCGACGCTGGTCATGCTGGAGGGCGCGTGCGGCGGTGGCGGCGGCCGGCAGCTGGCGGCGGACCCGCGGCTGCGGCCCTACCTCGACGCCAGGAGCCTAGGTGGGCTCACCGCGACGGAGCCTCCAGATCCGGCCGGGGGAAGCACAGCCGCTGGTACTGGAAAGGCCGCACGGCTCACGGTCGCCCTGGAGTCGGTGGCGGCGTTGCGGGCCGCCGGCGTGCCGGTGCTCGCGGGCAGCGACACCCCCAATTCCGGCACGACGGCCGGTGCGAGCCTGCACCGTGAGCTGGAGCTGCTGGTGCGGGCGGGACTGACCCCGGTGGAGGCGCTGGCGGCGGCAACCGCGGCGCCGGCCCGGTGCTTCGGACTCGCCGGGCGCGGGCGCATCGCACCCGGTTGCCAAGCTGATCTGCTGCTCGTCGACGGTGACCCGACCACCGACATCCTCGCGACGCGTTCTGTCGTCTCGGTCTGGCGTCGCGGCGTGCGTTTCAACCGAGCGGCCTACCGTCGCGGCCTTGAGGTCAGGGGCGCTTGCGCGCGGTGACGATGCGCACCGGCGGGTACATGCGCCAGGTCAACCCCGATCGGTGGACGTCGGTGAGGCCCGCCCCGATGGCCGCGGCCGAGTACTCGGCGGTCCTCGCGAAGTCGATGACGCCGAGTCGGCCACCGGGGCGCAGCACGCGCGCGGCCTCACCGATAGTCCGCGCGCGCTGCCCGGCCATGAAGGTTGTGGATTGCCACGCAGGCGAGCACGACGTCGACTGAACCGTCCGGGAGTGGCAACTCACTCATATCGCCGTCGATGAGTGTCACTCGGTCGGCGACGCC
>JBOHFJ010000044.1:0-18845 GCA_050699655.1 Pseudonocardiaceae bacterium
GGCTCGCTCGGTCGCGCAACAAGCACTGGATCGAGCAGCCCCGTCCGGCGAGCGGCTGTGGTTCAAGTTCTTCACAGCCGAACACCTGAGCTACGAAATGCTGTGCATGGCCAGCGACCTTGGCTGGCACGATGACGTTCAGCGGCTGGCTCCGGACGTGCTGAACTCGGCAGCGGCAGGTGGCCACGCGCGTCGCCGCGTCCTGGCCACGACCGCCCTCGTCCGCTCCCACCTGCCTGCGCAGGGCAACCCGCACAGCGACCTCGACCGGGCTTGTGACCTGCTGGGCCAGGTGATCCCGTTGCTCGGCTCGCTGCGTAGCACCCGCAGTCTGGAACAGGTCAACTCGGTACGCCGCGCGCTGACTCCCCACGCGGAGTGTTCGAGCGTCCAAGACGTCGAGGAGCGCTTCCGATCCACGATCCCGGCGCTGAGTACGCTTGTATGAGCACCGCGCTACCCGCGCGACACTCGTTTCTGTCCAGCGCGGTCGCGCTGGTGGCGAGGGACTCGTGCGACACTCTGCCCTATGACTCTCGCGGTGCCGGATGTCCTCGCCGCTGAGATCGTCGCGGCGCTGCGTGGCACGCCAGTGCTGCCCGCCGACCTCGCGGCTCGCCTGCGCCGCGGTGGGGTTCCGGAACGTGCTCGTGCACGACTACGTTGACGATGGCATCGTGCTCGAACGGCTCGCGAACCTCGCCGACTTCGTCGCCGTTGTCGCCACCTGGGTGGTGCCACCGCGCTTCTGACTGGTTCAGGGTCACACGGTATGTAGCGCCAGCTTGCTGTGCACCCGAAGCGATAACCGCTGCCTGAGCCCCACCGGTGTAAGACGCGGTGACGTCACCGCCGTGAACTCGACACCATCGACGTCCGAAGTGAGGAGAAACGTCCGTAGTGTCGAGTTCACGGGCCTTGCCCACACCCATCGGGTTGGTAAGGAAAGTCAGGTAGGTATTGTTCCCATTCTTTTCTGGTAATAGGAGAGGTGATGCGACAGATCCGAGTGGCGACACTCTCGGCGTCGGTTTCCCACAGTAACGCGGTGTGGTCGTCGCTGGCGGTGGCCAGGGTGCGCCCGTCGGGGCTGAAGGCCACCGAGAAGACGACGCCGGTGTGGCCGGTGAGGGTGCCTCGCAGACTGGGATTGCGGAGGTCGCTGACGTCCCACAAGCGCGCGATGTGGTCATAGCTGGCGGTCGCTAGGGTACGCCCGTCCGGGCTGAAGGCCACCGACCAGACGGTGTCGCGGTGCTTGGGGAGGATGGCTAGCGGTGCGGGATTGAGGAGGTCGTCGACATCCCACAACCGTGCGGTGGTGTCGTTGCTGGCGGTAGCCACGGTGTGCCCGTCGGGACTGAAGGCTATCCCTTTGACCTCCTTGTTATGGCCCGCAAGGGTGGCTAGCGGTTCGGGGTTGTGGGGGTCGTGGACATCCCACAGTCGCGCGGTGTGGTCGTCGCTGGCGGTGGCCAGGGTGTGCCCATCGGGGCTGAAAGCCACCGAGCGAACGGTGTTGGTATGGCCGGTGATGGTGTACAGCAGGGTGGGTCGGTCGGGGGTACCGACGTCCCACAGCCGCACGGTCTTGTCCTCGCCCGCGGTGGCTAGAGTGTGCCCGCCAGGGCTGAAAGCCAGTGTTCTGATGCTGCCTGTGTGGCCGGTGAGGGTACTCAGTGGGCGGGGGTTGTGGGGGTCATGGACATCCCACAGTCGCGCGGTGTGGTCGTCGCTGGCGGTGGCCAGGGTGTGGCCATCGGGGCTGAAGGCCACCGAGGAGACGTAGTTGGTGTGGCCGGTGAGGGTGCCCAGCCGGTTGGGACGGTGGGGGTCACTGATATCCCACAATCGCACGGTGGTGTCTTGACTGGCGGTGGCCAGGGTGTGGCCGTTCGGGCTGAAGGCCACTGATTGGACGGGGTCGGTGTGGCCGGTGAGTTGGGTGGCGTAGGGGGTGGCGAAGGTGCTGAGCAGACTGCTGCGAGCTTCTGTCGTGGGGAAAAGTCGATAGGCGGCCAGGCTGAGTTGGGCGGCCAGGGCCGAGTTGGTCGCGCGCAGCGCCGGGGCCTGTCCCGCGACCTTCTGGGACACCGCGATGTTGCGTTGTTGTTCTGTAGCGGCCCGCTGGACGAAGGCGATTCCCGCTGCGACGACAGCGAGGACGAGCAGCACTGACAAGACGGTGACGGCGCGCCCTCGGCGCACACGGTCCCGGCGGATGCTGGCCCGCAGGAACGTGCGGGCCGTCGGGCTGAGATCCACGTGGTCGGCGACCAGGGCACGGGACTGGAGGTGGGCGCCGGTGTCGGCGACCGCGGCGGCGAGCTGGTTGCGTTCCCACAGCCGGACGGCTGGGCGCTTATGGCCGTCCCATTCGGTGGCGGCTTGCTCGACCGCGCGGCGGGCCCGCAGCGCGGCCTTGTTCTTCTCGATCTCCTGGGCCAGTGGGGGCCAGGCGGAAAGAAACGCCTCGTGTGCCACTCCGATGACCACCCCGTGGTCGTTGCCGGTGTCGGTGGTGAGCAGCCTGCGCTCGATGAAAGCGTCCAGTTCTCGGGTCACCGGCTCGGGCAGCTCCTCGCGGGGGACCCGCCAGCGAGTGGGACGGCCTTGCTCATCGACGGTGACCAATCGCAACAACCCGGCAATTACTTCCTCGCGCCGCCGACCGGTGGCGGCAGTCGCGTCAGCCAGGGCGGTGTCGGCCTGGCGGGTCAGGGCTCCTTGGACTCCGCCGAGCTCGTCGTAGCGTGCGGTGGACAGCTGGCCGCCGCGGCTGACGCCCCCGGCGAGCCGGGAGAGGGTGAACGCCAGCAGCGGCAGTGCTTCCCCGCTGTCGGTGTCCGCGACCAGCCGGGTCACCAGCTCGCCGTCGATGGTGATCCCGGCCAGCTGGGCTGGGTCTGTGATCACAGTGCGCAGTGCGTCGCGGCACAGTGGCCGCAGCGGGTAGTGACGAGTCGGCAGCGCCGCCAAGCCGGTGTCAGCTAGCAGCTGGGCCAGGAATTCTGGCCGCAGGGTGGCGACCACCTGCACCGGACCACCCAGAGCTGGGTGAAGCAGCTGTGTGAACTGGGCCCGTTGCTCGGATGATGCCTGGGTGAGCAGCTCCTCGAACTGATCCACCACCACGAGCAGCCGCCGCGCTCGGGCAGCCTGCAGCAGCTCATCGGCCAGTGCCGTCAGGCCCTCGTCAGTGAGCCGCTGCCGCACATCCGCCACTGTCCAGGTCAGGCCGAGCTGCTGTGCCGCGGCGGCCAGTTGCCTGGCCAACGCGGCCACTGGGTCGGCGCCGGGCAGAATCGGGGGCAGTGTCCACCAGCCCGATTCCTGGGCCATCACATGCAGGAGCCCGGCCCGGACCAGCGATGACTTGCCGCATCCGGAGGGGCCGAGCACCAGCACCACCGCTCGTTCGGCGCGCTCGACGGGAGAGCGCAACAGGCTGGCGAGCTGTTGCACCTCGCCACCGCGGCCGAAGAACACCTGATGATCCTCGACGTCGAACGAGCGCAGTCCCGGAAACGGCGACCGGCCATCCGCCCACCCCAAACCCCCGGCGGCGTCAACCCGACGCAACACCTCCACCAGCACCGCACGCCCCGCGGTGGACAGGTCAGCCTGGTGCGCGGACTTCAGCAGCGGGTGCTCCACCTTCGGCTCGGCCCGCACCGGCAACAACCGGCTGCCCCGCGCCCGGGCACAAGCCACCTCGTAGGTACACCATTTCGATGCCAGGAACGCTGAAGTGATCACGCAGACCACCGCGTCGGCCCAGCGCAGCCGCTCGTGCAGCCGCCGCTCCCACTCCTCGCCTAGCTCGATGCCATCGCGCGGATGCTGATCCAGGAACACCTCGTGGCCCTCAGTAACCAGCCACCGGCGCACCTCGTCGGACGGCTCTCGATCGTCGCTGGCGTGGCTGATGAAAACCTTGGCCACCACACCTCCCCCATGACGTCACCGCCGTAACGCGGTTGGCGTTCCCACGCTGACCAGGTCATCGGCGGACGGGCGGGCAGCACCGCCCGTCCGTCCGCCGGCTTCTCAGGAGAACGGCACCCTACCTGGTCAGGCCGGCGCGGACAGTGCGTGCGGTCACCGTACTGGGTGAGTGCCGGGTTCCATGCCGTCGCGGGTGGGATAGATGCAGCTCAGCGCTGGATGGGAAGAGATGTCACGCGCAGGTGATTCCGGCTAACGCCGCAACGGCACGTCGGCCAGTCACCCGGTGTGCCCGGCGATCAAGCTACGGTTTCCACGCGATGCGGCTGCCAAAACAGAGAACTGCCGTTGCGGTACTCAGTGAGACAACGCATCCAGCATCGAGATCTTGAACCTCATGCTGGCTGAGCGAGCGGAAGCTCACGTTCCTGAACTGCGGCAACGGCGAATTCCAGCGCTGCCAGGATGTCCTGGTGTTCTATGTACGGGTAGTCGTCGAGAATCTG
Source organism: Pseudonocardiaceae bacterium (assembly GCA_050699655.1). Lineage (GTDB taxonomy): Bacteria > Actinomycetota > Actinomycetes > Mycobacteriales > Pseudonocardiaceae. The sequence continues at coordinate 4,455 of JBOHFJ010000044.1, forward strand.
CTCGAACGTATGTCCAGCGGCCAGTTGGCCGAGGACGGCGGCAACCTTGACGCGGGTGTCTCGGATGCAGGGCAGTCCGCCCATCCGGCCAGGGGTGATGCTAATCCGCTCGTACGCCACAGCGTGAGGGTACTCGTCAGGGTCACCGATAGAATGCGCCACGGGTCAGCGGGAATGGTCGTCGTGCTGCCGCCGGGTAGCGCGGGTGAGGGTGTCGGTGATCCGGTCGTCGAGGTCGGCCAGGTGCGGGGAGGCTGATCGCAGCGGGTGCACCTGCCGTTGCAGGGTGTGCAGCCGCTCCAGGGTGATGGTCGAGCTGAGGTTGGCGGCGGTGCGCAGCGCGTCCCGGCCGAACGCGGCGGCTTGCTCCCCGTCACGGCTGAGGACATGGGTGCTGGCGAGGGTGATCTGGACCAAGCACAGGGGGCGGATCATCCAGGGCTCGGTGCCGTTGCGCGCCATGGTGCTCAGCGTGATGGCCTGCTGGATGTCACCGATTCGGCTGAGGCAATTTCCGAGGTCACCCCCGAACCCGTTGACACTGTAGTAGCGAGCCACGTCCTCAGGACTGGCCGATTCGTAGCACCGCTGCGTCGCCAGCACGGCCTGGCGGGCCTCGCGGGCATCACCGAGCAGGGCGAAACCCCGTGCCTCCATCGCGTGCAGCTTGGCGGCCAGCGCGGGCGTGGCCGTGTCCTGGGCGATGGCCAGTCCAGCCCGGGCCAGCGCCACCGCTTGGCGCCCGTACCGCAGGGTGTCCTGGCCGGCGGGTGTGTTCTCCCCGATCCGGACCGTCAGGCGACTCGCCTCTTGCAAGATGTCGGCGCCGTAGCGCCGGTCACCCGCCCGCATAGCGAGATCGAGCCCCTGGATGTAGTAGCGCTGCGCCAGCGCATGCCGGCCGACATCGCCCGACATGAAACCAGCTGCCCTGGTGGCTCCCGCGACGGCGGACAGCAGGGCGCGGCCGGTTTTCTCCGAGTAACTGCCGTGCAGCAGCTGGTTGGCCTCTCGGTGCAGCAGCTGCACCATCTGCTCGCGCACCCGCCCCGAGCCGTACTGGTGGCTCAGCCTGCCCAGGTGGGCGGTCTGCTCAATGAGCACCTCGACATCGGCAGTCGGCAAACCCGCACTCGGTCACGCTGACCTCACGCTGCAGCCGCTGGGAGAGCACGCTGGCGATCAGTCTCGGCGCCGGCCAGCGCGGCTGACAACCATCCAGCATCCGGTCGCACCGACGTGGTGTTGGTGCCCACGTGGGTGCCCTCCCTGGCCCCGGCAGCCACCACCGCGCGACCCAGCGCGGCGTTACTCAGCTCCGCCTCGTCCAACAACCCCCGCAATGCGGTGTTCCTGCCCATCGGCCCTCGTCCCCCATGTCCGTCTCGCTATTGACCGGGCGTCGATAATGGACTGTCGGTCGAGGTCCGGGGAAGGGCTCCGATGAAGTGCGAGGCAAGTGAGACCCCCGGACGTGATCCGGGTGCGGCGCCGAACGACCAGCACTGCTCTCACGCTGGCCTGCGGGGCGCTGCCAGCCATGTTGTTGCACAGTCACAACATGGTCAGTGGTGGACGACACCCGAAGAAACCCATCGCCGACGCCCTGGCTGCGGTCGCCCGCCCGGGACCGCGGGTCGATGAGATCCACAAAGGCCACCGCTGGGGCGTGCTGGTCTGCGAGGTCCACAGTGACAACCTGTCACTGTGGTCCACGCCGAGCGTCCGGCGAGCATGTCGCGAAGCGGGTGCACCGCTTCGCGGGCCGCCACCGACACGAGGAGAACCGATGAGCAGCCACGAGTTCACCCTGATCCTCGACCACGCGCCCAGCGGCGAGGAGCTGGACACACTGTTCGAAGCGGGTTGTGCCGACTCCACCCCGGAAACCGTGGCCGGTAACGGGTGGCTGCACTTCGACCGGACCGCCGGCACTCTCCTTGAGGCGCTGACCTTCGCCATCCGTGACGTCGAGTCTACCGGGCTGGCCGTGTGCGCGGTGGCCAGTGATGATCTCGTCTCGCTCAAGGACATCCGGATCCTCGCGGCCGTAGACCACCTGGTAGGGGCACGGTGCCTGCTCGACGACCGGGAACATGGGTTGACGACCTTGGCGAACCTGCTGACATCCCGACGCGACGTCGCATAGCTGGCCGCGCGGTTCAGCCGAGCGCTAACGCACCTTAGCGAAAGAGGCCCTCGCGCAGCGCCGTCGCCACCGCCGACGCCCGATCGGTCACCGCCAGCTTGCGGTAGATGCCGCGCACGTGGCTCTTCACCGTCTCCTCACCGACCACCAGCTCGGCGGCGATGGCCCGGTTGGACGAGCCGGCCACCATCAGCGACAGCACCTCACTCTCCCGGTGCGTGAGACCGAGATGCGCGCCGGGCCAGTACTCGCCGGCCCGCAGCCGGGCCGCCGAAGCCCCGGCCCGCGCGCTGAGGCCGGCATCGACGACCACCGCGCCGGCGTGCACTCGGTGCAGTTGCTCGACCAGCTCCAGGCCTTCGATCCGCTTGAGCAGATAGCCTGCCGCTCCCGCCCGCATGGCTTGGAACAGGTACTGCTCGTCGTCGTACACGGTGAGCAGGACGACCCGGCGCCCAGGAGCGTCCCGCACCAGATCGCGGCACAGCTCCAACCCGCTCTCCCCGCCCAACCGCACGTCGGCGAGGACGATGTCGGGGTTCAACCCAGCCACCACCCGCCGCGCGGTCGCCGCATCCGCGGCTTCGCCGACTATCCGAACTTGCCCAGCGAACCGGCTGAGCATCGCTTTGAGACCGGTACGCACCATCTCATGATCATCGACCAGGACCACGCGTAGCGGCTGGCCGTCCATCCCACTGAGTGTAATCAGCCCAGGAAAGATTCCCCTTGCGTTTCCCTCCAGAAGGGGACGCCAGCCTCGGCGAGCCCGCTTACGGTCAAATACGGCTCAGCAAGCATGGCCAGGCGTCCCGGGATTGTCGTGCGGAGAAAAGGGGTGTGTCGTGCCAGACAAGTTGTTGCGGATGGAGCGCGCCGGGTCCGGCACGTCGCGGCCGGTGATGCTCGCGATCGCCGGCGACAGCGCCGCGGGGAAGACCACACTGACCAAAGGCCTGGTGGACGCGCTGGGCGCCGAGCGGATCACCTCGCTGTGCGTGGATGACTACCACCGCTACGACCGGACCGAACGCAAGGGACTGCCGTTCACCGCGCTGCATCCCGACTGCAACTACGTGCAGATCATGGAGCAGCACCTGCAACTGCTGGCCACCGGCCAGCCGGTGCTCAAGCCGATCTACGACCACCACACCGGCCAGCTCACCCGGCCCGAGCTCATCGAGCCCACCGAGTTCGTCATCGTGGAAGGCCTGCTGCCGCTGCACACCCGGCTGGCTCAGGCGTGCTTCGACATCACCGTGTACCTCGACCCGCCAGAGCACATCCGGCGGGACTGGAAGGTCACCCGAGACACCACCAAACGCGGATACACCCCGGAGCAGGTGCTGGCCGAGCTCGACAAACGGGAACCCGAATCCGAGGAGTACATCCGCCCGCAACGCTCCGCCGCCGACATCGTGGTCCGCTTCGGCCCCATCGAAACCCGCGACGACCCACCGGACACCCCCCTATCAGCCGAGCTCACACTGCGCCCAACGATCCCCCACCCCGACCTCACCGGAGCCGGGGTCTTCCGCGAATCCGACCGACGAGCCATGCACCTCAAGCTGGCCCGCGACGACGACGGCAGACCCGTGGATGCACTACACATACACGGATACGTCCCCCGCGAGGAGAGCCGGCTGCTGGAGAAGGCGATCTGGACCAAGCTCGACACCGAGACCGAGCTGCCCTCCTCGCTGGGCCAGATCGGCGACGGCACCCGCAGCGAGCCACTGGCGATCACCCAGCTACTACTGCTCTACCACATGCTCGACTCAGTTCGCTGAACCCGCTGGCGAGCGCCGCGGTGACAGAGGACTCCTCCCCCGACTACGTAGCATCACCGAGCTTGTGGTCGTCGGCTAAGAAGAGGTCACGCAGGTTCCATGCCATCCCAGGCACCTCAGTAGCCACTCCCGTCCCAAGTATGCTGGATAGCTACAATCCGGCCCGTCGTCGGTGACACAATGTGTGCTTACGGTCATGGCCACGGGAGGTCTCGTGAGTGTTGCCGCGGAGAGCGTACGTCTCTCGAAGCCCGCGGGTCGTACGGTAGTGGACGCACAGCAGCTAGTCGCAGACACGGCTGGCGGTTAACCACGATATCGACGCTATGCACGTCATCTACATACGACCGCGTGCCATAAAAAGTTGCAGTTGTAGCGAAAGAGCAGCCCGGATGGGCAGCTTACCTCGCCTATATGGCACAAGAAAGGATGAGAGATGAAGACTGATCTGTCTTTCTTGTGGCTCGAGATCACGGGGAAATGCCAACTCCAGTGCGTCCACTGCTACGCGGACTCAAGCCCAACGGGAACACAGGGAGTGATGACTGGGGACGATTGGTCACGGGTGATCGATGAGGCTAGAACGCTAGGCGTGACCATGGTGCAATTTATCGGTGGCGAGCCGACGTTGCACGCGGACTTGCCCACTTTGGTGCAATACGCGCTAGCCCGCGGGCTGGTAGTCGAGGTGTTCAGCAACCTAGTCCACGTGACACCATCACTATGGGAGGTGTTCGGCCTGCCAGGAGTCCGGCTGGCCACAAGTTACTATACCGATGATCCCACACAGCACGAGGCGATCACAAAAAAACGTGGTACCTACTCTCGCACCAGAGCCAATATTGGCGAGGCGCTACGCCGCTTTATCCCCCTTCGAGTGGGTGTGATCGATACGCACCGGGGCCAACGGGTAGAACAAGCTGTGACGGAACTGAAAGCTCTCGGTGTGACTGATATCGGAACCGACAAGCTACGGCAGGTCGGCCGAGGAGCCCGAAGCGGTAAACCTGGCGTTGACCAACTGTGCGGTGGATGCGCACGAGGGAAGGTAGCCGTAGCGTCCAACGGTGAGGTATGGCCATGCGTATTTTCCCGATGGATGCCACTTGGGAACGTTCAGACAACTCCCTTGGGAGAAATTGTCACCGTACCAAAAATGGAAGAGATATGCTCACAACTCTCCATGATTACAGGGAGGTGCGCCCCCGGCGTGAGTTTGGCTCCCGCCGGAGAAAAAGATTGTTCCCCCAGCGAGTGTGATCCCCAGTGTCCACCATCCTGCAGTCCAAGCTGCATACCAATGAACAACTGCATCCCTACCGGCAGCTGCGGACCCGATTGGAAGGAAGAAGTCTTCAATGCTCGTCCGACGCGCATACATACCTGAACGGTTGCGACCAGCGAGCAATGACACCTGGCCGTACACCGTGCCCTGTGTCGCAGAATTAGCCGATGCCGGACTAAGCTTCACTTCTCCTGTCACATTTCTCGTGGGCGAGAATGGCTCAGGGAAATCAACTCTCATCGAGGCGTTTGCCGAGGCCTTCAAATTTGATGACCGAGGCGGCCGAAATCTTGGACCGTATGCGACCAACCGACCCAAGAGCGCGCTCGGCAGCGTGCTCCACTTGGACCTAACCAGCAAGGGTGCCGCGGTTCTGCGTGGGCACCGCAGCAAGCGGCGAGGATTTTTCCTGCGAGCTGAAACCGCACTGGGATTGCTTGAAAAAAAATCTGGGACACTCGGATACTGGGAAGATGACACGGCGCGGATGAGCCATGGAGAAGGGTTTCTGACCGTGTTTTCCACCATGTTCCGAGACCCATTACTGTACTTGATGGATGAGCCAGAGGCAGCCTTGTCCTTCACGTCATGCCTGCGTCTCGTAGGCCTTGTGCACCAACTAGGAAATACGGGTGCGCAAGTCATCTGCGCCACCCATTCTCCAATTCTCGCCGCAACCCCCGGAGCGGACATCATCGAAATAGGCGAGCACGGTTCCCGTCGTGTCGAGTGGAAAGATCTAGAATTGGTTGATCACTGGCGGCGATACATGGAAAACCCGTCATCCTACTTGCGGCACATCACCGAATAATATACTGTACACTCAGCAGAAAATAAAAACCTCTCATTCATGCCAGGTAAGGAAACCAGAGTGGGTGGCGTGCCGGACGTGGTACCCAAGGTGTATTTTGGCGCTCGCGGTGCGTCCTGGTTCCATCTTGTGAACCAGTGCGTTACGCTGCGGTACCACCATCTGACTGCGATCATGGGCACGGGGGATGACGGACTCAACCACCAGCAGCGCGCTCACTGTGGTGCTGACCGAGCTGGGCTGGAAGCCTGGGGTGCTGGCCCGGAAGCTGAACAGCGCCGCCGCCCTGCACGGGCGCCCCGAGCGGGTGCACGCCAAGACGCCCTACAAATGGCTGCGCGGCGAGCGGCCGCGCTCCCCGTGGCCCCCGCTGATGGCCGCGCTGCTGGCCGACGAGCTGGGGCGCCCCCTCACCGCCGCCGACCTGGGCTGGGACTGTGATGGCGTCGAGGTGGTCTCGGCAATCAGCGGGCTGGTGCTGCCCTGGACCGCGGCCGGGAGTTTGCGCGCGGTCCGGGCAGTCACCGACGCTGGGAGCATGGAACGGCGGATCCTGCTCACTTTGCTGGGTGCCGGGGCGTGCGCGCCCGCTCATGAGTGGCTGATCGCCCGCCCTGACGCTGAGGTGGCCCGCTCATCCGGCTCACCGCTGCCGGTCGGGGTAGTTGATCACCTCGACGACATCACCGGCCAGCTGCGCCTGCTGGACGACCAGCTCGGCGGCGAGACACTGCTGCCGCTGGTCCGGGCGAATCTGCGGCACGTGCTGAGCCTGCTCGACCAGCGCCGCTACACCGACAGCGTGGGACGGCGGCTGCACGCCACCGCCGGGGAGCTGATGCGCCTGGCCGGTTGGCTGTCGTTTGACAGCGGGCAGCATCCGCAGGCTCAGCGGTACTGGGTCGCCGCGCTGCACGCCGCGCACGCCGCCGGAGACCGGGCACTCGGCGCCAACATCCTCGGATTCATGTCCTTGCAGACCAAGGATCTGGGCCAGATCCGGGAGTCGGTCACGCTGGCCGAGACCGCCCGAGCGGGCTACCCCGGGGCCTCACCCCGAGTCGCCGCAATCCTCGATCTACGCGCGGCCGAGGCGCACGCCGGCGCCCAGGCAAGCACCGAGTGCCGCCGCGCCCTGGACACCGCCTTCGACCGGCTCGGCGACATCCCCAGCTCCGCGGGGGAGCCGGACTGGTGTTATTGGCTTGACGAGGGCCAGATTTACGCCTTTGCTGGTTACTCCTATCTGGACTTACAGGACTGGGGACGGGCCCGCCAGCACCTGCGCACCGCGCTGCGCCTGTTGGACCCCAGCTACGCCCGCGACAGTGCGCTACACCACATCAAGCTGGCCACCACCTACTTGCGCCAAGACCAGCCCGAGGTCGACCATGCCGTCACCCTGGCTACCCACGCGGTGCAAACCCTCACCGGTGGGGTCAACTCCACTCAGTGCGTCGGCCACCTGGCCCGGCTCATCGTCGACCTCACCCCCTACCGGCGACGGCCAGCCGTACGCCAGCTCACCGAGCAGGCCACCGGACTCCTCGCACCGCGCTAACCATGATGAACTCAGTTCGCTGAGCTGATCAAGCAGTCCAGCGCGTGGCGCAGATCCTCCGGGTCCGGGCTGGTGAATTCCACCCACCGATCATCGGCGGGGTGCGGGAAGCCCAATCGGGCGGCGTGCAGCCACTGCCGGTCCAACCCGAGTCGCTGCGCCAGCGTGGGGTCCGCGCCGTAGGTGAGGTCTCCGCAACACGGGTGGCGCAGCGCGGCGAAGTGCACCCGGATCTGATGAGTGCGGCCGGTCTCCAAGGTCACATCACACAGCGACGCCGCTGGGAACGCCTCGATCACCTCGTAGTGCGTCACCGACGGCTTGCCGCCGGCTACCACGGCGAAACGCCAGTCGTGCTTGGGGTGCCGGTCGATCGGGGCGTCGATGGTGCCTCGGGTGGGATCCGGGTGGCCCTGCACCAGCGCCCGGTAGTGCTTGGCGACGGTACGGTCCCGGAACGCCCGCTTCAGCGCCGTGTAGCCGCGCTCCGACTTGGCGACCGCCATCAGCCCGCTGGTGCCCACGTCTAGCCGATGCACCACACCCTGGCGCTCGGCCGGCCCCGACGTCGCCACCTGGATTCCGGCCGCCGCGAGCCCGCCGAGCACAGTGGGCCCGGTCCAGCCCGGGCTGGAGTGCGCGGCCACCCCGACCGGCTTGTCCACCACCACCAGGTCGGCGTCGTCGTGCAGCACCCGCAGCCTGGTCACCGGCTCGGGCGTCACCGCCGCGGGTCGCGGTGGATCCGGCAGGGTCACCTCAAGCAAGCTACCAGCGGACAAGCGGTCGGATTTGCCGACCGGAGCGCCGTCGACCAGCACCGCGCCAGCCTCGGTGAGCCCAGCCACCGCCGTGCGGGACAACCCGAGCAGCCGCGCCAGCCCGGCATCGACCCGCATGCCCTCAAGCCCCTCGGGCACCGACAGCCTCCGGAGTTCGCTCATGGCGCAGCGCCGGATTCCGTGCCAGCAGATCCAGGGCCACTAGATCCAGTACCACCGGAGTGCCCGGCGCTCCGAGTGCCGTCGAGGTCCCGGCCGGTGGCGGCAAGCAGGACCAGCAGTACGGCGCCGCACACGATCGCCGAGTCCGCCAGGTTGAACACCGGCCACACGCTGCCATCCGGCGCTAGCAACGACACGAAGTCCACCACGTGCCCGCGCAACGGGCCAGGGGCGCGCAGCAGCCGGTCCACCAGATTGCCCAGCGCCCCGCCCAGCACCAGCCCGAGGCCAACAGCCCAGCCGGTACTGCGCAACCGGGACGCCAGCCGGACGATCACAATCACAACACCCAGCGCGATCAGCGACAACATCCAGGTCAACCCGGTGGCCAGCGAGAACGCCGCGCCCGAGTTGCGGTAGACCACGAGGTACAGCGCACCGCCCAACAACTCAAGCGGCGGATGGCCCTCCAAGAACATCACCGCAATTATCTTGCTGAGCACGTCCAGCAGGAGGGTCCCGGTGGCGATGGTGGCCAGCAAGCCCGTCCGGCGGCGTCCCGGCGACACGGGCTCAGCTGCTCCCGGTGGCCGGGGCGCGAGCGGCCCGGTGCTTGCGGGCGAGGGTGGTGTCTGGGCGGCACCGGCCACACGGGGTGAAACCGAGCTCTCGAACCTCCCGCACCGCCAACCGCTCGGCGCGTGCGGGATCAACTAACGGACAGCGGTCGAGATGGTAGCGCGGGTGTTGGTCGATCACCAAAACCTCGGCGGTCAGCTCGTAGACCACCAGCAAGTCCGCAGCGTCGGTATCCTCCTCACCGAGATCCTCCTCACCGGGACAAGCGTCCTGCTGGTCGGACACCAAACCCGGCGCACTCACCTCAACCGCAGCCTGGCCAGACCCACTTTCATCAGAGGCGTCCTGACCTTGCAGCCAGGAGCGCCGCCACCGCCGGAGAATCAGTGCCGCAACCAGGGCACTCAACACCACCGAACCCCACGCCAGACCAGCGTGACCGGTGCCAAATGCGGCAACGAGCAATGCGACCGCCGCGAGCAGGAGCACCGTGACAACCACGCCGAACGCGTCAGCTACCGGTTTCGGCACGCACGCCGAACCCGGACGGAGCAAAGCCCTGGGTGCGCACCGCGTCCGCTGGCGCGGCTGACCCACGCCCGTCCAGTTCCCGGAGCTGTGACTCCAGGTAGGTCTTCAAACGGGTGCGGTACTCACGCTCGAACGTGCGCAGTTCATCGATCTTCTTCTCCAGGCTGCTCTTCTCCTGGCTGATCGAACCGATGATCTCAGTGTGCTTGCGCGCGGCATCGCGCTCCAGCGACGCGGCCTTCTCTCGAGACTGCCGGTCCAGGGCCTCGGCTCTGGTGCGGGCATCATTGAGCAAGGTCTCGGATCGACCCCTTGCCTCGTTGACCATGCCATCGGCTTTTGCCCTGGCATCGGAGAGCAGTTGCTCGGACTTGGTTCGGGCCTCACCCAACATCCCGTCGGCTTCGGCTTTGGCCTCGCCGGTCAACCGGTCGGCCATCTCCTGAGCCAGTCCGAGCACCTTGGCGGCCTGGACGTGATGATCGCCACCTGAGGACGTCTGCTCCCGCATGGGCGGCGGCGCTGGGACCATCGCTGGGGCAAGCAACGGCCGAGGAGCCTCCACCGGGCGAAGGTTGCGTCCAGTGTCGACCGGCGCGGCTCGCAGTTGCTGATCGAGCTGCTCAACCTGGTTGCGCAGCTCGTTGTTGTCCTCAATCAACCGAGCCAGCTCGGCCTCAACCAGGTCGAGGAAGGCGTCCACCTCGTCCTCGTTGTAGCCCCGCTTGCCGATCGGCGGCTTACTGAACGCGACGTTGTGAACGTCGGCGGGGGTCAACGGCATGGGATCACCTCACGCACTCCTCAACGACTATGTAGACGTACATGCTTGGGGGCATGCTGGGGACATCGTGGGGCATCAGCCCCGGACCAGGCGACCACTCAGAGCCTCATCGGCTCCACCACTCGCATCAGTATCAGCACCACGAACAGCAGAACCATAATGGACAAGTCAAGCCCGACGCCGCCGATCTGCACGGGTTTGACCACTCGGCGCAACGCCCGAACCGGAGGATCGGTCATGGTATAGACCGACTCCAAGGCGATCGCCACTCCCCCGACCGGCTGCCAGCTACGAGCGAAGCTACGCACAAGCTCAACCACGATACGCGCCGTGAGCAACAGCCAGAAGAAGAAGAGCAAGTAATACACGAGCCACCGGACCAGATCCACGAAGACACTCTGCCACCGATGGCCAGGTGATGGCGAACCGGGGGGCGAACACGAGACCCTCGACCCCGTTCACCAGGGATTTAGCCTAGAAGCGGCCTTCAGCGATCCGGCGCCTGTCCGCCGCGGACACGTCCACGTTGGGCGGGGAGAGGAGGAAGACCTTGTTGGTGACCTTGTCGATCGAGCCGCGCAGCGCGAAGGCCAGCCCGGCCGCGAAGTCCACGAGCCGCTTGGCGTCCCGGTCCTCCATCGCGGTCAGATTGATGATCACCGGATTGCCCTCGCGGTAGCGTTCCCCGATGGGCCGGGCTTCGTTGTAGGTGCGTGGATGCAAGGTGACGATGCGCGCTAGGGGGTGTGCGGTGTCTTCCCCGGCTTCAGTCAGCGCCCCAGTTCTCGGTTCTGGCATGACTCGGTGAGGCGCGGCCGGTTGGCTGGCTGGTGACCTGATCTTACTGGTCGTTGCGTCGATAGCCAGCGAGCCACGCACCGGTGCCTGCGCGGACCAGCGGCTGGCGGCACAAGACTCTGCTCCTTGAGGCTCTGCGGCCCAGGAAGGAGAGCCGGTCGCTCGTATCCTGGGCGACCCATGATCCCTGCGATCATGTCCGCGATCATGTCCGGGCACGGAAGCGAAGGGGTCATGGCGCTGGCTGTCATCGCCCTGGCTGTCATCGCCCGACTGTTGGTAGCCAGAGCGGTAGGCCGGGTGATCGCCGTAGAACTCCGCTGAGTCGAATCCCGCGGGGTTGAACTCAGGTGTGCCGAACTCCGCCGCGTTGAACTCCGCCGCGTTGAACTCCTCGGGGGGGACCATGCCGAAGTAGGCCTTCAGCCTGTGTAGGGCGCTCATCGTCTCGCCTTCCTGTCCCGACCGTCGACGCGCTACCCGCCACACTCGGTCCGGCACGCCGTCGGAGGAGTTGGCCGTGGGATACGGTCAGCGTGAGGTTAACGGCCGCGGCCCCAGTAGCGCGGTTCCGACACGCACGCAGGTCGAGCCGTGCGCGATGGCCTGCTCTAGATCACCACTCATCCCGGCCGAGACTTCGACCGCGCCGGGGTGCGAACAGCGCAGCCGTTGCGCGGCCGCGTCGAGCTCGGCGAAGGCCGCCGCGGGATCGACACCGAGCGGGGCGAGGCCCATCACTCCGTCCAGCCGCAGCCACGATGCTGCCGCCACCTGATCGGCCAGCGCCTCCAGTTGGGGCAGCGGGCAGCCGCCACGCGCCGGGTCGCCGTCCAAGCTGGCTTGGACGAGCACACCGAGAGCGGCGCGGCGTTGGCCTTCCTCCCCCGCGAGCTGGGCGGCCCGGTTCAGAACGTCGACCAGTCGGGCCGAGTCCACCGACTGCACCTGCACCGCCCACCGGGCCACCGAGCGGGACTTGTTGCGCTGCAACCGACCGACCATGTGCCAGCGCACCTCCCCCGCCGGGCGCAGCGCGGCAACCCCCGCCGGGCGCAGCGCGACAACCTCGGTCACCTTGGCGACGGCCTCGGCGTCTCGGGCCTCAGCGACATCGAGTACCCCAAGGTCAGCGAGCAGGGCCACGTCGCGCGCGGGGAAGTTCTTGGTGACCGCGAGCAGCCGGACCCCCGCCAGATTCCGGCCCGCGGCGACGCACTCGGCGGTAATCCGGCCGCGAACCCACGCCAGCGCCGCGGCCAGCTCCTCGCGGCGACCCTCCACGACCTGTTCCTCCGGCAGCTCCACCCTCCTCGATCCAGACCATCACTCCTCGATCCAGATCAGCGCCGCGAGCCGGCCCGTGATTCCCTCGCGACGGTAGCTGTACAGCGAGGGGTCCTCGAGGGTGCACCGCGGGTCGACGCCGACCCGGGCCACGCCAGCGGCGGCAAGCTGGCGCCACAGCCCGGCCCGCAGGTCCAGCCCAGCGGTGCCCCAGCGAGTGTGGCAAGCGCTGCCCGGCAACCTGGACTCGACGTCGGAGCGCATCTGATCGGGTACCTCGTAGCACTGGCCACAGGCCGAAGGCCCGAGCAACGCTTCCACCGTCTCGAGTCGCGCGCCGAGCCGCCGCATCGCCTCCAGCGCGGCGGGCAGCACTCCGGCCTGGGCGCCGGTCCGCCCGGCGTGCACGGCGGCGACAACCTTGGCCACCGGGTCGGCGAGCAGCACCGGCACGCAGTCGGCGACCAGCACCGCCACCGCGAGCCGGGGCTGCGCGGTGACCAGCGCGTCGCTGGCCGGCACCGGGCGCGAGCGCGGCCCGTCGATCACCGTGACCGTGCGGCCGTGCACCTGCTCCATCCAGACCAAGCGCTGGGCGGGCAACCCGAGACCGGTGGCCAGTCGTTCCCGGTTGGCGGCCACCGCCTCGGGACGGTCGCCGACGTGCTCACCCAAGTTGAACGCGGCATACGGCGGCACTGACACCCCACCGTGCCGAGTGGTGATCACTCGCCGGATACCGCTGGCGCTCACCGTTTCATGAACGGCGGAACGTCCACCTCATCATCATCGTCGAAGTCGTCGGTTACTGGCACCGCCCGGCCTGCCTTGCGCCCGCCGGTGGCGGACTGCCAGGTGGGCGGGCTGAGCGGTGTCTGGCGGCCCGGTGTCTGGCGGCCCGGTGTCTGGCGGCCCGGTGTCTGACCAGTCGGGGCCAGACCAGTCGATGTCTGACTTATCGGGACCGGAGCGGACCCAGGCGCAGGGGGCCTGGCCGGCGGCGACCCATGGTGAGACGGCGCAGTGTGTGGTGGCGGCCGGCCGGCCGGGCCGACCCGCCCGGCCTGTCCACTGGCCACCGTGCGCGCCGACACCGGCGTCGGGTCCAGCTTTTTGTGTGACGGCACACCGGAGTCAAAACCCGCGGCGATCACCGTGACGCGCACCTCGTCACCCAGCGAGTCGTCGATCACCGTACCAAAGATGATGTTGGCTTCCGGATGCGCGGACTCCTGCACCAGTGAAGCGGCCTCGTTGATCTCAAACAGACCCAGATCGGAGCCGCCCGCGATGGACAGCAGGACACCGTGCGCGCCCTCCATCGACGCCTCCAGCAACGGTGAGTTGATGGCCTTCGCGGCGGCCTGCACCGATCTGCCCTCCCCTCGGGCCGACCCGATGCCCATCAGCGCGCTGCCCGCCCCGGACATCACGCTTTTCACGTCGGCGAAGTCCAGATTGATCAGGCCAGGGGTGGTGATGAGGTCGGTGATGCCCTGGACACCGGAGAGCAGCACCTCGTCCGCGGAGCGGAAAGCATCCATCAAGCTCACGTTGACGTCGCCGAGCTGCAGCAGCCGATCATTGGGGATGACGATGAGCGTGTCGCATTCGTTTCGCAGCTCAGCGATGCCGTCCTCGGCCTGGCCGCCGCGCCGCTTGCCCTCGAAAGTGAACGGCCTGGTGACCACGCCAATGGTCAGCGCACCCAGCTTGCGGGCAATGTTGGCCACCACTGGCGCCCCGCCGGTGCCGGTCCCGCCGCCCTCACCGGCGGTGACGAACACCATGTCAGCCCCCTTGAGAACCTCCTCGATCTCCTCGCGGTGGTCCTCGGCCGCCTTGCGGCCGACCTCCGGGTTAGCCCCCGCG
>JBOHFJ010000045.1:0-18835 GCA_050699655.1 Pseudonocardiaceae bacterium
TAGTCGCCCTCGACGGCGAGCAGCCGCTGGGCCAGCAGCTGGCGCACCACCCCGCGCCACTCGCTCTCGCGCAGCTCGGTGCCGATGCCGAACACCGTCAGACTGTCGTGGCCGAACTGGGTGACCTTGGGCGTCTGCTTGCCAAGCAGGATGTCGATCACCTGACCCGCGCCGAACTTTTGGTGACGTTCGCGATCCAGGCGCAGCACGGTCGAGAGTAGCTTCTGCGCGGCGATCGTGCCGTCCCACGACTGCGGCGGTATCAGGCAGGTGTCGCAGTTGCCGCATGCGGTGGCCTGCTGGCCGAAGTAGGCGAGTAGCTGCCCGCGGCGGCACTCGACCGTCTCGCAAAGGCCCAGCATGGCGTCGAGATGGGTGCCCAGTCGGCGGCGGTGGGCGGCGTCGCCCTCGCTGGTGTCGATCATCTTGCGCTGCTGCACGACGTCGGCCAGGCCGTAGGCCAGCCAGGCGGTGGCGGGCAGGCCGTCCCGGCCGGCCCGGCCGGTCTCCTGGTAGTAGCCCTCGACGGACTTGGGCAGGTCGAGGTGGGCGACGAAGCGCACGTCGGGTTTGTCGATGCCCATGCCGAACGCGATCGTGGCGACCATGACCACGGCGTCCTCGCGCAGGAAGCGCGCTTGGTTCTCTGCTCGGGTGCGCGCGTGCAGTCCCGCGTGATAGGGCAGCGCCTCGATCCCGTTCTCCACCAGGAAGGCTGCGGTCTTCTCCACCGATGCCCGCGACAGGCAGTAGACGATGCCCGCGTCGCCGGGGTGCTCGGTGCGCAGCAGCTCCAGCAGCTGCCGCTTGGGCTCGTTCTTGCCCACGATGCGGTACTGGATGTTCGGGCGGTCGAAGCTGGCCACGAAGTGCCGGGCCTGCGCCAGGTTCAGCCGGGACGCGATCTCGGCGTGGGTCGCCTTGGTGGCCGTCGCGGTCAGCGCGATGCGGGGCACCGTGGGCCATCGCTCGTGCAGCGCGGACAGCGCGAGGTAGTCGGGCCGGAAGTCGTGCCCCCACTGGGCCACGCAGTGCGCCTCGTCGATGGCGAACAGCGAGACCGTGCCGCGGTCCAGCAGCTCGCCCGTCGCCTCCACGCGCAGCCGTTCCGGCGCCAGGTAGAGCAGGTCCAGCTCGCCACTGAGGAACGCGGACTCGACCTGGCGGCGCTCGTGAGCCTGCTGAGTGGAGTTGAGGAACCCGGCCCGGACGCCGAGCGCGGTCAACGCGTCGACCTGGTCCTGCATCAGCGCGATGAGCGGCGAGATGACGACGCCGACGCCTGCTCGCACGAGCGCGGGAATCTGGTAGCACAGCGACTTGCCGCCGCCGGTCGGCATCAGCACGAGCGCGTCACCACCCGCGACGACGTGCTCGATGACCTCCCGCTGCGCTCCCCGGAACGAGTCGTAACCGAAGACGCGGCGCAGCACCCGCACGGCATCGCCCACGTCGAGTCCCGTGTCGCCAGCAGCCATCCGGCGATCCTAGGGCCGAGGTCATCACCGAGGTACGGCGCTGGACGGTTGTGCGGTGTCTGGCCGATCGGCGGTGGCCTGGAGGCCGGTCAGCTGTCTCCCGTTGACGGTTCCGCGGAACACCGCGCAGTCCCGCCAGGGCTTGATCGTCGAAAGTGAGCCGTAGCGCTGCGGTCCTGAACGCCCATCGCTCACTTTCGATGATCTTCACCCCACGCCGGGATGATTCGGGCCGTGATCCCTGTGCTTACTGGCCAGTAGAGTGCGGGATCACTCACTTGCGTTTTGTATCACGTACGGTGTCTGTCCATTCGTGGTCCCATCACGCCTTTGAACCCTGTCACCGCATCGTTCGGCCTCTGTACCGTTGATCGGGAGGAGGGCGCACCCGTGCGGCTCACAGTCTATCTTTACCGAGATGACGCGACCGTCGACCAGGATCTGGTCGACGTCGATTGGGATGATCCAGATCTCGTGAGTCTGGAACCGTCGCCGCCACTGCCCTTTCCCTGTCGCTATCTTGGGTTGCGCCGCGATCCTGGTTCGCCCGAATGGCCCGACTACCTTGCGCCGCATTTTCAGATCGCCGTGGTGGACTCTGCGGTGGATTACGGCTGCCTTCTCGTGAGGTACGCTGACCGGCGGTGGGCTCTGACCTTCGGTCAAGGTTACCGCTGGGTTCGTGAGGAGAAGGCCGAACCCGATTTCGGCCTGTTGGTTACCGCGAATCGGGTTGCTGACGATCAGTTGCGGCGGGTGGACTCGCGGACGACTAGCGGCGTACTTCGTCAGCGCGCCACCCGGGTCGCGGTGCCAGCCGGGATCTCTGCCTTCGGCATCGACACCGCCGTGGAATGGATCCGCAGCCTCAGCGGAACGGCCGCTGACATACCCGGCCTCGGGCAGATGACGGGCGCTATGGCCGCTCGGTTCACCATCAACCGGAACACCCGACCGCTCGCTGACCTCGCCACCGTTCTGGACTATCTGCTGGACCGGTTCCAGTCGGATGACTACCGCAAGCGGTTCAGCTTCCTCGACCATTACCGTCCCATCCCTCCCGGTTGCCACGAAGCGGTCTATTTCGACAGCCAGGTACGTACCGCGTTGCTTGACCCACACTCGCGGCTATCCGTGCACCTGGCGGACTGCGACCCGCAGGCCGAGCTTGACGACCGACCGTCGGCGTTCAGGCTGCACCTCGGGGACGGGGCACCCCGCCCACTGAGCTGTCTCGACATCGACGAGTTGCGCCGTTTCCTCGGCCACGTCGCTGGTCACCTCGATCCCCTCGGCGACACCGTCCGGTTGGCGCCCGTGGTTGAGGCGGGCGACACATCGACCCCGCGTCCACTACGCCGCTATCTGGTGGCCGAGACGGAGGGCCCACCCCAGCCGGACGGTTCCACATCGCAACGCTTCGCCCTCTGCGATGGCACCTGGTTCCACATCGGCCGGGACTTCCAGGCCCGTGTGGAGAACGTCATCGCTGAGCTGCGGTTCGGGCAATCCACGACGCCGGGTTCACTGTTGCCCTGGCGAAGATTGACTTCAGGCCGCACGCCTTATCCCCACCGGTGCCCGACGCGGCTCCAGGTGACGACATGCCACGCGCCCGAGGATCGCAGATCAGCCCGCGATTGTTCTGAAGGGCGATGCCAGATGGGCTGCGCAGCGACTGTTCCGGCTTGCGGGCGGTTCCGCGGAACAGCGCGCACGTAACGATCATGGTCATGTTCCGGCTGTGGGCGGTCAGTCGATGCCGACCGCCTTGCGCACCTGCGCCAACACCGGCACCGCCCGTTTGCGGGCCTTCTCGGCCCCTGCCGCCAGCAGCGCATCCAGCTCGCTGTCAGGGTCCATCAATGCGTTGTACCGCTCACGCAGTGGGCTCAGCTGCGTATTGAGCACCTCGAACAGCTGGTTTTTCAGCTCTCCCCAGCCCATGCCTCCCTCGCGCAGCCGCCGTCGCGTTTCGGCGGCGACGTCCGGTTCGGCGAACTGGTCCAGAATCTGGAAGATGGTGGAGCTGTCGGGGTCCTTGGGCTCCTCCACCGGTGTGGAGTCGGTCGGGATGCGGCGCACCAGTTTCTTGAGCTGCGCCTCGCCGCAGAACAAGGGGATGGCGTTGTCGTAGGACTTGCTCATTTTCCGGCCGTCCACGCCGGGCAGGGTGCGCCCGGTTTCGGCATCGGGAACGACAGCCTGGGGAATCTTGAATCTGTAGCTGTCTCCGTAGACGTGGTTGAACGACCCGGCGATATCGGCGGCGATCTCGACGTGCTGCATCTGGTCACGCCCGACCGGCACCACATCAGCTTCCATGATCAGAATGTCTACGGTCATCAGCACTGGGTAGTTGTACAATCCCATGTTGATCCCAGCGTCCAGGTCGGTCTTGCCCGACTCTTCGTTGCGGTCCCGCGCGGCCTTGTAGGCGTGCGCCCGGTTCATCAGGCCCTTGCTGGCCATGCACGACATGATCCACGTCAGATCGAAGATCTCGGGGATGTCCGACTGGCGGTAGAAGACGACCCGATCCGGGTCGAGGCCCGCGGTGATCCACGTCGCGGCCACCGATCTGGTGTAGTGGCGCAGTAACCGCGGATCACGAACGGTCGTCAGCGCGTGGTGGTCAGCGATGAAATACAGCGCTTCGTATTCCTGGGCGAGTGCCAGCGCTGGCTTGACAGCGCCTATGTAGTTGCCGAGATGCGGCTCGCCGGTCGGCTTGATACCAGTCAGCGAGACCTTAGCGGGGCATGCGGACATCGACCTAAAATCCTTTCTGGACAGGAATCGAAATACAGGTCGTAGTGAGGGTCAGGTGTGACGGCAGATGAAAGACCCTCAGCATCGGTCAGCCCCAGGTGGTGGCCGACCTCACCTCGCCGGTTCCACACCACCAACCATGGTCTGCCGTCGTACCACGACCGAACGATAGGACAGGCTGGTTAGCCACGAGAGGCAACTGGGTCGACACAAGTCGTGATCTTACCATCCGGAGTTCGCGGTACTGTGGTGCGGGCGCGCCAGACGGTCGTTGCTACCACGTCCGGCAGGCGGCCTGAGTAGGCTCACCAGCCGTTCAATGCCAAGGTCTGCTCGATTCCGGGGAAGAGGATCATGAGAGACGACGTGGTGCGGAAGCCGAGGGTGCTGTCCGGCATCGCCGCGACAGGCACGCTGCACATCGGCAATTACATCGGCGCGCTGAGCGTGTGGGCGCAGGAGCAGGACGCATACGACAACTACTTTATGATCGCCGATCTGCACGCGCTCACCATCCCGGAGAATGTGAAGGCCGACGAGCTGCGCGCGCGGATTCGAGAGATCGTTGCGTTGTATGTGGCCTGTGGGCTCGATCCCGACCGCTCAGCGATCTTCCGGCAGTCCGACGTGAGCGCCCACGCCACACTCACCTGGGTCCTCGACTGTGTGACGCCGGTGGGCTGGCTGGAGCGGATGACGCAGTACAAGTCGAAGGCGGAGGGGGTGAGCGCCAGTGCGGGCTTGTTCACCTATCCCGCCCTGCAGGCCGCCGATATCTTGCTTTACCAGGCCGAGTACGTGCCCGTCGGAGACGACCAGCGACAGCACGTAGAGCTCACCAGGGACATCGCACAGCGGTTCCATCACCTGTTCGGGCCTGTCTTCACGCTGCCGCAGCCGCTGATCCGGCGCAGCGGCGCGCGCATCATGGGTCTCGATGACCCGTCAATCAAGATGTCCAAGAGCCTTGCTGGGGTTCGCGACGGGCACGCGATAGGGCTGCTCGATCCACCGAAGAAGATTCAGCGGAGCGTGATGCGCGCCGTCACCGACTCGGGGTCCGAAGTCGATCCCGAGCGTATCTCGCCTGGAGTGGAGAACCTGCTGGTTATCTTTGAGACGCTGTCTGGCGTCAGCCGCGAGACCACGCTGGCCAAGTTCGCGGGTGTTGGCTACGGCACGCTCAAGCGCGAGGTGGCTGAGATAGCCGTCGCGAAGGTCACCGAAATTCAGGAGCGTTACCAATCCCTTCGCGCCGACGACACCGCCCTGGAGCGCATTCTCGCCGATGGCGCGACGCGGGCCGCCAGCGTCGCCAACCAGACGCTCGACAAGGCGATGCGCCTCACCGGGCTCCGGTAGCGGCGAGGCTTGCTCTAGCCCAGGTGTCCGGAATTGCGTACGCCATAGCCCGCGCGGCGGTGTCCCCGGTGGTCACAACGGGCTGCCGGGGACACCGCCGCTCGGGTCGGTCAGTCGAACTCGCCGTCGCGGACGCCCGCGGTGAACGCGGACCACCCGGCCGCGGTGACGATCAGCGCCGGGCCGGTGGGGTTTTTCGAGTCCCGCACGGCGCGGTGCCCGATGTCGAGGTCGGCGACCTCGACGCAGTTAGCCTTGCCGTTGCTGCGGCTGCTCTTGCGCCACCTGGCGCTCGACAGGTCGGTTGTGCTCACTTTCCTAGCTCCCTTGCCACTTGAGCGATCAGATCCTGGGAAGCCCGCTCGTCCAGAGACGACTCCCAGATGTTGGTGAACGCGGTGTCGTACTGGTCGATCTCGTGGGGTTTGTCCAGGTACAGCGCTCCGGTGAAGACGTCGACGTACACCGTGGGGGGTTCGGTCTCCTGGCCGTTGCCGTTGAGCGGGAACCGCAGGATGACGAACGGCCCCGACAGGATGCCGTGGTGCAGTCCGGCGGCGAACGGCATCACCCTGAGCGAAACGGTGGGCAGCTCGCTGGCTTGCGCCAGCCGCTCAAGCTGGCTCACCATGACCTCGCGTCCGCCGACTGGGCGGTGCAGGATGGCCTCGTTGAGCACCACCTCGAAGACCGGCGGGTCGGTGACCCGTGTGAGCAGTGCTTGCCGGGCGATGCGGACGTGCACCCGCCGTTCGACCTCGGCGTCGTCCTCGCTGGGGTTGTCCGCCCGGATCACCGTGCGCGCATAGTCCTCAGTCTGGAACAGACCGGGCACCAGCTCTGACTCGTACGAGGCGAACCGAGACGCCGCCTCCTCCAAGCCGATGTAGACGTCGAAGTATTCGGGGATGGCGTCGCCGTAGGAGTGCCACCAGCCGCGTGCCTTGGTCTCCTTGGCCAGCCCCATCAGCGCGTCGGTGACGTCCGGCGGCGCACCGTAGATCCGGCACATCACCTCCGCGTCGAGGCTGCGCATCGACGTCTGGCCGGTCTCGATCCGCCAGATCTTGGTCTCGGACCACTCCAACCGCGTTGCCGCCGACCGCACGGTGAGCCGCGCCTGGCCGCGCAGGTCGCGCAGATACCGGCCGAGCTGCCGGCGCGGCACCGTCGAGCCCGTCGTGGCGCTCTCGGTCATCGTCCACCTCTCTCGTTATGAAGGAATCTTACACTCGATCTGAAAGCATTGCCGCACTCGTCTCGTAGTGAAAGTAACAGAATAGTAGCTCGGAGTGAAAGATTCGCTTGAGGGCTTGCACTTCGACCGCTTGCGGTGCTTAACTCTGCACAGCCCTGATGCGACTGTTCATCCGTCTCTGATCAGGGTTATGGCCGGACCGGCGATGCCCCGACATAGGAGTCGCCGGTCTGGCCATTCCACGACGGTGCAAAGGGGAAAATCATGTGCGCGCAATCAACGGGTCCGTCCACGACTCACCGGCGCGTCCGCGCCGGCCGGGATGTCGACAGCGGCGATCGGCGCGTGATCTTGTGGCTGGAGTCGGGACTGCTGTACGGCCAGTCGCGGAACCGCGTCGCGATCGTGACCCTGGTGCGCGTCACCGAGCTTGCGGACGCGTTGCGAGCGGTCGCTGGCATTCACTGAGTCACACTCAGCGCCGCCGTGGGGGACGGTTTCGGGTTTGGGCTGGCCTATCTCCGGGAAATCGTGATCCGGCCGCTCCGCCCGCCCCCTGAAAGCGGCGACATGACCGTCACCCGGCTGTCCGACAGGACTCACGTTCGGCGCGGCGGCAGCCTGCGGGGAAAGTCCCGGCGCTCCGCCATTCCCCGCGGCCTCGTGGTTGCCGCGGGCTGGTCGTGGCGGCTGCTGCTGGTGGGGATCGCGGCATACGCCATCGTGCGGGTGCTCGCCCTGCTGTCGCTGGTGGTGATCCCGCTGGTCGCGGCGTTGCTGCTGGCGGCGTTGCTGCGACCGGTCGCTGAGCTGTTGCACCGCCGCCTGCCCGGGCCGCTGTCCGCACTGCTGACGCTGCTGCTCGCCGTGGTGACGCTGGCCGGTCTTGGATACCTGATCGGCACGCGTTTCGCCCAGGAGCTGCCCTCGCTGATCCAACAGCTGGTCGGCACCATCCATCAGCTCCGGACGGCATTAGCGGGCCGAGGCGCGCCGCAATTCCAACTCGATCAGATCGAGGCGCCCGTGGTCGACTGGCTGCAGCGCAACCGCAGCGAGGCCATCGGCTATCTGACCACCGGAGCCAGCTACTTCTTCGAGTTTCTCGCTCTCACCGTGCTCACCCTGTTCATCACCTTTTTCCTGTTGTACGACGGTGAACGGATCTGGAGCTGGCTGATCGGTCTGTTGCCGCCGCGCCAGGCGCGCCGAGGGGACCGGGCTGGGCGCCTAGCCTGGGCCACCATCACCGGCTATGTGCGCGGCACCGCGGTCATCGCCACCATCCACGGCACCGTGCTGGGCCTCGCGCTGTACCTGTTGGGCGTGCCGTTGGCGTTCCCCTTGGCTGTGCTGATATTCCTGGGCAGCTTCATCCCGTTCGTCGGTGCGCTGGGCGCCGGCGGGTTGGCGGTCCTGGTCACGTTCGGCACTCAGGGATGGGTCGTGGCGCTGATCCTGCTCGGAATTCTGCTCGCCGAAAGCCAGCTCGAAGTCAACTTGCTCCAACCGCTGATCGTCGGCCGTTACGTGCGGCTGCATCCGCTGGCGATCGGGCTTGCTTTCGCCGTCGGCACCGTGCTCGCCGGAATCGTCGGAGCGATCATCGCCGTGCCCACCACCGCCGTCATCCACCAGGCCTGGCCAGCGCTGCGCGGCCCCGAACCGCAACGACCGCACCAGGCTGAAACATCGCGACGCCGAGCGGTGAAGGCACGATCCGGGTACGTCGCGGGTGGCCTGGTTTGACCGCGATTCGCCGGGGGTAATCGTTGCTGACGCTCCGCTGGAGCTGCGAGGCGGGGACGGTGCGCGATGCCAAAGATGAGCGGCCCGCTCGCCGGGGCCGGCAGCCCCCAGCGGCGGGAGCGGGAGCGGCCGCTCGCCAGGCGGGTTGGGTCGTGGCTGGTGTGGTGGGCTCTTCTCATGGCCTTGTGGGTGGTCCTGGACTATTCGGTGGCCACCGCCGAGTTGCTGGTCGGGGCTGGGGTCGCCGCGGTGGGTGCGTTCGTGACCGAGCTGGTCGCGGAGCAGGCCGCCTCCCACTTCCACATGCGCATCAGCTGGCTGGGCCCGGTGTTCGCCCTGCCCGGCCGGGTGGTGCGGGACACGGTCATCGTCTTCGGCGCGCTCTGGCGGCGGCTGGCTCATGGCGAGGAGCCGTCCAGCGGCTTCGCGGTGGTGCCCACGGCATGGGGGGATGAGTCCGCGCGTGGTCTGACCCGGCGCACGCTCCTGGTGGGGAGCACCTCAGTGGCGCCCAACACCCTCGTGCTCGGCATCGACCGGGAGCGTGACGTCATGGTGGTTCACCATCTGGTGGCTCCCCGGGAACGGAAAGAAACAAGCCGGTGAGCGTTTTCCTAGCCGCCGCGATCGGCATGCTGCTGGGAGTGATCCCCTTGGGCATTGTCGCCTGGCGGGGCACGGTGCTGGAGGCGGTGGTGGCCTACGAGGTCATCAGCTCCCTCGCGGTCATGGTTTTGGTGCTCCTGGCCCAGGGCTTCGGGCGTGCCGCGGAGTTCGAGTTGCCGGTCCTGCTGGCTGTCCTGCTCCTAGGCGCTGGGCTGGTCTTTGTGCGGACTCTGGAGCGTTGGTTGTGACTATGTGGGGGATCAGCTGGGGGACCATAAGGGATGTCTGCGTCGATTGTCTCCTCGCCGCGGCCGTGCTCCTGGTGTTGGCTTCGTCGCTGGGTGTGCTCGTGATGCGTGACGTCTACCAAAAGCTGCACTTCGTGACCCCGGTCAGCCTTCTCGCTCCGGTCTTCGTGGCCCTGGCCGTCCTCGTGCGGCAGGGCTATTCCGAGAACACGGTCGAAACCTGGCTGACGCTGGTGTTCCTCGTCATCACTGGACCGTTCCTGACTCACGCCACCATTCGGGCCGCCCGCATCCGGGAAACCGGAGACTGGCGGACGGGAAAGGATGACGAGGCATGATGGAAGCCCTCCAGGTGATCATCCTGGTGCTGGTGGCGGCCGGTGCGACGGCCGTGGTGCTCACCCGGGACCCGACCCGCCAGGTCATCGTCCTCAGCATCTACGGAGTGCTCCTCGCGATCTTGTTCATGGCCTTTCAGGCGCCTGATGTCAGTCTCTCCGAACTCACCGTGGGCGCGGTGATCCTGCCCTTGTTGTTGCTGCTGGCGCTGGCCAAGGTCAAGCGGCAAGAGGTCAGGAAGCAAGGGGTGGGGGGGAACAGGGAATGACGCCACGTCAGCGCCGCTGGACCTTCCTCGTCGCGGCGGGCGGGTTGCTCGCCTTCTACTTGTGGGGCCTGGTCGGCCTGCCCGGATTCGGTGCTTACCCGGGCCCCTACGGGGACGTCATCAACGCCATCGCCGTGGCCCAGACCCACGCCACCGGCGTGGTGTCCGCGGTGAACTTCGAGTACCGCGGCTTCGACACTTTGGGCGAGGAGTTCATCCTGTTCATCGCGGCCACCGGGGTGGCCACCGTGTTGCGCCATCTGCGTGCCGAACACGACCTCCCGGCTGCGGACGAGGCCACAGACGAGGCCACGGACCGCCAGGTGCCCCCCACCAGCGACGCCATCCGGATGGTGACCTTGGCCTTCATCGGTCCCACGCTGGTGGTCGGCTGGTATCTGGCCGTGCACGCCCAGAGCAGCCCCGCGGGCGGATTCCAAGGCGGTGTGGTGCTGGCCACCGCCTTCGTCCTGGTGTACCTGGCGGGACAGTTCATCGCCCTCAAGCGGATCAGCCCCACCCACGTCATCGACTCCATTGAGGCCCTCGCCGCCGGCAGCTTCGCCACCGTCGGGCTGGCCGCCTTGGTACTGGGCGGCGCCTATCTCGCCAACGTCCTGCCGCTGGGCAGTTCTCCGGGGGCGGTGAATTCCTCGGGAACCATCGCGCTCATCAGTTTCTTCGTGGGCGTCGAGGTGGCGGCCGCCTTCGTCCTCATTGTCGGCGAGCTGCTCGAGCAGACTCTCATCATCCGAGAAGGGGCCGACAGGTGAGCGTTTTCCCGTTCGTCGTGGTTGCCTGGATCCTCATGGTGGGCCTTTACGGCATCGTCACCAGCCGGCACCTGGTGCACCAGATCGTCTGCTTGATCGTGGTCCAGTCCTCCACCTACGTCCTCCTTCTCGCGGTGGGATACAAGACCGGGGCGGTGGCGCCCTACTTCTTCGACATCCCGCTGAACACCCCGGCGGTGGACCCGGTCGTGCAGGCTCTCGCCCTCACCGATGTGGTGGTGGAGGCGGCGGTGACCGCTCTTCTGGTGGCGTTCGCCATCCAAGCCCACAAGCGTTTCGGGACACTCGACCCCGAAGAGCTCAGGCAGCTCCAGGGCTGAGCGGCGGCACTCCCGTGGACACCCTCCTGCCGCTGACCGTGGTCGTCCCCCTGCTGGGCGCTTCCGGGGTCTCCGCGCTCAGCCCGCTGTTCGCCCACCGGCGACGCCTCCTCGACGCGGTGGCCATCCTCATCGCCGCCGCCGTCGCGGCGATGCTGATCATCATCGTGCTCGGCACGGCTGGCGGCGAGCGGGTGTACTGGTTCGCTGGTTTCACCCCATCGCACGGAGTGGCGCTGGGCATCGACTTCGCCGTGGACGAACTGAGCGGCGGCCTGGCCGCCCTCGCGGCCTTGCTGGTCACCGCGGCGATGGTCTTTTCCTGGCGGTATTTCGAGCGCGTGTCGACCTATTACCACGCCCTCATGCTCGTCTTCTTGGCGGGCATGGTCGGCTTCTGCCTGACCGGGGACATCTTCGACCTGTTCGTGTGGTTCGAGCTCATGGGGGTGGCCGCCTACGCCCTGACCGCCTACCGGATCGAGGAACGCGGCCCGCTGCAGGGAGCGCTCAACTTCGCCATCACCAACAGCGTCGGGGCCTACTTCTCGCTGTCGGGCATCGCCCTCATCTATGGTCGAACCGGCGCTCTGAACATGGCCCAGATCGGTCAATCCATCGCCGGGCACCGCCCCGACGGCTTGGTTGTGGTGGCGTTCGTCCTTATCCTCTCAGGCCTGCTCACCAAGGGTGCCATCGTCCCGTTCCACTTCTGGCTCGCCGACGCCCACGCCGTGGCACCCACCCCCGTGTGCGTGTTGTTCTCCGGTGTGATGGTCGAGCTCGGCCTTTATGGGGTCGCCCGGGTCTACTGGTCGATGTTCGGTGCCGGTCTCGGCCACCGGGCCGCCGTCACCGCCGCACTCTTGGTGCTCGGGATCCTCACGGCCGTCGTGGGTGCCCTGTTCTGTTTCCGGCAACGCCACCTCAAGCGCCTGCTGGCCTTCTCCACGATCAACCACGCCGGCCTGTTTTTGATCGGCATCGCGCTGCTCACCCCGCTGGGCCTCACCGGCGCGGCCGTCTACGTCATCGGCCACGGTCTGGTCAAGGCCGCCTTGTTTTTGTGCGTGGGCATCGTCTTGCACCGGCTCGGGTCCGTCAACGAGACGTCGCTGCACGGCCGGGGAAAGCGGCTGCGCCTCACGGGAGTGGTGTTTTCGCTGGCCGCTCTGGGCCTGGCCGATCTGCCCCCCTTCGCGCTGTACCTCGGCGCCGGCTGGATTGGGCACAGCGGTGACACCCGTGGGATGCCCTGGATCACCGTTGTGATCATGGGCACCTCCATCCTGGTGGGAGCGGCGGTGCTGCGTGTCGCCGGCGGCGTCTTCTACGGGCTCGGCGACCCGCCCGCTGAGGATCCCGAGATGGGCAAGGAAGCCTCGGAGGAGACCTCGGAGACCGACGAGGCCAGCAGCCGGGTGCCCCTTTCGATGATCGTCCCTCCGGTCGTGCTGGTGGCCTTGGCGGTCGTTGTTGGCCTGTTTCCGCACCTCGGAGCGATGGTCCAGGCCGGGGCGCTGCGCTTGCGGGACCAGGGCGCCTACACCGCCACCGTGCTCGCCGGCGCCCACATCGCCTCCTCGGCGGCCAGCATGGCCGCCGAGGATACCGGGGTCACCCGCACTGACGTGGTCGCTGGCGCCGCCACGGTCGCCGGCAGCCTGGTGCTGGCCCTGGCGTCCCTTTACTGGCGCCGCCTGCCGCTGCTGCGCCGGGCAGGGGAGCCCGGGACCGGGCTGGTGGGGCCGATCCGCCGCTTCCAGAGTGGAGTGGTCAACGATTACGTGACCTGGATGGTGATCGGCCTGGCCTGCCTCGGTGGGGCGCTGGCGCTGGCCATCCGATGAGCGGCGCGCCATCGCCCCGGACGGCTTGAGCCAGGTTTGTGCGTGTGGTCACGAGGGCACTCTGTGCCATGGTGAACACAGTGTTGAAAGTGAGCGGGCCGAAAGAGAGCGGCCCGAAAAAGAGCGAGTCGAAAGAGAGCGGGACGATGGTAGACACCGCGCGGCACGAGAGTGAACTGTGGCACGAGTTCCACCGGGTGGTGAACATGTCGCCGCGGGAGCTCGCTGACTGGCTGCGCACCCACTCGGCTGGCCCAGGCGCCGTAATCCTCCCCGAGCAGGCGGGCACTCCCACTGGCCAACAGGTGTTGCGCATTCTGGGCAAGCGCCAGAGCGACCTCACCTCTGACGATCTCCAGGTGATGCGCGGAGTGATCCGGCGAGTGAACGCCGAGCGCGGGAGCCACGGAAGTGCCCGAGCGGGTCGGATCGGTTGGCGGCACCGCTTGATGTCGCTCGGTCACGACCCGCTCAAGCCCGTATGAGTTGTTCAGTCGTGTACTGAGCGCACGGTCAACCGGCCCAGCGCGAATGCCGCCAGCGCCGTGATCAGCGTTCCGAGCCCATAGAAGTAGCCGAGCTGCTCGAGCAACGGCATCACGTTCGCCCCGAACGGCGGACCGATCGGCGCGTCGAGCCCTCCGACGCGCCAAAGCTGGCTGATCACCGGCCCGGTGGTGAACCAGATCCCGCCGATCAGGGCGAGCCACGCTCCCAGCCCGCCGCTGGCCCGGTTCGCGCTCGGCCCGAGGATCAGGCCGCCGAGGAGGACAGCGACGCCGGGCAGGACGTCCAGCCACAGCCGGTCGTAGGTGAAGAACCAGGGGACTGGCACGCCGAAGGTGTAGTGGAAGTACGGCCCGACGAAGGGGATGATGGCACCCCAGGCGCCGAGCAGCACGAGCAGCAAGCCGCTCGCCGCACCACGGCTGCGTTGCATTGTCAGGGTAGACCGTTGCTGGACGTCGAGCGAAGAACGTGTTGTTGACATGGTTGATCCCCTCAAACAGAACTTAATCAGAACTACGCATCGGTGAGGACGACGCTCGCGTCCGGTTCGGTGACGTGGAAGCTGAAGCTCTCCTCCAAGTACAGCGTCACCAGCTCGGCGTCGTGCCGGGTATAGCCGATCGAGAAGTCCTGGCCGACGTCGAGGACGAAGTAGCCGCCCCGCTTGCTCAGCACCAGGGCACCGTCCAGGCCGGGCGCCCACACCACTTCCCCGCCGAGGATCGTGCTCAGGTGCTCCCGCAATGGATAACCCCCGTTCTCGGTCGTCTCCACGATGCGGGTGTACCCCTCCGGGCCGATAGCCAACGTGAACGGGCCCGCAATGCCAGCCTGGCGGAGCATGTCGACGGCCTGGGCGATCACCCGCGGATACGTCTTGGTGGCGTGCCCCAGCGTCACAGCGGGATGAGCGCTGGACTCCACGATTCCGCTGATCCCCGCTTCGGGCCAGCCGTGGAACACCGCGCGGTTCTCGATCAACGCCGCCTCGTGGGTGGCCCGGTCAAGATCGGCGTAGTCCACGTCGGTGGCGCCGCGTTCGGCGTCCTGCAGCCCGGAGCACTCCACGGTGAAGCTCACCCGGAACTCGCTCAGGGGCAGGACTCGCCGTTGCCGGGCGAGGAGCGTTTCGGACTTCGTCCCCGGCGGCGCGGCCTCCAACGACGTGGTCCGGCCGAGGTTGGTGGCCGAATGCGTCCAGCCGTGCGGTCCCGACCAGTCGACCAGCCGGCGTGCGGCCAGTCTCGTCGTCAGGCGGTTCTTGGCTTCGTCCTCGATCTGTCGCCAGCCTGCGGCTGGGATGGGTGCGCAGTGGCGCAACAAATGGTCCTGCATCATCAAATTCCTTTCAGGCTGCCGATACCCAGCGAGTTACCCTTCCCGCTGGGAGAGATCTGCTCCCGCATCGCGCCGACGTATTCCCGGGGGTCCTTGTCGCTGCCATAATCGATTGACACAGTGAGGTTCCGGGCATCAGAATGGTTAGTCTTGAAATTCAGGAACTGGTGGCCCAGGTCCACGCGCACGCTGAGGGAGGTGTTGCGTCGGAAATCAGCGAGGGCGTCGTTCTCCTCCTCGGCCATGTGCTCGCTGTTGGCCGCCTGGGTTTTCCGGACGGCGTCCCACCACGGGACAGTGCCGATCGGGTGCTGGCTTGCCTCGCGTATCCCGTCGCGGATGTCGTTGTGGTCACCGATCGCGTCCAGGGTCTCGGCTTCAGCGTCATCGCCTCGCCGCAGTAGTTGCGGGTAGAAGATGGCCTCCTCCGCCGCCGCGTGCGTCTCGAGCAATGCCGCGAGGGGTTCCCAGATCTCGCGGAGCCGCTCGGGCTCGCCGGGGTCACCTAGGGGGTCGTCGGGGGGGTCATCTGGCGGGTTGTCGAGGGGGCCACCCAGGGCGGCGAACTCCCGGCGGAAGGTTTCGTGATCGTCCAGGATCAGCTGGGTGATGTCTGCCATCGTGTCTGCACCTCCTGCGTCGGGCTTGCATCGATTACCTGGCTACCGATTACCTGGCTACCGATTACCCAGCCGCGCCGCGCCCCACACCTGACGCAGGTCAGATGGAGGAAACGGTTCAGTCCTCCCGGGCATGCGAGCTCGCGTCGGCGGTGCCCAAGACCTCGATGAGGAGTTGATGCACCTGCCTGCCGCGGGCGGCATACACCGCCCGCCGGCCCTCGCGTCGCATCGTGACCAGTCCGGCCAGCTTCAGCTTCGCCAGATGTTGCGACACGGAGGGCCTGGCCGTCCCCACCGCGGCGGCGAGACTGCTCACGTCGTACTCGCTGGTGTCCAGCAGCCACAGCAGCCGTAGCCGGGTCGGGTCGGCCAGCATCCGCAGCGCCGTCACGGCGGCCTCGACCTGCGCGCCGGTGGGTGGCTGTTGCTGCGTGGCGGCTGTTGCCGCGTTGTCGCGTGCGTACATGAGCACCTATGGTGGCATGACACGAGTCATCGCGCGAGGGGCGGCCGGCATGGGCAGCGATCACGACCAGCACTCGCACGGCCACGGCCACGGTGGGCCATGGTGGCGCCGGTTGTCCGGCCTGATCACTCCGCATTCACATGACAGCGCGGAGAAGATCGATACGGCGATGGAGACCTCCCAAGCGGGCATGCGGGCTCTGTGGATCTCCTTGGCCGTCCTCGCCGGGACCGCCGTGGTACAGGCGGTGGCGGTGGCCCTGTCCGGTTCGGTGGCGCTGCTGGGGGACACCCTGCACAACGTCGCCGACGCGTTGACCGCCGTGCCGTTGGGGATCGCGTTCCTGCTGGGCCGCCGCGCGGCAACCCGCCGGTACACCTATGGCTTTGGCCGTGCTGAGGATCTGGCGGGCATCATCGTGCTGGCGCTCATTGCCGCCTCGTCCGCGCTTGCCGGGTATGAGGCGATCCAGCGGTTGCTGCACCCGGCCGAGGTGTTCCACCTGCTCGCCGTGGCGGTCGCCGCGCTGGTCGGGTTCGTCGGCAATGAGGTGGTCGCCCGATACCGCATCCGGGTCGGTCGCGACATCGGGTCGGCCGCGCTGGTCGCGGACGGGTTGCACGCCCGCACGGATGGGTTCACCTCGCTGGCGGTCCTGCTCGGTGCCGGCGGCGTCGAGCTGGGCTGGCGGTGGGCTGACCCGATTGTCGGCCTGGCCATCACCGCCGCGATCCTGCTGGTGCTCAAAGACGCCGCTCGGGAGGTGTACCGGCGGCTCATGGACGCCGTTGACCCCGCGCTCGTCGACCAGGTAGAGGCCACCTTGCGGGCCACGCCCGGAGTGCTCGGCACCGGTGCGGTCCGCCTGCGCTGGATCGGCCACCAGCTGCGTGCCGAATGCGACATTGTGGTCGGCGCCAGCCTCACCGTCGTCCAGGCCCACGCCATCGCCGTCACCGCGGAACACCAGCTCATCCACGCGGTACCTCGGCTCACCTCGGCCGCCGTGCACACCGACCCGCACAGCCACGAGGGCACCGACCATCACGCCGACCTCGCCCACCACCGACCGCAGGCACGATCTACCGCGGAATCCGGGTAGCGAGCCCGGCGCGGTGGTGCACGCGTTCCATTGACCGATCCGGCTGGAGTTGTCAGGCTCGACGGTGTGACCGACGCCGCGCCCGCCTCCCGGTTGAGCGCCTGGCGCTACGCCCTGCGCACGACCAACCCGCCCGATGGCCCGATCGACGCGGTGACCCGCTGGATCGTGGTCTCCCGCGCCGCCGTGCTGCCGATGACCCTGGTGGCCGGGTTGGTGGCCGGGCTGCTGGCCGCCCGCGCGCCCGTCGTCGACTGGCGCTGGCTCGTTCTGGCCGTCGTCGGGATCACGCTCGCGCACCTGGCCAACAACCTGATGAACGACCTCTACGACACCAGCTCCGGGTCGGACACCGCGAGCTACCCGCGCGCGCTGTACGCCCCGCACCCGATCCTGTCCGGGCTGGTCACGCGCCGGGCGCTGATCGTGTCGGTACTGGTCATCAACGCCGTGGACCTGGTGATCCTCGTCGTGCTCGCGGTGGCGCGGGGCTGGCCCGTGGTGGCGTTCGCGCTGGCCGGGTTCGCGCTGTCGGTGGCCTACACCGCGCCGCCGCTGCGGCTGAAGAAGCGCGGGCTGGGGGAGCCGGACGTGCTGGTGGTGTGGGGCCCGCTGATGGTCGGCGGCACGTACTACGCGGCGGTCGGGACGCTGGACTGGCAGGTGCTGCTGGCATCGCTGCCCTATGCGCTGCTGTGCACGTCGGTGCTGATGGGCAAGCACACCGACAAGATTGTTTACGACGAGCCGTTGGGGATTCGCACGCTGCCGGTGCTGCTGGGTGAGCGGCGGGCCCGGGCCGCGACGCTGGCCCTGATGGTGGGCTGCTACCTGCTCATCGTGGTGAGCGTGGTCCTCGGCGCGCTGCCGTGGCCGGCGCTGCTCGCGCTCGGCGGGCTCTACCGGCTGGCCACGGTGTGGCCGTGGTTTCGCCAGCCGCGGCCCGAGCAGCCGCCGCGCCCGGTGCCGGTGTGGCCGCTGTGGTTCGCCGCGCTGGCGTTTGTGCACTTGAGGGTCGCTGGCCCGCTGCTTGTGCTCGGTCTCGCGGTGGCCGTCATCGCGGGGATCTGACATATCCGGTGACGCTGGTCGGATGACACGGTGGTCGATGACGGGTGGGTGCGGGCGATCAAGCACGGCTGGGTGGTCGCCGATGGCGTGCCCGGACCCGACGTTGATGAGTTCGCCGCGGCCACCGATGTGGTAGCGGCGCTGGCCGAGCCGCGGGACGGCGGTGACACGCTGCTGGCCGCGCAGCACCCGCATCGCACGCCAGCCGCGTTGGCTGCGGGACTGTCGTTGGCCGATGCGTTGCCAGCGGCCCGGCAAGCCCTGGATCGGCTGCGGGTCAGCGCGTATCGCCCGGTGGCCGAGGTGCTGGCGCCGTATCGGGTGGACGGCCCGGACGGGGTGGCCCTCGGCGTGTTGTGCCTGGTCGATCCAGCCGCCGTGGACCCGCACGGAGTGTCCTGGGTGCGACACAGCGAGGAGGTCTATCCGCGGCTGGTGGCCGAGCGCGCCGCGGTGATCAACGGGCTCGGCTGCGCGACCAGCGCGGCGATGCTCGTACCCGTCACCGGTGGTGATCAGCTGACCGGGGCGGTGCTGGAGTGCATCGACGCGCTGGGAGCGCCAGTGGTGTCGATCACCGATTCCGGTGGTCGGCGGCACCGGTTGTGGCTGCTCGGCCCCGGAGCCGGGCAGGACGGCCTGCTCGCCGTGCTGGCGCGCGCTCCGCTGCTGGTCGCCGACGGCAATCACCGGCTGGCCGCCGCGGCGGCCAGTGATCGGTCCAGCTTGCTCGCCTTGGTG